>DATNAT010000058.1:0-9139 GCA_035572355.1 Gemmatimonadaceae bacterium
GCGAGGGCGGCCGCGGTAATCGCGCCGATCGCAGTGCGAAGGGCGAGGGAACGAGTGAGTCGCATTGAGGGGTCGGGGGTTGGTGTCCGAGCTACCACCGGATTCTGCCCTCCCACCCCTCGAAGAGCAAGGAGCGCGGCACCGGCCGCCCGCTCCACACTTTTCTGCTGGCGCTATTATACTCGTTCATATAATATGATCGAGTAGCATAGCGCCCGGCATCGTTCGACGCCCCGGAGGCCGCGTGTCTCGACCCTGGTTCTTCATTCTGCTCTCGCTCGCCGCGCAGGATCGGCACGGCTCCGGGATCATGCGCGACGTCCTCGACCTCACGGCGGGCGAGCTGCGCCTGTGGCCGGCGACACTCTACGGGGCGCTCGACGAGTTGCGCGAACGCGAGTGGATCCGCGCCCTCGACACCGCACCGGCGTTTGCCAGGAACGAGAGCGCGAGAAAGCGCTGGTACCGCATCACGGCGCAGGGTCGGCGCGCCCTCGCCGCCGAAACGGCTTCACTCGAGGCGACGCTGAGGACCGCGCAACGCCGTCTCGCCCACCGCACCGAATCGGCATGAGACGATTCGCGTCGGCGCTCTATCGCGCGGCCCTTCGTGCCCTGCCCGCCGAGCTGCGCGCGGCACACGGCGCGGAGATGGAGGCGCTGTTCAACGAAGAGCTCGACGAGGCCCGCGCCCGCGGGCGCGCCGCCTATGTCGCGGCGTGCGCAGCCGCCATCCTCGACATCGCCGCGCGCGCGCCGTACGAGCACCTGCGTCTGCGGCGAGACGGACCACGGGAGCAACGCATGCGATCGCTCATCATCGACCTCCGCTTTGCCCTTCGCTCATTCATGCGCCAACCGGGCTCGACGGCGCTCATCGTCGCCACCCTCGGCCTCGCGGTGGCCGCGAACACCGCCGTGTTCGCGTTGCTCGACGGGCTGTTCTTCAAGCCATTCCCTTTTCCAGAATCGTCGCGTCTCGTCTATCTCAACGAGACGGCGCCGCGCTGGAACCTCGACTACACCGGAATCAACTACCCCGACTTCACGACCTGGCGGAGCACCGCCACCGCGTTCGAATCGATGGCGGCGTATGGGGTGACGAGCGTCAACCTGACCGACGGTGCGTCGAGCGAACGCGCAACGGCGGGGATCATGACGTACGATCTCCCGCGCGTGCTCGGCGTACATCCGATCGTCGGCCGCACCTTCACCGCCGACGAGGACAAGCCGCACGGCCCGAAGGTCGTGCTGATCGGCTACGATCTCTGGCAGACGCGATTCGGCGGGCAGCGGTCCGCGGTCGGCGCGTCGCTGCGCGTGAACAGCGAGACGTACACGATCGTCGGCGTGCTGCCGACGTCGGCCGAGTTCCCGGGCGGCGTCAAGTTGTGGATGCCGATCGACGGCGATTCGACGGCGCACTTTCAGTCGTATCAGTACGATGGCGTGGGACGGCTGCGCCCCGGGAAGAGCGTGGACGACGCGAAACGCGATCTGTACCATGCGCAGATCGCCGTCTGGGCAAAGGACGACACCGGGCACGTCGTGTCGCCGAGCGTCGAGCCGCTGCGGGCGACGTTCGCGAAGAATTTCCGCGCGGTCGGTCAGGTACTCGGCGCCGCGGTGGCGCTCGTCCTTCTCATCGCCTGCGCGAATGTGGCGGGCACGATGCTGGCGCGTTCGATCTTCCGGCGGCGGGAGATCGGCGTGCGCGTGGCGCTTGGGGCGAGCGCCGGCCGCGTGACGCGACAGCTTCTCACCGAGAGCCTGGCGCTCGCCGCGCTTTCGGGAGCGCTCGGAACGTTGGGCGGCGAGTGGGCGCTGCGCGCGATCGTTGCCGCGTCGCCGACGCTGGTGCCCCCGTGGGTGTCGCTCGGGGTGAGCGCTCGAACGATCGCCTATTCGTTCGGACTCGTCACGCTGGCGGCGGCGCTCTTCGGGATCGCACCGGTGTTCCAGCTGACACGGCTCGAGGTCTCGAGCCAGCTCGTCGGCGGCGGCGGGCGAGCGGCCGGTTCGGTGCCGCAGCGCCGCCTGCTCGACGCGCTCGTCACGCTCGAGGTCGTGTTCGCCGTCGTGCTCCTCGTCGGCTGCGGGCTATTAGTACGTGCGTATGCCAATTTGCATAATGTCGACCCCGGGTTCAGGCCCGACGGCGTGGCCGAATTCCGCCTCGCCCTTCCGGCCGTTCGCTATCGGAACGGGCTCGAGCAACGCCGGTTCTTCGAGTCGGTCGTGGCGCGGCTCGACGCGATCCCCGGTGTCGACCACGCCGGCTTCGTCACCTGCCCGCCCTTCGGCTGTCATTGGGGGAGCTTCTTCCAGGCCGAAGGCGCGCCGGCGCTGGTCAAAGGACAGCAGGATCCGGTAACGCTCCTCCGTTATGCGTCGCCCGACTACTTCGCGACGATGGGAATCCAGCTCGCGCACGGGCACCTCTACGCGCCGAACGAAGGGGGCTCGACGCCGGGGGCCTTTCGACCGGCGGTGGTCAACGAGGAATTGGCGCATCAATTCTGGCCGGGCGTCGCCGACCCCACCGGCAAACGCTTTCACTCGCGCGGCGACACGTCGTCGAGTTGGACGACCGTCGTCGGCGTCGTGAAAGACGTCAAGCACTATGGGCTCTCGACGCCGATGCGTCCCGGTCTCTACTTCCCGATCACGCGCATCGACAGCGCATCCGACTTCCCGACGTACGCCATGGTCGTGCACACGACCCGCGACGCCGCGTCGCTGTTTCCGGAGATCCGCCGCGCCGTGCACGAGCTCGACCCGGAACTGCCCGTCTATCAGGCGCGGACGATGCGCGCTGCGCTCGACGCATCGCTGGCCCAGCAGCGCACGACGGCGTTCGCGCTGGCAGCATTCGCCGCGATCGCGCTCGCCCTGGCAATTGGCGGGATCTACGCGATGCTCTCGTACGTCGTCGGGCGCCGGCGCCACGAGATCGGCATCCGCATCGCGCTCGGGGCACAGCGGCGACAGGTCTCGTCGCTCGTCGTGCGACAAGGGCTCAGGCTCGTGGTGATCGGGCTCGCGCTCGGACTTCCGCTCTCGCTTCTGGGATCGCGCGCGCTCGGCAGCTTGCTGTTCGGCCTTTCGGCTTACGATCTGACGACGTATGCGGGAGTCGCGGCGGTGCTGGTGATCACCGGTGCGCTCGCCGCGTACATCCCGGCTCGACGCGCGGCGCGCGTCGAGCCGAAGATCGCGCTCAGCGACGGCGCCTAGAGTGCTCCGGTGCCGAAGGCGCCCCGCCGACATGGAAGTTCACGCCGAAGCTGAACTCTGTCGTCGGTGACGGTGCCAGGTCGGCCGTCGGCAGCACGAAGCGCGACATGCGCCAGCGCGACTCGCCGAACAGGTCGATCGCCGAGCCGAGCGGAAGCTGCAAGCCCGCGCCGTAGCTCCATCCACTCTGCCGCACGTTGTAGCCGAGGCTATCGGTCGACGCCGTCCCGATGCCGGCGAACACGAACGGCGCGAGCGACGGTCGATAGCCGTCGTGGGTACCGAGGAAGAAGAGCGCGTCGGCGTCGGCCGCCCACGGGCGATAGGTCTCGCCCGTGTTGAACAGAGTGGTATTCGAGTTCTGCAATGCCAGCGTACCGCGGGCCCGAATGGCGAACGCGCTCTGAGCGCCGCCGAGGGTCAGCGCCAGCCCGGCGAGGGGGCTGGCGCCGCCCGCCGGAAGCACCGACATGAACGGACTGACGGCGAGCTGCGACTGCTGCGCGGCGGCCGTGCCGCCGGCGGCACAGAGGCCGGCGGCCGACAGGGCGGCCGCGAGGACAGACGAGGTCCGGAACACTGGGACTGCTCCCGTGAGATTGGTGGCCGCGCCTAATGCACGGGCGCTGCCACCAAGCCGGTTCGACCTAACTCCTTGTCCAGATCGGCGTTGCGTCGCTCACCACCAGGTGTCGCCGTCGGCGACTGTCCAATGCGTTGGACACAGTGTGTCACCCTTTGGAACACACCCTATCGGCAGGCTGGATACGATGGATCGGCCCCCGAGATCGCCGGCCTGTTTCGGCGCTGCGAGATCGCCCACGCAATGTCATGCACGAAGCCGCCGATCTTCGCCATGTGATCGTAGTCGGCGTACTGCGGCTCGTCCGTCGCCTGGTGATAGTCCTCGGCGTATCCGGTCGAAAAGTACGTGACCGGCACGTCGTGGTGAACGTAGTTCACCTGATCGCTGCGGCAGAAGCGGTTCATCGGATTCGCGCTCACGTCCCAGGTCTTGTCGACCGCCATCACGACCGGGCGCACCGCGTTCACGGAATCGATGATGTCTCCGAACTCGCGCGATAGCCGGCGAGAGCCGAGCGTCTGGATCGAGGTCGGGCCGCCGAACTTCACCTGATCGACGCGCCCTTTGGCCTCCATGTCCATGTTGAGCGCGGCGACGACCGAGTCGAGCGCGATCGTCGGATGATCGGTGAACCAGCGCGAGCCGAGCAGGCCGGCCTCTTCGCCTTCATGCGACACGAAGATGATCGAGCGCGCGGGATGCTCGGTCGCCATGCGCTCGGCGATCTCGAGCAGGATCACCGTGCCCGAGCCGTCGTCGTCGGCGCCGTTCATGATCGAATCGCGGCGCGGCGGACGAATGCTGCGCGCGCGGGCGATCATGGAATCGATCTCGTGCTGCTGCGACGGCGACGGACGGCAGACAGGATCGTTCGCACCCTGCGGCCGCGTCACCATGTTCACGGCGCGGAGCGAGTCATGGTCGAACACCGTCGTGTTGATGCCGACATGGTCGTTGTGCGCGCTGATCAGGACGTACTCCGACGCGCGCGACGGGTCGCTGCCGCGGATGATTCCGATGACGTTGCGCGCCGGCGTCGCCGACATGTGCCAGGCGTAGCTCCAATGCGCGCTCACGGGTTGACCAGCCGCGCCAACGCTGAGCTGGTCGACCGGCTTGCCGAACAGCTTCGCGGCAGCGGCGCTCGAGATCGCAGCCCCGACGGGTCCGGATGCGTTGCCCGTCGGCTCCATGCCGCCGCGGTCCCCGAACGCGTTCTGCAGGGCGGCCTGCGGCGCCTGGTCGAGTGCGATCAGAAGCACGCCAACCGCGCCGGCGTTCGCCGCGCGCACGTCGCGCACACCGCCGCGGCCACCACGACCGCCGCGGCGCGGACGCCCCGCGGCGCTGTCAGCGGCCTCGATGCGCGCGATGGCCGCCTCGACCTGCGCCGCGGCCTCCGCGCCGAACTTGCTCGGAATGGAATCGCAGCGCTCGAGTCGTCCACCGTTCCCCGCTCCGCCGCGTCCGCCGGTGAGCCCCGCCGCGGCCGGCGTGGCGATGAACACCGCGACCTTGCCGCGCAGCGCATCGGCGTCGAGCGGCGTGGTATCGCCCCAGCGGCCGGCGAAGACCGTCGGCACGCCGTTCAGATCGGCGTTGCGGCCAAAGCCGTTGGCTGGCGTCGGCGCGATCGGTACCCAGTCGGATTTTGCGACGAGTGGCGCACCGGCGGCGATGAGCCGTGACGACGCGCTGTCGAAGCCGAGCGGCCCGTACGGAAGCTCCTGGAAGAACGTTCCCTTCTCCCCGCCCGGTTGGAGCCCAAAGCGCTTGAACTCGCTCGCGATGTACGCAGTCCCCTTGTAGTTGCCCGGCTCGCCGATGCGGCGGCCCTGCATCGAGTCGTCGGCGAACTGATAGAGGCGGGTGCGCAGATCGTTCGGCGTGATGTCGGCCGACGTCGGGCGCGGCGTCCATTTGAACGGGCCCTCATCGGGCCAAACGGGCTTCACGGCCTGCGCGTGCAGTGACGCGGCGACGAGGCCGCCGATGATGGCGGCGGAGAGAGTGCGCGGCATGTGATGCGAGGTGCGAGTGAGTGATGCGTGATCCTTCTTGCAATCTGCCAAGCGGCGCGCGGCTCGGCAACGCGGCGGTGTAGTTGCGCGCGCTCGGCGAAAAGTCCAACGTTGTGACAGTCAGTGACAGTCTCGCGGCTTGACCGGCCGCATCGGCTCCGTGGTCGCCGTAGTTCCACTCGCACCGCACGCGTCTCGTGAGAATCGTCCTCGTGAATTCCATTCGTCATCGCACCCTCGGCGCGGCCGTTGCCGCGCTCTGCCTCGCGTTCGCCTCCGCCGCCGCCCAATCGGCGGAGCTCTCGTCGGCTATGCACTGGCGCGAGATCGGGCCCACGCGCGCCGGTCGCGCCCGCGCCGCGGCCGGCGTCCCGAGCCAACACAACGTGTTCTACGCCGGCTTCGACAACGGCGGCGTCTGGCGGTCGACCGACTACGGCTCGAACTGGGAACCGGTGTTCGACTCGGCGGGCACGGGCTCGATCGGCGCGATCGCCGTGGCCCCGTCGGAGCCGAACGTGATCTACGTCGGCACGGGCGCGGGGATCATCCGCCCCGATCTGGCGACGGGCGAGGGCGTGTACAAGTCGAGCGACGGCGGCAAGACGTGGACGAACGTCGGGCTGCACGACACGCAGATGATCGCCAACGTCGACGTCGATCCGACGAACCCGAACCGCGTCTTCGTCGCCGCGCTCGGCCATCCGTACGGGCCGAATGCCGAGCGAGGGATATTCCGGTCGACGGACGGCGGCAAGAGCTGGCAGAAAGTCTTATACAAGGACGAGTATGCGAGCGGCAACGACGTCCGCATCGATCCGAGCAATCCGAACATCGTGTACGCGGCGTTGTGGGAACAGCAGCAGAGCTTCATCGAGGGCGGCGGCTTCGGCAGCGCGGCGCGCGGCATCTACAAGTCGGTGGACGGCGGGACGACGTGGACCGAGATCAACGACGGTCTGCCGCCGGTGCTCGAGGCCAACATCGCGATCGCGCCGAGCAACCCGCACACGCTGTACGCAATGGTCGCCGCGGCGCCGGCGCCGGTTCCACCCCCGACGGCGAACGACGAAGTGGTGCCGGGTGGGCGCGGCGGCCGTGGTGGGCGCGGCGGCGCGGGCGGCGGCGGCGGCGGTGTCGGCTTCTACAAGTCCACCGATGGCGGCGAGCACTGGCATCTGGCGGTGAACGACCATCCGGGCGCCGTCTCGGACAACCGGCCGCTCGTGCGCATCGGCGGCGGCGACCTGCCGACGATCGTCGTCGATCCGAAGAACGAGAACGTCGTCTACAGCTCGTCGACCGTGCTCTGGCGGACGGAGGACGGCGGTGCGACGTGGAGCGCCGTGCGCGGCGCGCCGGGCGGCGACGATTATCAGAGAACGTGGATCAACCCGAACGATCCGAACATCATCCTGCAGGTGGCCGATCAGGGCGCGGTGGTGTCGGCCAATCGCGGCTTGTCGTGGAGCAACTGGTACAATCAGCCCACGGCGGCGATGTACCACGTGTCGACCGACAACTCCTTCCCGTTCCGCGTCTGCGGCGGCCAACAGGACTCCGGCTCGGCCTGCGTCGAGAGCCAGTCGATGGATGGCGAGATCACGTTCCACGACTGGCACCCGGTCAACATCCAGGAGTACGGCGTCGCGGCGCCCGATCCGAAGAACCCGGATCTCGTGTACGGCAGCCAGCGCACGAACGTCTCGCTCTACAACCGAAAGACGGGTCAGACATCGACCGTGGGGCCGAGCACGGAGCAGCGCGGGACGCAGTACGGGCGAAACGTGCGGACGATGCCGATCGAGTGGTCGCGCGTCGACCCGCACGTGCTCTACTACACGTCGAACGTCGTGTGGAAGTCGACCGACGAGGCGCACAGCTGGACGCGAATCAGCCCCGATTTGGCGCGCCAGAGCTGGGCCGTGCCGGCGAACGTCGGCAAGTACGCGAGTACCGTGACGCCGGGGCCGCAGGGCTCGATCACCGCGCTGTCGGCGTCGCCGCGCAGCCTGAACGTGATCTGGGCGGGGACGGATGACGGCAACATCCAGGTGACGATGGACGGCGGCGCGCACTGGTCGAACGTGACGCCGGCGGCGATCAAGCCGTGGACGCGCATCTTCAACATCGACGCCGGCCATTTCGACAATGGCACCGCCTACGCCGCGGCGAACACGATGCGGCTGGACGAGATGAATCCGCACTTCTGGCGGACGCATGACGGAGGCAAGACGTGGACGGAGATCGACAACGGCCTGCCGCCGGGCGCGGTGGCGAATTCGATCCGTGAGGATCCTCGCGTTAGAGGACTGTTGTACGCGGCTACCGAGCTGCAAGTCTGGGTGTCGTACGACGACGGCGACCACTGGTCGTCGCTCAAGCTCGACATGCCGCCGATCTCGGTGCGTGACATCCAGGTGAAGGACGACTCGGTCTGCCACTGCGCCGATCTCGTGGCCGGCACGCACGGCCGCGGGTTCTGGATTCTCGACGATCTGACGCCGCTCCGGCAGCACGCGCAGTTCGTGGCGGCCGAGAACGCGCACTCGGCGTACCTGTTCAAGCCGGCGACGGCGCTTCGCGTCCGGTTCGCGACGAACGATCCCACGCCGTGGCCGCCCGAGCTTCCGGCGGGCGAGAATCCCCCGCCGGGCGCGTTGATCGACTATTACCTGCCGTCGAACGCGAGCGGACCAGTCAAGCTCGAAATTCTCGACGCCGCGGGCAAGACGATTCGCTCCTACGCGAGCGACAATCAAGTGGTGCGCGGCGCCGACCCGGCGACGGATCCCGCCAAATACAACACGCTCTGCCAGCAAACGCCGACGCTGGCCGACTGCGGTCTGCCGCTCTACTGGCCGGCGCCGGCGTTGCTCCTCTCGAGCCAGGCGGGCATGCATCGCTTCAATTGGGATTTGCGCTACGATCCCATTGGAGAGGGCGGTGGTCGCGGGGGCGGCGGATCGAATGGCGCGGTGCCGCACCGCACCTACGCGGCGGTGAATGCACCGTGGGCGCCGCCGGGGAGCTACACCGTGCGACTCACGGCCGACGGCAAGTCGTACACGCAACCGCTGGTGCTCGAGCTCGACCCGCGGGTGAACACGCCGGCCGCGGGGCTGGCACAGCTTGCGTCGCTGACGCGCCAGCTCTACGACGCAGCGGCGGCGGATCACGCGGCGTACGAGCAGGCACGCACGCTCGCCGGCCAACTCCAGGGCGCGTCCGATGCGGAGGCCGTCGCTTTTCGCGCCCGGCTCGACTCGCTCGCGCCGGCGCCGGCAGCGGGCGG
>DATNAT010000059.1:0-6958 GCA_035572355.1 Gemmatimonadaceae bacterium
TCGCCGCCGCACGCCGCGACCAGTCCGGCCGCGCCGAGTGCCGTGCCAATGATGATCTTCACGTTCAGATACGCTCGCAGAGGCATTGACAGGCTCGGCGTTGTCGTCGAAAGCCTAACCCGGGAGGTTTCCCGGCGGTCACCGCGCCCTCACACCCGCTGCGGGCGCGTCCCGCCAAGGCCCGGCGCCTGATACAGCGGGCGCTGCGTCAGGGCCGGCTCGCCGCGTCCAAGCAGCTCGTTCACGCACGAGGTCAGCTCGTTCGGCGAGATCGGCTTCTCGAGATACACCGCGTTCGCCGGCAGCAGCGTCTCGCGGCGCGTCAGCTCCTCCGAGTAGCCCGACATGATGATCGCGCGGAGATCCGGATTGCGCTCGCGCAGCTCGCGAATCAGGTCGGCGCCGGTCATTCCCGGCATCACCATGTCCGTGATCACGAGATCGAACCGGCCCTGTCGCGTCGCGAACTCGGTGATCGCCGCCGCCGCGGAGTCGACCGCCGTGATGGTATAGCCCGCCTTCTGGAGAATCTTGCGGACCGCGCCGCGCACCAGCGGCTCATCTTCGACGAGCAGCAGCTCGGCGGCACGCGTCGTGACGACGATTGGATCCGCCGCCGTCGGAGCCGGCGCCGCGTCGTCGCCGACGTGTCGCGGGAAATAGATCTTGAAACAGCTCCCCTGCCCGGGCTCGCTGTACACCCAGATGTAGCCGCTCGACTGCCGCACGATGCCGTACACCGTCGACAGTCCGAGACCGGTGCCCTGCCCCGGCTGTTTCGTCGTGAAGAACGGCTCGAAGATGCGCGCCTGCACCTCGCGCGTCATGCCGACGCCGGAGTCCGACACGGCGAGGAGGATGTAGTCACCGGCCGGAATCGGATATCCCTCGTGGCTCGAGTAGCCCTCGTGGAGCGTCGCGTTCGCAGTCTCGATGCGCAGCATGCCGCCGTTCGGCATCGCGTCGCGCGCGTTCACCGCGAGATTCACCAGCACCTGCTCCAGCTGTCCCGCGTCGGCCCAGATGTGGCCGAGGTTCGGACGCAAGTCGGTGCTCACCTTGACGTGATCGCCGATCACGCGCTGCATCATCCCGGTGAGTCCGTTGATCGCGTCGTTGACGTCGATCTTCCGCGGCGCCAGCACCTGTTTGCGGCTGAAGGCGAGCATCTGCCGCGTGAGCCGTGCGGCGCTCACCGAGGCGCGGCGAATCTCTTCCAGATCATCGCGCCGCTCGTCGCCTTCGGGCGTGGCCGACAGCGCGAGCTCGGCGTAGGTGTGAATGACCGTCAGCAGATTGTTGAAGTCGTGCGCGATGCCGCCGGCGAGGCGGCCCACCGCCTCCATCTTCTGCGATTGACGGAACTGTTCTTCGAGCTGGCGGCGCTCCGACACGTCGCGCGCCAACGTCTGCACCGCGGGCTTGCCATCGAACAGCACCGCGACGGCGGACACCTCGACGACGACGTCTTTGCCGTCGGCGCGCTGAAAGCGAAGTTGCGTCAGCGAGGCCGCGCCGGTCGGATCGCCGGCGGTGAGGAGGCGCCGCTCGGCTTCGGTCCGGTCGGGTGCGGAAACGAGGTCGAGCAGCGGTCGGCGGACGAGCGCCAGCGGATCGTCGGCGCCGACCAGGCGCGCGGCGACCGCGCTCGCGAACAGAATGTTGCCGTCGCGATGCACGATGATCGCGTCGGGTGATTGATCGACCAGCTGCCGGTAGCGCAGCTCGCTCTCGTGGAGATCGCGATTGCGCCGCTCGAGCACGAGTGCGCGAGCCGTCAGCTCGTCGGTGGCGATCTGGACGCGCTCGGCCATCGTGTTGAACGCGCCGGCGAGCACGCCGAGCTCGTTCTCCGAGTGCACTCCGACGCGGAGCGCGTATTCGCCTTGCGACAGCCGCTTAGCGGCGTCGGTCAATTCCAGCACGGGACGGGTCGAGGCGCGGATGATCAGCCACGCGGCGACGCCGCCAATGACGACGAAAACGAGCGCGATCCCGATGATGTCGATCAGGAACCGATGCGCGGGCGCACGAGTCGCGTCGAGCGGCGCCTCGAGCCAAACGAGCCAGGGGGTCGTACCAACGCGCGCGGCGCCGGCGATCCGCTCGCGCGTGTCGCTCGCCGTGTACACCGCGCCGGGCTTCGGCATCGGTCCATGCATCGGCCGCGCAACGATCGACCCGAGATTCGACCAGACGTCGCCGTTCTCGTTGGTCACCATCAATCGCACGTCCTGCCCCACGAGCTTGCTGATCGCGGGGCCGGACGATGCATCAGTCAAGCGTCCCGTTACGACGACGACGCCAATGGTATCGGCGCCGGCGCGGGCCGGCGCAGCGACGCCGTACGTCGCGGTGTCGCCGCGTGCAACGAGCCGGCCGATGAGAGAACCCCAATCGCCGCCACCCGCCCCGACGCTCGGGCGCGAGGCGAGCGCCGCGTCGCGCGGTCCGCTGACGAGGCGAAGGCGTCCCGTGGAGTCCCACAGGCTCACGGCGAGCACCGCGGGCGACCGGCGCAACAGCGAGTCGAGGAGATGCTGCGCGGCTACGCTGTCGACACTCCTGCCCCGCGAGAGCATCGCGATGACCGCGGGCGCGGCGGCGATTGGTTCGACGCCTCGCTGCGCGCGGCGCAGAACGGTCTGGAGCATATCGCTGACGTCGCGAGCGCTGGCGCTCAGGCGCGCGTTCGCGGTGTCCACCGCCGCGTCGTCGATGCGTACATATGCCGTCCAGGCGATGCCGGTCGCGACCAGCGCGATGATGAGCGCGATGACGATCGGCAAGCGGCGTGTCAGCGGCCGCGCCTGTCTCGTGCGGGTCTGACTCGTGGCGGACTCGAACGGATCCGTCGGCTGTGCATCGGGCGCCGACTCGCTCGGCGAGCGGCGGGGTGAGACTGTGATCGCCCTGGACGGATCGTGCATTGGTCGAGCCTCGGAGACTCCGGCCCTTTCGGCGAACGGCGAGTCGCTTTCGCGCTCGGCGCTCGGGTCACAGCGGCGTCGCCGTGCTCTGTTTCCTGCCCTGATCATATGTCGCGGGCCTGAAAACGCCCACGCGCCAATGTTTACACCGGATTGGGGTCCATGGAAAGCCGCAATAATCCTGACGAGCCGTTTTTTCGAGGGTCACGCGCCCAGCTCAGCGGTGTGGCTGCCCCGTCGCCGGGCATGCTCGTTGCCCCATTCGCATTTGAGTTCTCAGGAGAGCGGCGATGTCGCCGGACGAAGCGAAAGCGCTCAAACCAACCCTCGATCGGGCGAAGACGACGCTGAAGACGGCGCTCGAGACGGCGTGCGCCACCGACCTCGACCGGGCGGACACCGGCGAGCTGATCCGGATTGAAGAGGTGCTCGCGATCGCAAACGAGGCGGCGAAGGAAGCGGTCTCGGTGCGACGCCGGCTGCACAAACCACGCGAGATCGAGCCGACCGGAACACGCGACGTTCAGGATGCCCGTGGTGTGCGGTGGTCGGTGTTCGCGGTCCATCCCTCGGCGGCGTCGGGCGGACGGGCGCCGCTTCGCGAACATTTCCGGGACGGATGGCTGGCGTTCGATGCGGGCGACGAGACGCGCCGCATCGCGCCGATCCCGACCGACTGGCGAGCCCTGTCCGACGCCGACCTGCTGACGCTTTGCGAGCAGGCCGAGCCTGCGCCGCGCCGACCGCGCCCATCGGGCGGCGGCGACTCCCCCTAGGCGTCGAAGCTCCGAGGGGCCGAACGGCCGAGCGGCCGCGGGTCGTCGATTCCAGTTATTGAACTATCAATCTGGCATCACTCGTTGGGGTCGACGCGGAAGCTGCCGGTGCGGGGTGAGACGCGCACCGCCTCGGCGCGCCCGCACAAGTCGCGCAGGGTTCCCGTCGACGCGGACTCCCATTCGGGCGGAATCGGCACGAGCCGACGCCGTCCGATCGCGGACTCGAACGTGAGCCATCCGCCCTGCATGCTCCCCATCACACCACGCATGTCAGGCACGGTGCTCCACACGCTCCACCGGACGCCCGAGGCGTCGACGAACTCCCTGATCGGCACGACCGGTCGAACTGGCAAGACCAGTTCCAGTTGTGATCGGTAGTGATGCAGATCACCAACGCCGACGCGTAAGACGAACCGCCGCCGATTTTGTGACTTCGCGCTTGACGACCGCTGCGCCTGCTAGGTGCCCGAGCGGTCTGCGCGGCGAACCAGGTCGAGCGGCGCGCAGGGCGCACCGGCGCGGACACCATTCCACGACGGCGGATCGCTCGCCGGGAAGCTGTCACGCGAGGCCTGATCCACACCGTCACCCCCCTGCTCGCTGACCTTGGAGGTCCCGACGGGCATTCGAGGCGTGGTCCGAGGTTTCTGGTCTGTCATGGAGATTGCCTTACGCGCACCACTTGATGGGCGTACGTCCATTCGTTGTCATACCAGCTCATCGTGCACCGGCTCCGTGCTCACGCTGATGGTGTTCGATCTCGTCCAGCGCGATATTGGCGTGCGCGTAGGCGGCACCGGCACGCATTTCGGCCGCGACCCAGATCGCCTCCATGATTTGTTCCGCTGTCGCCCCGTGCTGCATCGCGGCCGAGGATTCGATACGGTCGCGCCATCGTCTGCCAATGGCATGGTGACCGCACACCCGAGATATTCCCGTTCAGCGCGCTGCTTGTCGACTTGCTTCATTGCATCCTCCGGTGGCTTCGATGCGCGTTCTGCTCCATGATCGATATCGTCCAACCGCCGGCGTTTCAATGAAGCGTTTGTACCACGTGCACACGTGTCCGTCCCAGGTTGTACCGTAGCTCGAGGCTTCCCGCACGCCCGGACCGCCAAGATCACATGCTCGAAATCGAACTGTTCGCATTGCTCGAACAGACGGCGGACGCCGCGTACACCGTGACGAGCGACGGAGAGATCTGCTCGTGGAACGCGGCCGCGGAGCGGCTGTTCGGTCACCCAGGTGCGGACGTGCTGACGCGCAACATCGACGACGTGCTCGACGCCCGCGACGCGCTGGGGACCGACGCGCTTGCCGGCGGACTCGAAGCGCCGACGCGCCACTGGACCGGAGACGGCGGCATACCCAATTTCGACCTAGAAGTCTCGACCCGGCAGGGCCAGCGCATCTGGATCAACGTCTCGACGATCGTGTTCGACAATCCGCGCACCGGCCGGCGGCTGTTCGTGCGATTGGCGCGCGACATGACCGAGCGCCGGCGCAGGGAGACGCTCCTCACCCGGATGTCGGACCTCGCCCGCCAGATCGTGGCGCTGAGCGACGACACGCCGCACCTCGCGCCCACCGAACCGATCTCGGATCAGGAGCGCCGCATCCTCGGTCTATTCGCGCAGGGAAGCAACGCGGCGAGCATCGCGCGGAAATTGAAGATCTCGCCGCAGACGCTGCGCAACCACCTGCACCACATCAATCGCAAGCTCCGGACGCACAGCCGGCTCGAAGCCGTGACCCACGCTCGACGCCGCGGGCTCATCGAATGAGATCGGCCTGACCCGTCAGGTCTCTTCTTCAGCCTGGCGCAGGTAGGCCGCGAGCGGATGCGTGCGCGCCAGCAGCACGAACGCGATGCCGGTCGCAATGACGTTGCCGCCGAAGATCCCGACCCAGCCCACGCTACCAACCGCCGCTTGCACCAGCAGGTTGGTGATCATCGTGATCGCGCCCTCCAAGATGATCCCGCCGAATATCAGTGCGAAGATCAAGCTTGGCGTCCGCGCCGCGCCGTGGATCGCGGAAAGAACCACCACCGCGTACGTGATGTTCAGCAGGAAGTGCATCACGGTGAAACCGGGGATGCCACCGAGCGCGACGAACGTGTGCCAGGGGTGTCCGGACACGGCGTCGACCAGCGCGACCCAGAGCCAAGTTGCCGAGGCCATGATCAGTCCGAGACGAATTCCCTCTCGCAGCGCGCTGTGGCCGCGCGGGGGCTGCACGGACGGGATGTATGATGCATTCATGATTCTCGATTCCTCTTCGCGGCCGGCTTCACCGTCGGCGGAGCTGCAAGATGCCGCGGTGCAGCGGCGCGCGGAAATGATGCGCGCGTACCATCCGCCCCGACGGGCGTACCAGCACCGTCAACTACGAAACCGCTTCTCGCGCTCGCTCGCGGCTGGGCGCCTCGGACGGGCCCGCTGCGCCGGCGATCCGCGGGAGCCAGAGCGAGAAGGTGGATCCGATACCGAGCTGACTGCGAACGGTGATCTGGCCGCCGAGCGCGTGCGAGAGAAGACGGCTGATCGCCAGTCCGAGGCCGGCACCGGTTTGGTCACTGTCGCCGATCCGGCCGAACTCCTCGAAAATGAATTCCAGCTTGTCTGGAGGAATGCCGTGTCCCGTGTCCGCAACTTCGATGACCACCCAGTCACCGTCGTCGCCGGTGGGGCCGACCGACCGGTGTGTCGCCGTCACCGCTACCAATCCACCGTCGGTGTACTTGATGGCATTGGACAGCAGGTTGGCGACGATCTGACGCACTCGCGTCCTGCTCGTTCGAACGAGCGGCAGTCCGTCATCGCCGTTCACGGTGAGCGACAACCGGCGCGACCGAGCGTTCGCCTGGTACTCCTCGCCCACGTCGTGCAACAGCGCCGACACATCCAACAACTCCGCGGAGAGCGCGAGATGTCCAGTTTCGGCGCGCGCCAGCTCGTGGAGATCGTCGATCAACCCCATCGCCTTGTGGATGCACCGCCGCAAGCGCGCGACGCTTTCTTCCTGTCGCGCGTTCAAGTCTCCGTACACGCCGCCGCTGAGCAATTCCGCATACCCGTCGGCCGCGCCGATCGGATTCTTCACATCGTGGCTGAATCCACGCATCAAACGAGATCGACTGCTCATCACTCGCTCCAGTCGCCGGCGCCCCTCGATTGCCTCGTCCAACAACCTCACCTTCTCGTACGCGAGTGCCGCGAGATGGCCGAGGATCGCGGCACGACCAAC
>DATNAT010000060.1:0-27700 GCA_035572355.1 Gemmatimonadaceae bacterium
CTGTCCACCGGCGGGCGCGGCTTGACCCTCATTTCAGGGCGGGATACTTTGGCCGTCGCCCAAGATCAGGCTGCCGCGGGCGCGGCATCTCGCCATGGGCACGCTGTCCGCACAACATGGTGTTGTAGCGGAGTACCTTCAGGAGTGGGACATGCGCACGACCGGAAAGGTGAAGTGGTTCAACGACGCCAAGGGGTTCGGCTTCATCACGCCAGACGGCGGGGACAAGGACTGCTTCGTCCACTACAGCTCCATCCAAGGGAACGGATTCAAGACGCTGGCCGAAGGTGAGCCGGTGGAGTTCGACCTCGTGCAGGGTCAGAAGGGCCCGGCCGCGGAGAATGTGTCGAAGGCAGTTGGCTAACCCACGGATCGGGTGAACCACCGCGAACACAAAAAGCGCGAACAGTTAAAGAAGGCGCCTCGGCTCGAGGCGCCTTCTTTGTTGGTCGGTGGCCACACCCGAGTTACACTTCGCGGCGAGACTCACCGGCGGGGCGAGCGGTCCTCGCCAGCCTTCTCCCGCGGCGAGCCGGCGTGGACCGCTCAGCAGCTTCGGCAACCCGGCTCGATAGCCCAGCTTCGAACGCCAGTCGGTCGAAGCGGAGCTCGAGGGGGCCAGGCAGTTCGATGACGCCGTTGGGGCTGTCAAGCAGGCGCATGGCCATGTCGACCGCGCGCGCGAGTGGAAGCCCGACGTCCCGCGCCAGGCTACGCACCAGCGCGATGTGCTCGAGCCCGCGCTGCGTGATCCGTCGCGCGACGCCTTGGCGAGCGGATTCGACGCCTGGAACAGTGAAGTGCGACAAGAGATTGTCGACCCATTTCTCGTCAGCGAACGCAGCAAGCGCTGCTATTTCAACATGATATGATCTCACCATAATTATCCTTAACAAAAAGGATATTAGAAGCTCACCTTGAGGCGATGAATTTTCCTATTGCCCAAGGATAATTAAACTGGCGTGGATACCTGCGCAACCCAGGTTCAGCGCTCGCAAATCAACTAGCGCTCTGGCCCGTGCGTATGGCATGGAACTAGATGCGTCCAGCCACAACCGAAATCACGGAGCACTCATGGGCCGCCGACTCAGCGCCACATCAGTGTGCGCAAGCTTTGCCGCCGCAGTCGCGTTTGCCACTCCTGCTCGTGCCCAGATCCCCGGCACACACTTCAACATCGCCGCCGGCGCGGCGTTTCCCACGGGCGACTTCGACCTCGGTACCGACGTCGGGTACAACGTCAGTGCCGGCATCACCATGACCCAGCGTGCGTCGCCGCTCGCCTTCCGCGCCGAGGGCATGTACAACGAGTTCAACGTGTCCGGGTTCACCGACAAGGCGCGCGCCGCGGCCATCACCGGGAACGCCATCTACGATTTCAGCTCGGGTTCGATCGCCCCGCTCTCGACGCTGTATCTGATCGGAGGCGTAGGCTATTACAACACTCGCGACCCGTTTCTCACGTCCGAGTCGCAATCGAACCTCGGATGGAACGTCGGCGGCGGCTTCCGATTCGGTTTGACGGGATTCTCAGCGTATCTCGAGGCTCGATTTCACACGATCTCCAACACCGACGTTCGTTTCATTCCGGTGACCTTCGGCCTCCTGTTCTGACCGAACGGCCTCGCACTGATCCGCGAAAAGACAAAGGCCCGACCGAACGGTCGGGCCTTTGTCTTTGGCGGCCGGCAACTATCCGCAACGCGAACGTCAGGCTATCGCGAGAGCGCCGACTGTGCAGCCTCGAGCTGCGCGCGAACCGCGCGCGGCCCCGTCCCACCCTCGACTTCGCGTCGCTCGACCGACTCGTGAGCCGACAATGCGTCGAACACGTCCTGCTCGAACAATTCATGCGCGTCGGCGAACGCGGCGAGGGGCAGCGTCGGCAGCTCGAGACGCTCGTCTTCGCATCGGCGAATCAGCCGGCCCACCGCACCGTGCGCCTCGCGAAAGCTGGCGCCCTTGCGAACGAGATAGTCGGCGAGGTCGGTCGCCATCATCGTGCTCGAGAGCGACGCGCGCATTCGTGCGGTATCGAACTCGCACTCCGCGAGCGCTCCCGCCACCGCCGGAAGTACGAGCAGCAGCGTATCCACCGCGTCGAACAGGACGCGCTTGTCGTCCTGCAAATCCTTGTTGTAGCTGCTCGGCAGCCCCTTGAGGGTCGCGAGCAGCGAAGTCAGATCGCCCAACAGCCGCGCCGCTGAGCCGCGCGCCAGCTCGAGCGCGTCGGGATTCCGCTTCTGCGGCATCATGCTCGAGCCCGACGTGAACGAATCGCCGAAGCGCACGAAACCGAACTCCGTCGACCCGTAGATGATCAAATCCTCAGCGAGCCGCGACAGGTGCGTACCGATCATCGACGCGGCGAACAGCAGCTCGGCGACGAAATCGCGATCGCTCACCGCGTCGATGGAGTTCGGTGATATCGACGCGAAGCCGAGACTGCCCTGGAGTAGCACACGCGATACGGGATAGGCGCATCCCGCGGCGGCGCCCGAACCGAGCGGCAGCACACTCGCCGAGCGACGCACCACGTTCAGCCGCGCGCGATCGCGCTCGAGGGGCCAGAAGTGGGCGAGCAACCAATGCGCGCCCGATACCGGGATGGCCCGCTGCATGTGCGTGTACGACGGCATGAGGGCGGTCTCGAGCCCGTGCGCCTGGTCGATGATCGCCTGCTGCAGCAACGCCACCGCGGCAGCGACGCGGTCGGCCGCCTCAATCGACCAGAGGCGCGTCGCCGTCGCCACCTGATCGTTGCGGCTGCGGCCGGTGTGAAGCTTGGACGCGACGTCGCCGATCTCGTCGTGCAACAGGCGATCGATCATCGTATGGACGTCTTCGTCGCTTTCCAACGGCGTCTCACCGGCGTCGAGACGGGCTGCCACGGCATCGAGGCCGCGCTCGATCTCATCGCTCTCGGAGAAGGTCAACACCCCCGCGTGGTAGAGACCACGCGCCCAGGCCTTCGACCCGCGCACGTCGAACGGCCAGAGACGGAAGTCGACGTCGATCGAGTGGTTCAGCGCGTCGAATGCCGGCGCCGGCCCGCCGAGGAAGCGACCGCCCCAGAGCTTGTGCGCCGACGCGGCACCGGCCAGCGTGGCGGCGCTCACGCGATCTGCAGCGCCGGCTCTTCCGGCACCGCCTCCGCGGACACGACGGGCGAGTGCGACGGCACGACGCCCATCTCCTGATCCTTGAGCGCGCGGACGCGCGCCGGCAGCGCGAACAGCCGGATGAAGCCGGCCGCGTCGCTCTGCTGGTAGACATCGTCCTCGCCGAACGTTACGAAACGCTCATCATACAACGCATGCTCGCTCTCCCGTCCGACCACGGCGACCGATCCCTTGTACAGCCGGAGCGTGACGCTTCCCGAGACACGCGCCTGCGTGACGTCGACGAACGCGTCGTATGCTTCGCGCTCGGTCGTCCACCACCGGCCCTCGTACACGAGGTCGGCGTACCGCGGTGCGATCGCGTCCTTGGCGGCGAGGGTGCGCCGGTCGAGCACGAGCTGCTCGAGCTCGGAGTGTGCCGTGTAGAGCAGCGAGCCGCCCGGCGTCTCGTACACGCCGCGCGACTTCATACCGACCAGCCGGTCCTCGACCAGGTCGACGACGCCGCATCCGTGCTTGCCGCCGATCTCGTTGAGCGCGGCAATGAGATCGACGCCGCTGAGCGACTCTCCGTTCACCGACACCGGCGTGCCGCACTGGAAGCCGATCGTGAGATTCTCCGGGATGTCGGGCGCGCGCGTGACGTTGCGCGTCAGCATGAGCAGATCGTCCGGCGGCGCGGCGTTCGGATTCTCGAGCACGCCGCCCTCGTGCGACAGATGCCAGAGATTCGCGTCTCGCGAATAGATCTTCTGGCGCGTGGCAGCCACCGGAATGCCGCGCGACTCGGCGTACGCGATCGCGTCTTCGCGGCTGCGGATATCCCATTCGCGCCAGGGAGCGATCACGGGAAGATCGGGAGCAAACGCGGCGTAGGTGAGCTCGAACCGCACCTGATCGTTGCCCTTGCCGGTGCAGCCGTGGGCCAGTGCGTCGGCGCCGACCTGCCGCGCGACCTCGACCTGTCGGCGCGCGATGAGCGGACGCGCCATCGAGGTGCCAAGCAGGTACTTGCGATTGTAGATCGCGCCCGCGCGAAGGGTCGGGAAGATGAATGACGCGACGAACTCGTCGCGGAGGTCTTCGACGAAGCATTCGTCGGCACCGGAGGCGATGGCCTTTGCGCGGACGCCGGCGAGCTCCTCGGTGCCCTGCCCGATGTCCGCCGCCACGCAAATCACACGCGTACCGGCGTACCGTTCCTTCAGCCAGGGGACGATGATCGAGGTGTCGAGCCCGCCGGAATAGGCGAGAACGATGGTATGCGGCATGAGCGCTCCTTAAGCGGACGATTATTATGCAGTACAACTGCATATCTAATCATCGAATAGCGCTGCGTCAATGCCAGCAGGGTCGATTAATCGGTGGTCTGTTCGGCCAACTCGAGCAGGCGGGCGGTGAGCTCCATCCGGGCCTCCACCGATCGGCAAACGATGAGGATCGTATTCTCACCGGCCAACGTGCCGATTACCTCGGCCCATCCTTCGGAGTCGACGGCTTCCGCGATCGGCTGAGCGCCACCCGGGAGCGTATGGAGTACGATCAGCTCGCTCACCCCATCTATCCGCGAGAAGAATTGTGGTAACAGATTATCGATTGAAGGCTTAGCTTCGTCGGCGACCATCTCCGGCAAGAGATATCTCGCCCCGTCGTCACCTGGGGCACGCACGACACCAAGGTCGCGAAGATCGCGCGATAATGTCGCCTGCGTCACCCGCCAGCCGAGCTCGGAAAGACGCAACTTGAGCTCCTCCTGACTGGAGATCCTGCCGAGCCCTACTAGGCGCAGGATCGCTGCCTGACGGTCGCGTTTCTGGCTCATCAGATGGTGGGCATTTGGCAGAAGTGGCGGCCGTCGATCCCGCAGTTCGACCGACGAAGCCGTTGACACTCAACTGGTGCATTATTATGCATTAGTCGTGAATAAGATTCCAGTCGGTGTCCTCGGGGCTAGTGGCTACGCCGGACGCGAGCTCTGCATGCTCGTCGACCGGCACCCCTCGCTGTCGCTCGCCTTTGCCACGGCGAACGATCAGCGCGGCGCCACTATGCGCGCCGGCGGTCGATCGATTTCCTTCATTTCCACAGACGACGTATCCCTCGACTCCGCCGAGCTCGTATTCAGCGCCCTACCCCATGGCACATCCAAGGATTGGATAGCTCGAATCCGCGAGTTTGGTGCGCGCGCAGTTGATCTATCCGCCGATCTGCGTCCAGGCAACGGGTGTGAAGGTATCGCCTACGGGCTGACCGAGCTCGCCCGACCATTGCTTCGCGGTGCCGAGCTCGTCGCCAACCCGGGCTGCTATCCCACATCCATCCTCCTCGGCCTCGCTCCGTTGGCCGAGCGCGGCCTGATCGCCGATCGGCCGATTGTCGCCAACGCTGCGAGCGGCGTGACCGGGGCCGGCAACTCACCCAAGCGCGAGCTATTGTTCGGCGAGGTCACGGAGAGCTACCGCGCGTACGGCGTTGGCAACGAACACCGGCACGTCGCCGAGATGCGCGCAACACTGGACGCATGGGGAACGCCGGCTGACCTCGTGTTCACGCCGCATCTGCTGCCGGTGGCCCGCGGCATCGTCTCGACGATCACGCTGACGCTGGCGCGGCCGCTCGACGACGTGATGGCGCCCTGGCGCGAACACTTCGCCGGCGAGCCATTCATCGAGCTGTCGTGTGAAACGCCGGCGATCCGCGACGTCGTGCATCGGAACGTGGCGCGCATATCGGCCACGCCGATCAAGAACACGAAAGAGCCGATGCTCGTCGTGACCGTGGCCATCGACAATCTGCTCAAGGGCGCGGCCGGCCAGGCGATTCAGAATGCCAACCTGATGCTCGACCTCGACGAAACTGCGGGGCTGCCCGCGTGACGCGCGTCATCAAGGTCGGCGGCCGAACGCAGCAGGATCCCGCCCTGCCGAGCGCCGTCGCGTCCGGGTGGGCATGCGACGAGGGCGGCTTCGTGCTCGTGCACGGCGGCGGGGACGAGGTGTCCGCGCTTCAGAACGCCTTTGGAGAAAGCGCATCGTTCGTCGACGGCCGGCGGGTCACCACGGAGCGCGACATCGATCTCGTACGGATGGCGCTCTCGGGCAGCGCGAACAAGCGGTTGGTAGCGACGCTCGTCGAGCGCGGCATCGATGCGGTCGGCCTGTCGGGCGAAGACGCCGCGCTGATCGCCGCGTCGCCGCTCGATGCACGCCGACTCGGCTACGTCGGCGTACCGCGCAGTGTGAACGTCGCGTTCCTTCGACACCTGTTGTCGGGCGGATACCTACCCGTCATCTCGCCCGTCAGCCGCGACGGGAGCGGGGTGCTCGGCGCGGCGCTCAACGTGAATGGCGACGACGCGGCGGCGGCGATCGCGGTCGCGATGGGCGCGGCCGAGCTGCTGCTCGTGTCGGATGTGCCCGGCGTGATGTGCGACGGGCGCGTCGTGCCGGCGCTCACGCCGAGCGAGGCGCGCACCCTTCTGTCCGGCGGCGCGGCGAGCGGCGGGATGCGCGCCAAGCTGCAGGCCGCCGCGGCCGCCGTCGAAGGGGGCGTGCCGCGTGTGCGCATCTCCGACGTCGGGGCCATCGCCGACCTCACCCGCGGCACCGTCGTTGCCGCATCGAGAGATTTCTCATGACTATTTCCGCGATTTCCACGAGCGACGCGCTGCTCGCGAACTACAAGCGCGCGCCGATCGAGCTCGTCGACGGCGACGGCGTCTACCTCATCGCCGCCGATGGGACGCGCTACCTCGATTTCGTGAGCGGCATCGCCGTGAACGCCCTTGGCTACGGCGACCCGGGTCTTCGCGACGCGATGCACGCGGCGGCCGACGGACTGGTGCATGTGTCCAACCTCTACGCCACGACGCCGGGCGAGCAGCTCGCCGGCACGCTCGTCGACCGGTCGTTCGCCGACAAAGTGTTCTTCTGCAACTCCGGAGCGGAAGCCAACGAGGGCGCGTTCAAGTTCGCTCGGCGATGGGCCCGCGGGCGCGGCGAGGCAAAGCACGAGATCGTCGCGCTGCGTGGCGCGTTTCATGGGCGTCTGTTCGGAACGCTCGCCGCGACCGATCGGCCGGCGTATCGACTTCCCTTCCGCCCGCTGGCTCCCGGAATCTCGATCGTCGAGCGAGACATCGACGACATCGCACTGGCGCTCGACGAGACGACGGCAGCCGCGCTCGTTCTCGAGCCCGTGCAGGGCGAGGGAGGGGTGCGGTTGCTCGACGTCGGGCTGGTGCGTGAGATTCGCGCCCTGACACGAGAGCGCGGCGTCGCGCTCATCTTCGACGAGATCCAGTGCGGGCTCGGTCGGACGGGAGCCTTGTTCGCTTACGAGCACTTCGGCGTCGAGCCGGACATTCTCACCCTTGCCAAGCCGATCGCCGGCGGACTGCCGATGGGTGCGGTGTTGATGACCGACGACATCGCCGCCGCCGTCAAGCCGGGTGATCACGGAACGACCTTTGGCGGCGGCCCGTTCGTGGCGAGCGTCGCGAACTATGTCGTCGGCCGGCTGTCGGACGAGCTGCTGCTCGAACACGTCGCCACGACCGGCGCCTGGCTCGGCGAGCAGCTGCACGAGATCATGCGGCGCACCGGCCGCATTCGCGCCGTCCGCGGCATCGGCTTCATCTGGGGGATCGACGTCATGGGCACGGCGGCGCACGTCGTCGCCGAAGCGCTCGACGCCGGCCTGCTCGTCTGCTCGGCGGGCGAGTACACCGTGCGCCTTCTGCCGCCGCTCGTCGCGACGCGCGACGAGCTCGCGCTCGGCCTTCAGAAGCTCGAGGACATCCTCTGATGGCGCCGGATGTCGTGGTTCGCCGCGCGGTGTGGGAAGATGCGCCGGCAATCGCGCGGCTGATCGACGAATTCGCCGCCGAGGCGCTGATGCTGCGCCGCACGCCCGAGATCGTCGAACAGTCGATCGAAGATTACTTCGTCGCGGTGCGCGGCGGCCGAACGCTGGTCGCCTGCGGAGCGCTGCGAGAGTATTCGCCGTCGGTCGCCGAAATCGCGGCGATTGCCGTGTCGCGCGAGATGCACGGCTGCGGAATGGGCCGCGCGATCGTGGCGGCGGTCGAGGAGCTCGCCCTCAAGCGAGGGATCTACGACGTGTTCGCTCTCACTCTTCAGCCGGCCTTTTTCGCGGCGATCGGCTATCAGCGCGTCGACCGCGCGCGGTATCCGGAGAAGATTCGACGCGACTGCCTCGCCTGCGCGCGGCGATTCGCCTGCCATGAGGTGTGCTTTGCGAAGAATCTTCGCGTCGGGCTCCGCGCCGCCGCGTAGGGCATCCGCGGCGCGACGTCGAGCACGCTGACACGCGCGCTGACGAGCCCCGTCGCGCGCGGTAGATTCTTCGCCATGAGCCGGCCCGATCGTCGCGTAGGACTGAAGGCGTTGCGCCAGGCGTTCGACGAGGCGCGGTTCGGCCAGAAGCGAACGCTTAACCTCCGCGAGTGGCTGCCGACGCCAGAAGTCGCCGTTGCGCGCGCCGAGCCGTGGCTGCGGCAGCGCCAGGTTGAAGGGGTCGAGGAAGTTCTCATCATCACGGGGCGCGGCAACCAGAGCGCGGCCGGCTTTTCCGTGGTGCGCCAGGCAACGATTCGACTGCTGCACTCGCTCAAGCGGCTCGGTGTCGTCGCGGGCTACGCGGAGCATACGCCTGGCTCGTTCGTCGTCACCCTGGCGCCGGTGTCGGCGCTCTGGGAATCGCCAAAACGCCGGCGCGAGGCCGGCGCCGCCGCGGCGCCAGCCTCGCCGCCCACGCCGCCGTCACTCGAAGATCTCGACGAGGAGACGCGTCGGATGCTGCGCGACCTCGCCGAGCGGGCGCTCGAAGGGCTCGGCATCAAGGACACGGCGACTTTCTTGCGCGGCGAGATGCTGCGTCAGTTCAGTGCCGTGGCGTCGACGATCGGCGACGTTCCGGGGCGGGAGTCGAAGCTCCGTGCCGCCCTCCGCGCCGCGCTCGACCAGCACGAGTGACCCGGGCCGCGCGATCACCCGATACATTCAACCTCTCACCTTCGCGAGTCGAGACGTGTACAGACGCTCTGTGTCGATCCTCCTCTGCGCCGCCGCTCCGTTGGCCGCGCAGCAATCGATGGCCGGCTATTCGCCGAGCAGCGCCGCGCGGGAGCGGCAGCTCGAGGCCGATGCGATCAAGCGTCCCGCTCCCGCCGAAGCGTCAGACTTCTCTAAACGGCTCTCGGCCGAGACGCATGTCGCTGGCACGCCGGCCCAGGCCCGCACGCGCGACTTCGTGATCGGCCAGATGAAGCAGTGGGGCCTCGAGACCGAAACGCGCGCCTACAACGTGTGGATGCCGCATCCGGTCTCGGTCCACGTCGCCCGGCTGTCCCCGCAACCCAGGGAGTTCTCGCTCGCCGAGCCGCCGGTGGCGATCGACCCGACGTCGAAGCTCGCGCAGTATCCCACTGTGAACGGCTACAGCGGACAGGGCGACGCCTCGGGCGATGTGGTATACGCCAACTACGGCCTGATTGAAGACTACACCCAGCTCGACTCGATGGGCGTCTCAGTGCGAGGCAAGATCGTGATCGCGCGCTATGGACGGTCCTATCGTGGCATCAAGGCGCGTGAAGCCGAAAAGCACGGAGCGATCGGCCTCCTCATCTACAGCGATCCGCAGGACGACGGCTACGACGCCGGTGACGTGTACCCCGACGGGCCGATGCGCAACAGCGCGGGCGTCCAGCGCGGCAGCATCCTCAACCCCGATGGCGATCCGTCGACCCCGGGATACGGAAGCACCGCCGGCGTGCCGCGGCTCACGCCCGACAAGATGGAGATCTCGCACATCCCCGTCGTCCCGATCGGCTATGGGAATGCGAGCGAGCTATTGAAGTACTTGAAAGGTCCCGGCGTGCCGCGCGGCTGGCAGGGCGGATTGGCGTTTCACTATCACGTCGGGCCCGGCCCGGTGCGCGCGCGCGTAGCGGTGTCCGACGACCGTGCCACCAAACCGCTCAAACCGATCTACGACACGTTCGGCATCGTGCGGGGCAGCGAGTTTCCCGACGAGCTGGTGATCATCGGCGGACACCGCGACGCCTGGGGACCTGGCGCCGCCGACAACGTGAGCGGCACGATCAGCGTGCTCGAGGCCGCGCATGCGGTGGCCGATGAGCTCAAGGCCGGCGTTCGACCCAAGCGCACGATCATCTTCGCCACGTGGGACGCAGAGGAGTGGGGATTGCTCGGCTCGACCGAGTATGTCGAGGACGACTCCCTTCGGCTGAGCAAAGACGCCGTCGCCTATTTCAACCAGGACGTCGCGGCGCAGGGATCGCGCTTCAGCGGCGGCGGATCGCCGTCGTTGCGCGGGGTGTTGCGCGACGTTGCGCGCGACGTACCCGATCCGGACGGCAAGGGCAGCGTCTACTCGGAATGGCGGCGCGAGAGTGCGGTGCCAGACACCGCCGAGCCGGCCATGGGCGATCCGGGCGGCGGCTCCGACTTCGCCGGATTCTACAATCATCTTGGCATTCCGATCGCCGAATGGGGATTCGGCGGCGCGGGCGGCGTATACCACTCGCAGTACGACAGCTACACGTGGATGTCGAAGTTCGGCGACCCGGGCTTCCTGTATCACGCCACGGCGGCGCGGATCGGCACGGCGCTGGTCCTTCGACTTGCCAACGCCGACGTGCTGCCATTCGACTACGTCGAGTACGCGCGCACCATGCGCCGCTATCTGCCGCCGATCGATCACGCCGCAGCGGAGCATCACTGGACTGTGTCGACGCAAGCCCTCGGCGCGGCGATCGATCGGTTGGAGCACGAGGGCGAAGCGTTCAACGCGGCGAGAGACTCCGCGGTGGCCAGCGCCGCGCCTGCCGCGTCGCTCGATCGGGCGAATCGGTCGCTGATGCGAGTCGAGCGCGCGTTGACCCGGACGTCGGGGCTGCGGTCCCGGCCATGGTTCCGCAACCTGATCTACGTGGCCGATGAGAACAACGGCTACGCGAACATGGCGTTGCCGTCGATCAACGAGGCGATTCGTACCGGCGACGAGGCGTTGACGCGTTCCGAGATCGCTGACCTCGCGACCCGATTCGACACCGCGACCCAGGCGCTCAGCGAGGCCCGAGCCGCGCTGCGAAGGTGATGAGCGTTTTGTAATGAACGTCGAGCGCGGCAAACGCGCTCGACCCGGGGGTCAGTTCAGTAGGGAATGCCGAGCGACGAATCGACGGGCGGCTTGGTGACGGCCGGTCGGCTGAACGACCGGCCGATCACGACGCCAAGGGCGACCGCGGCGGCAATGATCAGCGCGCCGGCGAGGATGCGCATTCCCCATTGCCGCTCGAACAAGGCCGGCCTCTCGAGCAGGGCCGGCTGCGACGGTAGTTGCGGCAATGGCACGTCGGGGGGCTCGTACGTCGGTGTGAACGGCTGGCTGCGCGCCGGAGTTGGAGCTCGCGGCGGTTCGGGCGCGGAGGCCGTTGGCGTTTCGACTTTCGGCGCGGACTGCGGTGGCGTCGAGCGAGACGGTTCTGGTGCGCTCAACGGGTGATCGCGGAGCCTCGACGCGCGCCATGACCCGGTCGGCGATTCTACCGCGGCATCAGGTACGTGGGGTGCCGAGATGCCGCGCGGCGACGAGCGCCGGCGTGCGACATAAGCGCGTGGCAATGAGCGCCCCTCCGCGCCTCGCGCAATGGGAGTCGGACCGGTGATCGGCTTTGCCGATGGCGCTTGGGTTGGCCGCGGTGACAACACCTCGCTCACTTCGGAGAGCCCGCTGATCGGACTGATGCGGTGTCCAAAGGGCATCGCCGGGCGCGGCAGCGCATCGGACGGCAACTGCGCCGGTTCGACGGGGGCGGGTTTGGTCGATGAGCTCGAGGGCAGGGCGACGATGTCGACGGGAGTGCGCGACATGGACGGCAACGGAAGGTCGACGTCGATCCGTACCTTGTCCTCCGGCACGACGGGCAGGGCCGCGCGTGGCGGCTCGAGAGCCATGACGCGCGTACGTCCCTCCAGCGCCGGCTCGTTGCCAACCGCGCCGCTGCATGCGCAACCAAGCGCCGCCGACGGATCGATCAAGACATTGTCGCCGCTCAATACCAGCTGACTGATCTCGGCGACGAAATCCTCGTCGCTCACTTCGACGAGTGAACGGTCGCCTTGCTCCGACCACAGTGCCTCGGAGGTCGGCACGCCGCCGGGCATCGAGCGAAATCGCCGACGATCGGGTGGAATGATCGACTCGAACACGCGGGGCTGCGCTTGGAGCTCGATCTGTCGTTCGGCGAGCATCGAGATCAGTGCTTCGGGCGTCATGCGAATGTCGATCGATTCGTCGACCGCGCCCGGGCATGCGCCGACGAACGTGATGCGGGTCGGCGTCGCGGGAGACAGCGCGCGCACGTAGCGCGCGATGGCAACCGGCGGAGGAACCAACGGCAGCAGAAGCGGACGCAGATCGGCGCCGACGGCGAGCAATCGATGCGCGACGTAAGGGCAGCTGCACTGAATCGCGGGTCCTTCGCCGAATCGATCGAGGCGGCGAAGGACCGCGGTCGCAATGATCTCATCGCCCCAGCTCGCGGGAATGACGTTCGTGAACCCGGCGCGTAGACAGGCGTGTGCGAGCTGCACGGGCGTCGCCGGCTGAGCGGCGAGCACGGCATCTGTGCCGAGGATCACAATCTGCGCCACAGGTCGTGCGCGAGGGTGCGACGTGGAAGGAGTGGGCACTGACGGACTCACGAACGCGCGGAGGAGAGCGGACGCGGCAAGGAGAACGGCGAGATCGCGCGCATCGGATCTCCGGCGGAGCCTTGCAACAGAGACGTCGGAACGAGCGCTGTCAAGAGCGGCCCAGACATTGCAACCCGCGACCGTCGTTGCGGGATGTGAGGATGGCGTGGAGGAAACGAGCATCGGCCTCGCGCGCTTGAGCGACGCGGACCGTGAAGCCCTGGCGGGATATGCCGCCCGTGCGTCGTGGCCGGCGGGGTTCGCGATCTATCAACGCGGCGCCGCGGCGGATGGAACGTTCGTCGTCACGCGCGGGCGCGTCGTATTGCGCAGTCGCGTTCGCGCCGGTCGCGGGTTCGTGCCGTGGATCGCGACACCGGGCGAGACGTTCGGATCCGAGGGCCTGTCGCCGAATGCGCGCTATGCCACAGACGCGCGCGCCGACGACGAAAGCGAGACCCTCTTTCTCAGCTCGGCGCGCTTCCGCGCCTTCGTCCGCGAACAACCACAACAGTCGCTCACGCTCGTTCATCAGTTGATGGCAGAGCGCACCGCGCTGCTCGACAAGCTGCGCGAGCTGACGACGCTCAGCGTCGAACAACGACTCGTCGCGACGCTCATTCGTATGGCGAACAACAACACGTTCACCTGCGAAGATGGACGCATCGTTCTCTGCACATCGCGCTACCGGCTCTTGTGCGAGCTCGTCGGCGCAACACGTGAATCGGTGTCGCTCGTGCTCGGCCGTCTCACGGCAGAGGGTCTGGTCGAACGGAAGGGAACCAGCCTCGTCATCGAGCCGCCGGCTCGATTGGCGGAGCGGTTCGAGGCCGGCGCCATCGACAACGAACTTCCCTTCCCGACGGTCGCGGACGGTCAGGAACAGGCGCTCCAATAGCGTCATAGGCGCAAGTATCGGCAGGCCAATCGAATTCCGGATCGGTCTATATTGACCGATGCGGAGCCGCCGTGGGCCAAAGCCACATCTGACAGCATCGACACAGTCGAACGCCGATACAGCGTCATCATGTCGCTGCCGTATCGCGCCTAACGACTTCCCTCCCAACAAGTTACGCCGACAATCTCACCCGCTCCCACATCGTGTGGAAGTTGATCGCCCTCGCGGCGGTACTCGCTGGGCTGGCCGCACTGTTCGCCTGGCGCCGGCGGCGCATTGAGCTCGCCTTCCGGCGCGCGATCGATCGGCGGCCCAAGGCGCCGAACGGCGTCGTCGTCGGAGCGGAAGGCTTCGTCCTCGAGCGACCCGGAGCGCCCGGTGTGTTGCTCCTTCATGGCGCCGGAGATACGCCGCAGACACTTCGGTATCTCGCCGACGAGCTGCATCGTCGCGGCTTCCATGTCTCGGCGCCGCTATTGCCCGGGCATGGCCGCGACCTCGACGCGTTCGCGCGTGTGACGGCGCGAGAGATCGTCGGCGCTGCGCGCACGACCTTCGACCAGCTGCGTGCGAACCACGAATGGGTCGGGTTGATCGGGTTGTCGATGGGCGGCGCGGTCGCAGTGCAACTCGCCGCCGACACGGCCAATTTGCCGGCGCTTGGATTGGCGGCGCCATATCTGGCCATGCCGCCGCGCATCGCGCGCGCCGCGTCGCTCGCTTGGCTCTGGGGACCGCTGGCGCCGGTCGTTCGATCCGCCGACGGCATCTCGGTGTTCGACGCGGACGAACGTGCGCGAAGCCTCGCCTATGGCGTGTTCACGCCGAGCGCGTTGCGCGCGCTGGCGGAGATCGTGCGAAGCGCCGCGGCCGCGCTTCCGCGCGTCGCGGCGCCCACACTCTTTCTACAATCGCGAACCGACAATCGGATCAGCGTGTCGGCAGCTGAACGTGCATTCGCGCGACTCGGCTCAGCGGAGAAACGTCTCGAATGGATCTCCGGCGCCGCACACATCATCACCGTTGACTACGGACGCGATCAAGTGAACGCGGCGCTCGCCTCCTGGATGGAGGCGCACCGGATCAGCCGCTGACGCGATCGACGATGTTCTCGCCGAGCTCCTTCAGTGTCTCCACGCCCTCGGTGACTGCGCTCGTCGCCTGCTGAGCGACTTCCTTGGCGACGCGCGTCACGCGGGCGAGCGGCGAGCCGCTGCCAGCCGACGTCTTCGATGCGCTCGATCCGCTCGACGCGGATCTCGCGGACGACTTCTTTGCCGACGCCGACCGCTTTGGGGTCGCGGACCGCTTTTTCGCCGCCGGCCGCTTGGACGACGCTGATCGTTTGATCGACGGACGACGTTTGCGCGCGGACTTTTTCGCGCCCGACTTCTTCGCGCTCGACTTTGCGCCGCGCCGCCCGCCCGCGCGCTTCGCGCCGGATTTCTTGCGTGACTTCTTCGCTCGTGCCGCCATGTGCTTGCCCTCGCAGTCAGTGGTGATGATCGCGACAGACGATAGCAGGAACTGGACACCACGGTAAGAGTGATTGCATCATAGGACCACCATGCCGCCTCTCGTCATTCCGAATCTCGCGCCGGGCGAACGGGTCGCCAGCGACCTGCTCGTCTTCGACCGCGCCGAAAAGAAGACCAACGCCGGCGATCCGTTCGTCGTGCTGACCCTGGGCAACTCGAGCGGGAAGATCGAAACGGCGCCCATATGGTCAGACAAGCTGCAGTGGGCAGAAGGCGCGCGCTCCGGAAAGGTGGTTCAAGCGATCGGCGACGTCACGGTGTACTCCAAGGGCGGCACGGGTAGAAAGCAGCTCTCCCTTTCCGGGCCGGTCCGCATCCTTCCCGACGCCGTCTTTCGCGCCGAGGAGTTTTTGCCCTCGATCGGGGGCGACCTGCTCAAACTCTGGTCATGGATCGACCGCGTCCGCGCTGAAGTGGAGTCGAGCACGCTGCGCGGTGTGTTGGACTTGTTCTTTGCCGACGACGATTTTCGCGTGCGCTTCGAGCGTTCGCCGGCGTCGACCGGCGGGCATCACGCCAAGCTCGGTGGTTTGCTTCTCCACGTGTACGAAGTCACGAACATCGCCAAGCAGACGGCGCGCACCGTCCACGCGAACGTCGACCTGGCGGTGACGGGGGCCCTGCTCCACGACATCGGCAAGATCGAGGCGTACGAGGTCGGGCCGACCGGCTTCACCCACACGCCGTGCGGTCTTCTGCTCGGACACATCGTCCTCGGGAGCTTGATGCTCGAGCGGCGGCACGCCGGCGCCGGCGGGATGCTTTGCTCGGATGGTCAGCTCACTGAGCTCCATCACATGATTCTGTCGCACCACGGTTCGCTCGAGTACGGAAGCCCTGTACAGCCGATGACCACCGAAGCCGAGATCGTCCACTGGGCGGACGAGGCGTCGGCGAAGGCGACGGACATGATCGAGCTGCTCTCGGACTCCGAGCTGTTCGCCGGCGGGCAGGAGTACTCCGACCGTCAGCACTGGCGACTCGGCCGACGCATCTGGCGCCGGCCGCATTCCTGGGAGTAGTCAACGGAACGACCGTGCCCGACCGGAGCGCACCAACTCAGGGCCAGGCGCGTTTCTTCGAGTATGGCTTTCCGAACACCGCCGTCAATGCATCGGTGGCGTCTTCAGCGCGAATCACGGCGTCGAGTCGGGTGCCGAGGGGCATGAGCGTCGTATAATCACGATAACGTCCATACCCGTGACAGAAGCAGAACGGGCCTCGCCGCGTCAGATCGCCGAGCCAGATGTCCGGAAGGCCGATCCAGGTGAACGCATAGAAGAAGTTGAGTTTCTTGAGCGTGGGCAGATCGCTCTCGATGGTGCGGTGCGGAAGCGATCCGTGTTTGCCCCATTGAACGTCGATCGCGACCTGTCCGCGCTGGCGCCAGTCGGTGTGGAGAAGCGTACCGTGCCAATACGTCCAGATGTCGGACGGTGCGTGTGTCTGGTCGTATCCCACCCAGACGACTTCTTCGTCGGTGGGCACGGTGAACGGAATCCACGAACCATCAACATCATCGCTCCACAGCAGGTGGTAGGCGATGATTGGGCGGACCGGGTTCACGACTGCCACGACCCGGCTCAAAGGGAACCATTCGTCGCGCTGGACGTATAGCAACGGAGCCAGCGCGCGAGCCAGTACGGCGCCGCTGTCGCTCGAGTCGAGCGCACCGGGCAGGACGGCAGGGCGCGGTGGGATGTGTGCGTGCGGACCGCATGCCGCCAGCAGCATGGCGAGCCCAACCGCGGTCGGCCGACATCGTGACAAATTGCTACCCCTGATAGTCTTAGAGAAATAGAAGGTTAGCAGTTCGAGGCGTACCGGCGCCGTCGCATCCGGGGCTGTCCGCTGTTGAGGAGGGGACTATGCGCAAGCCACGACCGGCTACGTATAACCCAGCGCAAGCACTGAATCTGATCGCCAACGATCGCACCGGTTCCCCGCTCAGTTGTCCGTCCTGTTCGGGACCGATCGAGCGAACCCCGGACGACATTCCGCCACCGCCACGCTCGCATGTGACTTTGCGATGCAGCGTCTGCGGAAGAGTGGCCCGCTACATCGCCGGCGCCGCGTAAGTCCCGCCCCATTCTCGTGCGCCGGTTCGACGAGCCCCGGCCACGAGATCCTTCGAGTTGCACAAAACTTGCCTCGACCGCCTTGCAAGCGGCCTCGCCGTTGCGTTTGTCGAATGTCGAGGCGCGAGGCGCATGAGATCACGCCGGCGAGGTGCCAAGGGCGCCTCGAGCGGGATCCCGGATCACAGCTTCCGTAAGAGGTACGTGCAATGGCTCGTCTTACCGGCACCGTGAAGTGGTTCAACGACGCCAAGGGCTATGGGTTCATCTCCCGCGAGGGTGGCCCCGACGTCTTCGTTCACTTCAGCGCCATCCAGGGGAACGGATTCAAATCCCTGGCTGAAGGCGATCGCGTGGAGTTCGAGATCGTGCAGGGCCAGAAGGGGCCGCAAGCAGCCGACGTCACCAAGTCGTCGTGATCCCGCGCGAACGGTCGAACGCGAACGCCTCGGCGATGGCCGGGGCGTTTTCGTTGGTCGCGGCCCCCGTCGTGATTCGAGGACTGTAATGGCGGCGCGCTCGCGGTCGGCCGATTCGCCGCGCCGGCCCGCGCCCTCGCGGCGCGGCGCCCGAACGTCATCGACCGCCGTCGAGCAACTCCGCGAGATCGAGCGCCACGGGGGAGATGGCGAGCTGAGGCTGCCACGAGGTAAGCGCCTTCACGTCAGCAGCCTCGACAAATCATACTTTGAGCACCTCGGCGTCACGAAGGGCGGCCTCATGCGCTACTACGCGACGATCGCCGACGTGCTACTCCCGATCATCAAGGACCGGCCGCTCGTCCTGAAGCGCTACCCGGAGGGCGTACCGGGCCCGTCGTTCTTTCAGCAGAACGCCGGGGCGCACGTTCCGCCGGGAGTCCGCACGGCGATCGTCGCGACCGAAGACGGTACGGCGGAGCGCTTCATCGGCGGCGACCTCATCACGCTCCTCTACACCGTACAACTCGGTGCCATTGCGGTGCATACCTGGCAAGCGCGCATCCGCACGCCCTCAGCTGCCGACACCGCTACGATCGATCTCGATCCGGGTGACGACGTACCGTTCCGTGACGTGGTGCGCGTGGGGAAGGTGATTGGTACGGAGCTCGATCGGCTCGGGCTTCGTGCGGCGATCAAGACGTCGGGCTCGAGCGGATTGCACATCGCGCTGCCGCTTCCGTCGAAGACGCCGTTCGATGTGAGTGCCGAGCTCGCTTCGCGTGTGGCCGCGAAGGTGGTCGCGCAGATCCCGGGTCTGGCGACCATCGAGCGAAGCGTCCGCGCGCGGCCGAGGGGAACGGTGTACGTTGATGCGCAACAGAACGCGCAGGGCAAGAGCGTAGTCGCGGCCTATTCCGTGCGTGAACGACCGGAAGCGACTGTGTCGGCGCCGATCGAGTGGCGCGAGCTCACGCTGTCGCTGCGGCTCGAGTCGTTCACGATCGCAACGGTACCGAACCGCATTCGTACGAAAGGGGATCCGTGGACGGCCGCGCTGAAGCGGCGAAACACGCGTCAAGCGCTCGACCGAGCGCTGCGAGACACATGACACGCGGGAGGGACGCCATGGTCGTCGAGCAATCGCTAGACGGCGGTATCGGCCCGGTCTATCGGCGTGAGTTGCCTGGCGGAGGGTACGTTGCCATCGACATCGAGCGCGCGGCCGAGTTGGCTCGAACACGCGTTTCCGTCGAGCGACGAGGCAAAGACGAACGACGGGACGGTCACCATCCGGTCGTGATCGCCGAGGCGGAGGGCGACGAGCGATCCGCGGCGTTCGGCGAGCTCTATCGAATCGCCGCGGACAACGCGGCGATCGCGCGCGCGCTTCTCAGAATCGAAGGCGTGGAACGCGCCGACTGAGCGCGCCGCGCTCAGGTCAACAGGTCGAACCGGATTCCGCGCCGCTGCCGCTTTCGCCGCGGCGGCGCGTAGCGAAACAGCTGCGCCGGGCGGCCGCGTCCCTCGCTCCGCCACTCGTCCGTGGCCTCGACGAGCGCCGAAGCATGAAGCGCGCGACGAAAGCTCGCCTTGTGCAGTCGTCGGCCGAGCAGCAACTCGTACACCGACTGCAGATCAGTGAGCGTGAACGACGCCGGCAGCAATCGGAAGGCGATCGGTTGCTGGTCGACTTGGGCCCGCATCTCGGCGATCGAGGCGTCGATCTCCTCGCGCTGGCGCGGCGGCAGTGCCGGCAGCTCGGCGATCGATACCCAGGACGTATCGCGCGGTGCGCCACCCAAGTCGGGCACCAACCCGAAATACGCGATTCGGACGTCCGGCCCATCGGAACCACGGCGCGCGCCGCCCTGTGCCACGGCCTGCTCGAGCAGTGCCGGAGCCGCGCCGAGTGAGCCGCGCGCAATGCGGGATGCGGCTTCATCCAGCGACTCGTCGGTTCGCAAGGAGTCGCTTGGCAGCGCCCAACGCGCCCTGGCCGCTCGACCGCTTCGCTGGTCGGCGGCGGCTACGAGGAGCACGGCGAGTTGGTGGGCGCGCGGAGAGAAGAGAGCGACGTCGAGGGCGATGCTGAAGCCGCGGACGGCGCCGCGCCCGACGGAGTAGCGATCAGGCATCGCCGGCGAATTAGTAGCGAAGCGCTACTAAAGTCAAGCCTAGTCGAGCTTCACTACGGAGAGATGCGCGGCTGCGGCGATCGTTCAATGCCGGCGCCGAAGCGCAATAGCGGCGGGATGCTGATCGGCAAACGTCCAGTGATTGGCGCCTCGCCGAGTAGTGCGTGAGCAGCGGCCGACTGCGACACCGGAAATCCGCCCCACGCGACGAGGTAAGTCGATGCGTCCGGCACCTGCTGAAGAAGATAAGGATTTCCGAACGCGACGACCACCGTCCGCGGATGCCGGTGGGAGAGGTCGCGCATGAATTGCGCGATCGGCTCGGGCGCCGCGGGGTTGGAGACGTTCGTGCCGGTCGACAGATAAGAGCTCACGAGCACGACGTCGGATGAATCGGCGAGCGCAAGCAGACGGTCGAACCCCGGCGATGGATCATCCGGGTTGACGAGCTCTGTGAGCAGCGATGGAATTCCGCGCCGCAACTCGGCGTTGAATGTCGCTCCAGCTGGTAAGTCGGTTCGTGTCGCGATGGTGATCGACAGCACGCGCGGCACTGTGCTGCTGGTGAGCAAGGGCACGAGGCCGAGCGAATCCTTGGCGAGTGTGATCGACCGCTGCGCCGCCATGGCGGCCACCGCGAGATGCGCGCTGTCGCCGACGAGCGCACGAACGCTGTCGAGGTCGACCAGGCGCCGCCGATCGAGCCGAAGGTCGCGTTTGATCTCGAGCACGCGGCGCACCGACGAGTCGACGCGGGCCTGTGTGAACCGGCCCTCGTGCACCCCGGCAACTACGGCGTCGATAGCGGCCGGAACGTCGCTCGGCATGAGCAAGATGTCGGCGCCGGCGGCGATGGCCAGCTTGCAGGCTTCGCCGATGCTCAGCGCGTTGCTGATCGTTCCGTAGCTGCCGGTCGTCGTGGTCGCGCTGGCGGCTGGACCAACCTTCACGCGCGAGAGGACGCCGCTCATGTCCATCGCATCGGTGATGAGCAGCCCCTTGAAGCCGAGCTGCTTGCGCAGCAGCCCTGTCATGATCGCCGGATTGAGCGTGGCGGGAATCTGCGCCGTGTCGAGCGCCGGGACGATCCCGTGAAAGGTCATGATCCCGTTGACGCCGGCGGCGATCGCGCGGCGAAACGGCACCAGCTCCACGGTGTCGATCCGCTCGCGGCTCGCGTGAACGGTCGTGATGGTGAGGTGCGAGTTCTCGTCCGTGTCGCCGTGCCCGGGGAAGTGCTTTCCCGTGGCCAGCATGCCGTGCTCTTGCAGGCCGTGGATGATGGCCTCGCCCATGTCGGCGACGAGGTGCGGGTCCTCGCCGAACGAGCGCACGCCGATCACCGGATTGGCCGGATTGTTGTTGACGTCCAGCACCGGAGCGAACGCGATCTGCACGCCGAGCGCGCGCCCTTCGATGGCGGTGATGCGGCCTTCCTGATAGGCAAGCGACGTATCGCGTGTCGCGCCAATGCCCATCTGGGGCGGGAACATGGTGCCGCCGCCGAGATAGATGTCGTTCGGCAGGAAGTAGCCGCCGCGCTGGCGAAAGGCGACGCCCGTTTCATAGTCGGCGCCGAAGACGAGCGGCAGCGCGCTGAGCCGCTGCATGGTGTTGATCTTTTCGGCGGTCTCGATCGGAGAACCGATCGACATGATGAAGCCGCCGACGTGCTGACCTGTGATGAGCTCGTCGACTCGCTGCCAGCTGGCGCTCGAGGCCGGCGTGTAGTCGCCGAAGATCTGCGGCCAAACGAGCTGTGCTGCCTTGTCGCGAGGCGACATCGACGCCATGAGCGAATCGACCCAGTCGCCATTCGGCGAGGGACTCGTCGACGGGACGCGCGGCGCGCAGGCCGCGGCGAGCATCAGGACGACCGCGCCGAGCGAACGGCGCGGACCCGCGATCACCATTGGATGGTTCCCTTCTTCGATGTGTCGACCTCTTCTTCGGCGCCGGCCTTGAACAGGAAGGCCTGCATGTTCTGCTTCAGGAAATTCCGCGCCTGCGGGTCCATGACGTTGAGCCCGTAATGATTGATCAGCATCGTCTGCTGGCGGAGCCACTGGCTCCAGCAATCCTGGCAGATGTTTTCGACGATTCGCTGGCCGATAGCGCCAGGAAAAGGCGGCCGCTCGAAGCCCGCGCGCGTCTGTCCGCAGCGGGCGCACGTGATGTCAGGCATGTGACTCCTTGATCACGGAAATGTAGTCGGGGGTGGGGCCGCGGGCGGGCGGCGTCGGACAGGGTCCACTCGTGCGCGAGCGCCTGGAAAGGGAGCACCGTCTGACCCGAGAACGACGAAGGGCCGGCGGAGCGCCGGCCCTTCGAGAAATAGAAAGAGTGTTCGAAAATGGGCGGATCAGTCGGCCGCGAGCGGCTGCATCTGATGGTGCGATTCCTGGCCGCGCGCGTAGTCGACTTTGGCGAGGCGCAGGAACTGGAGCATGCGGATGTAGAACCAACCGATGTCGAATTCGAACCAGCGGGCCGCGAAACGGGCGGACTTGGGATCGGCGTGATGGTTGTTGTGCAGCTCTTCGCCGCCAAGCCAGATCGCGATGGGCGAGATGTTTCGGCTCTCGTCCTTGACCTGGAAGTTGCGATAGCCGAGCGCGTGGCCGACGCCATTGACGATGCCGGCGGCCCAGAACGGGATCCACATCATCTGGATCGCCCAGACGAGCGGCCCGACGAAGAAGCCAAACAGGTAGACGTCCGCCGCGAACATGACGAGAATGCCAACCCAGTTCAGGCGGCTGAGGAGATGGCGCTCGATCCAATCGTTCGGCGTTCCCTTGCCGTACTTCTCGAGCATCCCCGGCTGGCGGACGGCGCGGCGGTAGTAGAACGCGCCCTTGAACACGATGTTGCGCAGACCTTCCAGCAACGGGCTATGCGGATCGCCCTCGCGGTCGGCGAACGCGTGGTGCTTGCGATGGCAGGCGACCCATTCTTTGGTCACGATCGCCGTGGTGAGCCACAGCCAGAGGCGCATCGGCAGCGCGGCGATGTAGTGCAGGCGAACTCCACGATGCGTCTGTGCGCGATGAAGGAACAGCGTGACGCATACGTTGGTGAAATGGCCGGCGATCACGATGAACACCAGCGGAATCCACCATCGGCTCGCCAACACGCCAAAACCTGGCATTGCGTAACTCCACACTCGGGATGAGCAGCGCCGAACGCATAGGGCGCCGGCGGGTCTGGCTGCGCAATCTATAGAGCCGGAGAGCGCACTGCTACCGACGACCGGGGGGCGGCGAGGGAACAATCATCAGCGCTTCGCCGGGCTCAGCGCGATGGGCGGCGCGAGACCGCCGTCCGTAGAGGCCGTCGCGCGCGTGACGGGCGGCGCGTCGCCCCAGACGTCATTCTCGGAATTCCAATCGGGCACATGCGGATCGGGCCAGAGCCGTGCACCGATGACGGGCCGGCGCACGACCACGTTGGCGGTGTAGCGATCGGTGCGCGCCCAGATCTCGACGGGCAGATGGATGTCTTGCGTCGTCTTGTCGTTGAGCAGCAGCCGCACCGTCACCGGAAACGGGATGCTCGTCACGCGGCGCAGATGAATCTCGGCGACGTCCTGCCCATCGGCCTGGTGCATGGCGACACCGTCGATCGCGATGTCGAGCACATCGGTGCCGTAGAAGAACGAGCTCCAGAACCAGGAGAGATCATCGCCCGACACGTTCTCGATCGTTCGAAAGAAGTCGGCCGGCGTCGGATGCTTGAACGCCCAGCGGCGGGCGTACTCGCGCATGGCGCGATCCATGGCGTCGCGGCCGATCACGTTGTCGCGCAACGCGAGCAGCACCGCGCCGGGTTTGCGGTATCCGACGGCGGCGAGCGCGTCGGGATCGATGCGATCGGGCGGCGTCATCAGCGGAGATTGATTGCCGGCGTCGACCGCCTGTCGCCAGTTGGCGAGGTAGCCGGGGAACTCGTCGGTGCCCGGCGTGCGCCGCTCGAGCGAGAAAGCGTTCTGATAGGTGTTGAACCCTTCGTCCATCCATGCATAGCGGCGCTCGTTCGAGCCGACGAGCATCGGGAACCACTCGTGGCCCTGCTCGTCGTCGATCGTGCCGAACGTCGACGCCGGATCGGCCGTGCCGTAGCCGACCATCACGAACATCGGATACTCCATCCCGGCGACCGGCCCGGCGACGGAGGTCGCCTGCGGATAGGGGTAGTGAATCCAGAGCGACGAGTAGGTGCGGATCGACCACTGTGTCTGCTCGGCGGCCGACTCCCAGGCCTTCCCGGCTTTAGGATATTGATATAACGCTTGTGTCAAAACGCCGTCCCAGCTCGTCGCGTCCCAGCGGAAATCGGGGGCTGCGGCCCAGGCGACGTCGCGCACGTGCTCGGCGTGGAAGCGCCAGGTCTTGGTGCCGGCCGCGGCGCGGTGCCTGGCGGCGGCGGCTTCGGCGGCGGTGATGATCGGAACGACCGCCGACGAGGCGGCCGCGCGGTCGAGGCGCTCGATCTCCTGCGGCGCGAGCACGTCGGGCCGGTTCTGCAGCACGCCGCTGCCGGCGACGACGTAGCCGGCGGGGACGGTGACGCTGTAGTCGATGTCGCCGTACTCGAGATAGAACTCGCCCTGGCCGAGGTACTGGTCGGTGTTCCAACCGCGGACGTCGTCGTAGACGGCCATGCGCGGGAACCACTGGGCGATCTCGTAGAGCGCGCTGTCGCGCCCCATGCGATCGGAGCCGTGCTCGGGGACGTTGAACGTGTACTGCATGCCGATCACCGCTGTGCCGCCGTGCGGCGCGATCGGGGCGTCGAGATCGACGCGCATCATCGTGTCGTTGACCTTCCCGACGGCGGCGCGCCCGTCGACCTGGAGACCGGTCACGTCGTAACCGCCGCGAAAACCGCGGACGCCCCACCGCGACGCGGCGGCGAAGACAGTCGAGCCCTCGCTGCCGGGCCGATAGAGATTCTGGTCGAGCTGGAGCCAGATGAAGCGAAGAGTGTCGGGAGAGTTGTTTGTATAACGGATGCTCACGGAGCCGCGGATCGTCTTGGTTGCCGTGTCGAGCGTGGCGGCAACGGTGTAGTCGGCGCGCTGCTGCCAGTAGGCCGGACCGGGCTCGCCGCTGGCGGTACGGATCTGGTTCGGGCCGGGCCAGTCCATGCGGTCGATTCGCACAAACGGGTCGTCGCCGACCGTGCGCACTGGGCGCTTGACGGTGACCGCCGGCGGTGCGGCGGCGACGCGCGCCGTGTCGATGAGCACGGGCGTCATGACCTGCGGCCCGCGGCCGACGCACGCGGCCGTCGCGAGCAGGAGCGGCAGGACGGCGATGGGGCGAATCACTCGGCGGCTCTCCGGAAAAAACGGTGGGGGACGATGGGACTGCGCCGCAACGACGATGCCCGAATCGGCAGCGCCTTGCCCTGCGAGCCCAGTTCGAATAAGTCTGACCGGACCACATGCACAACCGCTCTCGTCCCTTCCCCCTGTCGACGGAACGCGTCGGCACGCCGCCGCTTCGCGCGACCGCCGACGGCACGGCTCGCTTCGCCGACCGGTTCGCCCCCGCCCTGGCGTCCGATTTCTTTCGGTCGGCGAGCCTCGGTCTCACGCTGTCGTCGCTCGGCATCGGCACGTACCTCGGCGACAACACCGAGGGAGACGACGCCGCCTATGAAGACAGTGTTCGCACCGCGATCCAGTCCGGCGTCAATGTGATCGACACGGCGATCAACTATCGCTGTCAGCGATCCGAGCGAGCGATCGGCGCCGCGTTGCAGCGCGCCTTCGCATCGGGCGACGCGACGAGAGAGGAGCTCGTGGTCTGCACGAAGGGCGGCTACGTGCCACTCGATCGCACGCCGCCGGAGACGCGCGAGGAGTACCAGGCGTACCTGAAGCGAGAGTTTTTCGACCCGCAGGTGCTGCATGCCGACGATCTCGTTGGGGGTGGGCACAGCCTCGCACCGCGCTTCTTGCGATACTGCATTGCGAAGAGCCGGCAGAACCTCGGCCTCCGTACCATAGACGTTTACTACGTCCACAACCCTGAGCAGCAGCTCGCGTCGGTGAGCGTAACGGAGCTGTTCGCGCGGCTGCGAGCGGCGTTCGGAGTGTTGGAGGAGGCCGCGACGCGGGGCGAGATCGGCGTGTACGGTCTCGCGACGTGGGATGCGCTCCGGTCGCCGCGCGGGGAAAAAGGCGCGCTCGAGCTCGAGGCGGTCGTCAACCTGGCGCGAGAAGTCGGGGGTGACGAGCACCACCTGCGGGCGGTGCAGCTGCCGATCAATCTGGCGATGCTCGAGGCGGTACGCGGCGAAACGCAACCCATTGCCGACAAGATGGTTACGGCCGTTGCTGCCGCCCAGGCGCTCGGAGTCACGGTGTTTGGGAGCGCTACCCTGATGCAATCGCGGCTGGCGGCGAATCTGCCCCCGACCCTGGCCGAGCACTTTCCGTGGTGCGCCACGGACGCCCAGCGAGCGGTCGCGTTCGCACGCAGCCTCCCAGGGGTCACGACCTCACTCATCGGAATGCGCTCGGCCGAGCATGTGAGGGAGAACCTGGCATCGGCTCCGCCCACGCCAAGCGTTTCCTAGGCCGGCGCCTCTTGGGCCCGATCCGCGAAACGAAGTCCAACCGGCGTCGTCCATAAGGCCAGGACCGTCAGCCACGCGCCGAAAGGCTCTCCGACGTGGTTTCGACACACGGCTCGCTGCGGTCGAGACACTCCCCACTGGCCATGCTGGTCGAACCCCGAGGCTGACAATGGACAAGGCTCACAGCTCCGCACGCCGCGGATTCACCCTCATCGAGACGATCGTCACGGTGGGGTTGCTCGCCGTACTAGCAGCGTTCGTCATCCCCACGGTCATCCAGAAGGGCGGCGCCGGCGACCCGGTCAAGGTCACCAACGACCTCGGCTCCCTCCGAACGGCTCTCGACAACTTCGCGAACGACACCAAGGCTGGATATCCGGGGCAGATCTGGGATCTGACCAACAAGCCGACGACGACCGACAAGCTGGTCGACAACGCGACGGTCGTGACGGCGGGACAGATCGCGGTCTGGAACGGGCCGTACGTGGGGGCCACGATCGGCAATGCGGCGGCCGACAGCATGCCGACGGGCTACACGGCGTCGATCAGCAATCAGCTGCAGCGCTACGACATGGTGAACAACGCCGGCGAGTTGAGCGGCGGCACGGGCACGTTCAGCACGGCGAACACGATGTTCGTGGCAGTGAAGGTCACCGGGCTCACGGCGACCCAGGCGGCGACGGTCAACAAAGCGATCGACGGTCCGAGTGATCCGAACGTGGTCGGCGGCCCGAATGCGGGGGCCAACGCGACAGGCCGCTTCCGGTTCGATCCGCCGAACGCGAACAACGTGGTGATCGCGTACTACCTCGCGTCGCCGATCACGCAGTAGCGGTGCGGCGTGTCGGGACCGGATGACGTCATGACGAAATCGCGTCGGCACCGCATCGCCGCTGGGCTGACGCTGTTCGAGGCGATCGCAGCATTGGCGATCATTGGGCTCGCCGCGGCGGTCGCCGTGCCGGCGATCGAGGGGCACGAGTCGATCAGCGACGCGCGCGCCACGGCCGACGTCTTCCGCTCGCTCGGCTACTCGCTCGGCAATCACAACGTGGCGTTGGGCAATCTGGGATTCATCAACGCGATCACGGCCGGAACGCCGAAGTACCCGGCGCGCCTGTCGCAGCTCGTGATCCAGATTCGGAGCAACGGCACGACGGGCGATCACAAGTGCGG
>DATNAT010000061.1:0-6105 GCA_035572355.1 Gemmatimonadaceae bacterium
TCCTTGCCCAGCGACTCGGCGACCGTTCCCCACACCTGTGTCGGCCGAATTCCGCGGTACCCGCCGGGGAGGCTGCGCACCTGCTCCGCGGCCTCCCGCGCCCAGTCGAGCGAGTCGTGCGGCTCGCCGGCCCGCGCAGACGCCGCGTCGCTCGACAACGATTCGCGGACGATCGACTCGACCGCTCGTTCGCGCTTCGTGAGTGACCGCTGGTTCGGCCGCGCGGCGAGAGCCGCCGCGCGTTCCCGTTCGAGCAGGGCGCGCAGACCGGGTTGGTCGCGCGCGATCCGCGCGTCGATCGCCGACGCTTCCCGCACCAGATAGAGATCTCTCACGATCGGATCGGTCGATGATGCCAGTGCCGCCGTGCCGCGCAGGATGCGCTCCGCCTGCTCCACGGCGAACAGACGGTAGCGGGCCAGCGCGACGCCGGCACCCTCGTCCGCCCGCATCTCGCGGGGCAGGCGGATGCTCGCTCCGTCGGTCGCCGGCGTGGCGGCAACCGCCGCGTCGGACGCATTCATCGCCCGCGACGCGCGGTCGAGCCAGGTCGACGGGTTCTGGGTGTTGGGCACGATCGGGATCGGCGCTCCGTAGAGCGCCGCGATGAACAACTCGAGGCGGCGTTGAACGTCCTCTAACGTCAGGATCGGACGCCAGGCGGCGATTGCTGCATGGATGCGCTGGCGGCTTGACGACGCGGTGAGCTTGGCCTTGAGCACCAGTCGTCGCACGCCATGCGGGTGGCGCATCAGAAGGTCGCGGCGACGAGATCGGCGATGGTGTCGGCGAGATCCGGATCGTCGGTGAGCGGCCCGATCAACGCCGCCCGACATGCATCGCTCGGCGCCACGCCGTCCGCGATCAGCCGGGCCGCTGCGACGAGCAGACGCGTGCCAGGCACTTCCGCCAGCCCCTGATCCTTGAGCCGCCGCACCCGCCGGCCGAGCTCTACCAACGTCTGCGCCGTGACGCGCTTCACGCCGCTCTCGTGCGCCACAATCTCCGCTTCTGCTGATGCCTCGGGAAAATCGAACTCGAGCGTCACGAACCGCTGCCGAGTGCTCGGTTTGAGATCTTTGATCGCATGCTGATAGCCGGGATTGTATGATACGACGAGTTGAAAGCCGGCCGCCGCCTCGATCAGCTCGCCCGTCTTGTCGATCGGCAGCACCCGCCGGTCGTCAGTCAGCGGATGGATGACGACGATCGTGTCCTGCCGCGCTTCGACGATCTCGTCGAGATAGCAGATCGCGCCCAGCCGCGCCGCGGTCGTGAGCGGTCCATCGACCCACACGGTCTCTTCGCCGCGAATCAGGAACCGCCCAGTGAGATCGCTCGCCGAGAGGTCGTCGTGGCAGGCGATCGTGACGAGCGGACGATCGAGCTTCCACGCCATGTGCTCGATGAACCGCGTCTTGCCGCAGCCGGTCGGGCCCTTGAGCATGACGGGCAGACCGCGCGCGTGGCAGCGCGAATAGATCTCGATCTCGTCGCCGACGGGCAGGTAGTACGGCTCACTCGCGAAGCGGCGGACGCCCTGTTCGAGATGGAGCTCGGCGCCTTCGGGGGTTTCCGCGGCGGAGACGTGTGCCCGGTGCGCGTGCGGCTTGAACGTCATGTGGGATCCATGTGAGGGCGACGAGACTTCGCAGAACAACTTGCGCCAACTCTATGGTATGACGTCAGCCCTCTGACCGATCTCGAACAATTCGCTCCGCTGCGACCCCGGTCGAGCGAGCGGCGTCTCGAGCTCATGGTCGATCGGTACCGATTCGCACTCGGCCGGATGAAGTCGCCATGCGGCTGAATGGAGTCCTGTCACGCGTGAGATGAATCGGCACTACGCCGAGCTCGGTCAGCTGGCTGCCAAGCTCGAAATCCAACTTGGTGAGACGAACTTGCTGGCCGTCGAGCCGGAAACCCTCGCGGCCGACGTGAAAATGGTCTCGACCGCGCTGGATTTCGTCGGCATCGAGCTCGGTTTACTCTCGACCGCGCTCGGAGTGCTCGTATCCGTGCTCGGTCGACCGTCGACCGCCGTTTGGCCCGGACAACGCGCGCTCGATCGGCTTCGCAGCGCGAACGATTCGGTCCGGTCCTCGCCGGATCGTCTCCGATCAGCCGATGGCCGTCATTCATGCGAGGTGAATTCCGCCGAGACCGCACTCGGCGCGCTGCGTACGCGCGTCGAGTCTCGCTTCACTGAGCTGGATCACCGACCCACCGCACCGAATCGACGACTCACCGTGCTCGAAGAGCAACCCACCGTGCTCGGAGACCAGCCAACCTCGCCGGGACAGCCATTCGACCGCGACGAGCTTGCCGACCACCGCGCGCAGTTGCCTCGCCACTGCGCGCACCACGTCCGCGTCGGCGAATCATTCTCCCCGCAATGCTTCCACCGGGTTCACCCGCGCCGCCCGTCGCGCCGGTATCCAACTCGCGGCGAGCGACAGTCCAACGAGCAGCGTCACCGCTCCTACGAGCGACGTCGGATCCGTCGGCGCTACCTCGAACAGGAACGAACGCAAGAATCGCCCGGCGAAAAACACGAGCACGAGTCCAACGACGAGCCCCGCGCCACAGAGCGCGAGCCCGCGCGCCGCGACCGACGCCGCCACCGACGATGGTTGCGCGCCGAGCGCGATGCGCACGCCGATCTCGCGTGTGCGAAGCGACACGATGTAGGCGATCACCGCGTACAATCCGACGATGCTCAGCACCAGCGTCGCTGCTGCCGCCGCGCCGAGCACGATCATCGTGAACGTGAGCTGCGCCGTCGATGCGGTAAGCGTCTCTTGCATCGACTGGACGCTGAACGTCGGAAGCGTCGGATCCATCTCGCGGAGCATGCGCTGCAGCTCGCGCGTCACCGCGCCCACGTCGCCATGGGTCTTCGCGACGAGCGCGATCGTCCGCGCCGTGTGCCCGAGGTTCTTGTCCGCACTGAGGGCTTCGGGGACGTAGACCGTGCGGGCCGGGTCGGCCGCAAGCGACGTGTCCCGCACGCTCCCGACCACGCCGATCACCGTGTACCACGGTGCGCCGGGGAGCTCCTGAAAGCGTTTGCCCACCGCGCCGCGCCCGGTCGAGTCATGAAAGAACAGACGTGCTGCTTCCTGGCTGATCACCGCCTCGTTCGCGTGCTGCCGTTCCAGTCGATCGTCGAACAAGTGGCCGGCGAGGAGCGGTATGCCGAGCGTCGCGAAGTAGCCGGCGTTCGTGCTGACGTAGCTCGACAACGCGGGAATCTTCTTCGCGCTCGTCGCCTCGCCTTCGACGTACACCGGATCGTGATTCCCTCCGTTGTTCTCCAGCGGCAGCCACGACGCGAATCCCGCCGACCGCACGCTCGGCAGCTGCGCAGCCCCGTCGACGACGCGCGACAGGAATTGCACGATGCTCGTGTCGCTCACGTAGCGCTGCGACGGCAGCGAGAACCAGAGCGTCGCCAAGCCCGCGGGGTCGAACCCCGGGCGAACGGCGCGGAGCCGCTCGAAGCTGCGCAGCAGCAGACCCGACGCCGCGAGCACGACGAGCGCGAACGCAACCTGCACCGCGACCAGCACGCCGCGCGCACGCTGCCGCTTGCCGCCCGCCGTTCCACCGCGGCCGCCATCGCGCAATCCAGCGAGCAGATCGCCGCGGATGAAGCGCAGCGTCGGAATCGCGCTCGACGCCAAGGCCGCGAGCAATCCGGCCACCACCGCGAACACGACGGACGCGATGCCCACGTGCACTTCGGCCAGTCGCGGAATCTGCGACGGGCCGGCGCTCACCAGCGCGCGGATCGCGACCCAACTCGCTCCGAGCGCGAGCGCAACGGACAGTGCGGCGAGGAGCGCTGCCTCGGTGAAGAAGTGAACGAGCACACGGCCACGGCCGGCGCCGAGTGCGGCGCGCACCGCGAGCTCGCGCTGCCGCTCGTCGGCGCGGGCGAGCAGGAGATTCGCCACGTTCGCGCAGGCGGCGACGAGCAGGAGCGCCGCCGCGGCGGCGACCATCCACAGCGTACGCGACACGCCTCCCACCACGTCGTCGCGCATTGGGATGGCGCGCGCTACCGGCTTTGCCTGAGCGAGGACGGCGCTCATCGGCATGGTCGGCGTGAGGTTCGGAGCCACCTCGACGACACGAGGCAGCACGGCGTTCAACTCGCGCTCCGCCGCCGCGACCGTCACGCCCGGCGCGAGGCGCGCCACGCCGTCAAAGCTGAAGCCTCCCGAGTACGGGTCCGCGAAGTCGAGCTGCATCGGGAGCCACATCTCGGTGCCGGCATTGGGGAAGCGGAATCGGGACGGCATCACCCCGATGATCCGCGTCTGCCGGCCGTAGATCACGAGCGACTTGCCGAGCACCCCCGGGTCGGCGCCGAAGTGCGTGCGCCACAGCCCTTCGCTGATCAGGGCGACGCGCGGCCCTTTGGGACCGTCTTCTTCCTTGGTGAACGTTCGGCCGAGGATCGGCGCGACCTCGAGCAGCGGGATGACGCTCTGCGTGAGATACGCCGACGTCAGATGCTCCGGTGCGCTGCCCCCGCTCGGATCGGAGACGTCGACCGAACCCTCCTGGTAGAGACCGATCTCGTGGAGGGTGTGCGCGAAGCGCGCGAAGGTTTGATAGGTGCCCGGCGTCTGCTGTGCGTGGTCGAGCGACAGCGGCGCCATGTCGAACCAGATGCCGACGAGCCGATCCGCGTGCCCGTAGGGCAGGGGCCGAAGCAGCACCGCGTTGACCACGGTGAAGATCGCCGTCGCGGCGCCGATCCCGACGGCGAGCGTGACGACGATCGAGGCGCTGAACAGCGGGGCGCGCCGGAGGGAGCGCCAGGCATGCGACAGAGCGCGAGCAAAGGGCATGGGTTGGCTCGTTGAGGTCTGTGTGCCGTACCGCGGGGTCCGCCGAAAAGTTTCCGCGCACGAAACCTGCCTCGACCGTGCGCATGCGCCTCGAGCTCATCCCGCTCATCGTCGGCATCGTCGTCGGCCTCATCGGACTCGGCCTCATCTTCGACGCCTGGACGCCCGACGAGATCATCGTCAAACGCGAGCGCCGCCGGCGTCCCCGTGTCGAGCGCCAGCGCGGCGGGGAAGCCGCCATCGGGCTCGGCATCTGCGGCATGGCGGCGGCCTTCATCGGGCGCGACACCTGGAAATACTCGGTGATCGCGGTGATCGCCGGGACGGTGCTGCTGCTGTACGGCGTGCTGCGAAACTGGCGGTTCCTGGGGCAGGCGATCTCGAATCGAGGGGCGCTGAGGAGGCGGGAGGAGGAGGAGTGAGGCCTGAGGCCTCAGCCCGCCGTCACGCTGGGTCGGATGTCAGTCGTCCGAAGGCGGCCGTCCGATTTCGTCAGCAAGCCGTACCCGATTCGCCATATCGAGTCTGAGCGTGGCACCCCTCACGCCTCACGAGCGCTCCCTCCCCGCTCCGACTACCTTTTTCGCATGCCGCCCCTCCCCCCTATCCGCGCCACCACCATCCTCGCTGTCCGCCGGAATGGCAAAGTTGCCATTGGCGGCGACGGGCAGGTGACCGTCGGTGAGACGGTCATGAAGTCGCATGCGCAGAAGGTCCGCGTCATCAAGGGCGGCAAGATCGTCGCCGGGTTCGCCGGCGCCGCGGCGGACGCGATGACGCTCTTCGACAAGTTCGAGGAGAAGCTCGAGCGCTACCCGGGGAACCTCGCCCGTGCCGCCGTGGAGCTGGCCAAGGACTGGCGCAGCGACCGCGTCCTCCGCCGTCTCGAGGCGTTGCTCATCGTCGCCGACCGGGAGCATGGCTTCATCGTCTCCGGCAACGGCGAGCTGATCGAGCCGGACGACGGCGTGCTCGCCATCGGCTCGGGCGGCTCGTACGCCCTCGCCGCCGCGCGGGCGCTGATTGACAACACCCAGCTCGACGCCGCCGAGATCGTGAAGCGGGCCATGCACATCGCGGGCGAGATCTGCATCTATACCAACACCAATATTTCAGTTCTGGAAACGAGTTGACGACCGCGACGAACGCATCGACGTCCGATGGCCTCGAATAGGACCCAGCAGGCCCTCGCCAAGCTCGCCGACCTCACCCCTCGCCAGATCGCCGCCGAGCTCGATCGCTA
>DATNAT010000062.1:0-4842 GCA_035572355.1 Gemmatimonadaceae bacterium
GCACGGCTGGGCGATCTCCGAGCGCATCCACGACGTCTCGCGCGCCACGCTCCAGATCCCGCAGGGGTCGCTCTACCCCGCCCTGCATCGGCTCGAGCGCCGCGGTTGGATTCGCGCCGAGTGGGGCGCGTCGGACAACAATCGCAAAGCGAAGTACTACGAGCTGACGAAGGTCGGGCGCAAACAGCTCGAGGCCGAAACGGACGACTGGGCGCGGCTCACCGCGGCGGTCGCCCTCGTGCTGCGCATGGGCTGACCGATGTTCGGCGAACTATGGAGCGACCTCCGTCACCGCGTGCGCTCGCTGACGCGCCGCGGAGCCGTCGAGCGCGAGCTGGACGCCGAGCTGCGCTTTCATCTCGAGCATGAGATCGAAAAGCTCGAGCAGTCGGGCATTCCTCGCCGCGAGGCCGAACGCCGCGCGCGGCTCGCCTTCGGCGGCATCGACCGCACCAAGGAAGCTTCGCGCGACGCGCGCGGCACAGCGCGCCTCGAGACCCTGCTGCGCGACATTCGCTACGCCGCCCGCGTGCTCCGCAGCCGGCCGACATTCACGCTTTCCGTCGTCCTCGTGCTCGGCATCGGCATCGGCGCCAACTCAGCAGTGTTCACACTCGTCGATGCGCTGCTCCTCAGAACGCTCCCCGTTCCGCATCCCGAGCAGCTCGTGACTGTCGGGAATCCGGCAGAAGTGCACTCGGCGTGGACCGGCTCCCCCGAAACCGAGTACACGTCGTATCCGGTGTTCGCCGACGTCCGCGACCACAACACGGTTTTTTCCGGCGTCTATGCCAACGGCTACCCTGACGATTGGGACGTCGCCGTCGACCCCGACGCGAACGCGATCGAGCATCCGCTCGGCCGGCTCGTCAGCGGCGGGTTCTTCTCCGTGTTGCAAGTCCCCGCGTACCTCGGCCGCACGTTCACCGCCGCGGAAGACGCGACGCCGCTCGGCGATCCGGTGGCTGTGATCAGCTACGATTACTGGCAGCGCCGCTTCGCCGGCGATCGCGCTGTGCTCGGCCGTGTCATCCACATCAATCACACGCCACTCGCGATCGTCGGCGTCACCGCGCCGGGGTTCACGGGCGACATCGTCGGCGAGTCGACGGACATGTGGGTGCCGATGATGATGGCGCCCGCCGTGCGCGTGGGGCCGCCGGTTCTCGACAATCGCCAGGCGTCGTGGATCGTTCTGATGGGCCGTCTCCGGCCCGGCGTCACGCTCTCGCAGGCGCGGAGCCAGATCACCGCCCTCGAGACGCAGTCGATTCGCGCGCACGTCGATGGACGGGCACTGGCCGAGTTCAACGAGGATCTTCGCTCGACGCCGATCCTCGTTCAGGGCGGAGCGTCGGGCTTCTCCAGTATTCGAGCGTTTTATGGTTCAGCCATTCTCATTGCCATGGCCGCCGTCGGACTCGTCGTGCTCGTCGTCTGCGCGAACGTCTGCACGCTGATGCTGACCCGCGCCGCCGCTCGCGGCCGCGAGATGACGGTGCGTATGGCGCTCGGCGCCGGGCGCGGGCGGCTCGTCCAACAGCTGCTCACGGAGAGCGCGATGCTTGCCGGTCTCGCCGGTCTCGTCGCGATCGGCATCGCCGCCGCGGGCAGCCGCTTGCTCATCGCCACGGCGACGCTCGGCGGCTCGCCGATCGCCATCGATACCAACCCCGATATTCGCGTTTTTGCATTCACGGCTTCGGTAACCTTCGCCACAGTACTCCTCTGTGGGCTCGCGCCGGCGATTCGCGCCACCCGTACCGACGTCGCGACCGCACTGCGCGCGCAGGGCCGCAACCTCTTCGGGACACGCGGGCGGTTCGGCGCCGGCCGCGTACTGGTCGCGGCGCAGATGGCGCTCACGATGCTCCTGCTCGTCGGCGGCGGCCTGGTCGTCCGCAGTGTGCAAGGCCTGCTGCACATCGATCTTGGCCTGGACCGCGACCATGTCGTAATGGTCCACGTCGCGACCACGCGGACGACGTACGTCGGCGCCCGGTTGGCTGCGCTACGCGCCGAGTTCGCCGCCCGCGCGCGGGAAGTTCCGGGCGTGGACGCGGCGAGTTACACCTTGGAAGGAATCTTCAGCGGCGGTGCATCCGCCGGGCACGTCGACGTGCCCGGGTTCGTTGCCCAGGCCGACTCCGAACACCAGATCCAGTATGACGCCGTAGGACCCGCCTTCTTCAAATCGATTGGTGCGACGCTCGTGCACGGGCGCGACTTTTCGGCAAGCGACGCAGTCGCCGGAGCCAACACGGCCGCGATCAACGAGACGATGGCGAACGCGTATTTTCGCGGCCGCGACCCGATCGGCCGCAGGGTCACGCTCGACAGCGTGACCTACACCATCGCCGCCGTCGTGCGCGATGTCGCCGAGATCCGCGATCTGCGTGCGAAGCCGATTCGCCGCCTCTACTTCGCGACGATCCCGCTGAGCGACAGACCGCGGGGGTTCGAGTTGACGGTGCACGCCGCCGGGGCGTCCGCCGCGAACGTCGTCGAGCCGATTCGCCGAGCACTGTCGTCCATCGATCCCAATGTCCCGTTCACGGTCACCCCGCTTAGCGTGCGGGTTCGGCGGAGCGTCGGCGAAGAGCTGCTCCTCACCAAGATGACCCTCTTCTTCGGCGCGCTCGCCCTGGCGCTCGCCGCGCTCGGCCTATACGGCGTCACCGCCTACTCGACCGCGCAGCGCACCGCGGAATTCGGACTCCGCACCGCGCTCGGCGCCGAGCCGGGCACCGTCACCCGGCTCGTCGTCGGCGAAGCGGCTCGCGTCGCCGCGATCGGGATCGTGGTCGGAGTCCCACTCGGCCTTCTGGCGACTCGCGTCATCCGCGGCGTCATGTACGGCGTGGGTCCGCTCGACTGGCCATCGCTGAGCATCGCCGTCTCGGTGCTGGTGTGCACGTCGCTCGTCGCGAGCTGGCTCCCGGCGCGACGCGCGGGGCGCGTCAGCCCGATCGAAGCGCTGCGGTGCGACTAGCGCGACGCGGCGGGTGGGGGGTCGAGCGGAATGAACTTGCCGGCGTCGATCACGCCGTCGTGCACCGTGTAAAGAGTAAACCCTGACGGCACGATCATCGGACCCGCCTGCGCCGGTCCTACGATCGCCGAGCTCTGCTCGAAACGAATCGTCTGCCCGTCGCTCTGGAACGAAAGCCGCTCGGCGGCGTGCGTGTGTGCGCCGATGGCGAGGGGGTAATTGTGGCCCTCGAGCGCATGCAGCACCTCCTGCACGTTCCCGACCGTGTGGCGGTAGTCCGTCTTTCCATTGATGTGCACGACGTCGCTGACCAGCGGCATGTCGATGTAGCCGAGCATGTTCCACCAGGCCGACAAGAGAGGAATGTGCATGAAGGTGACGACCGGTTCGCTTGGCGGCACGAGGGCCAGATCGCGCGACAGCCAGGCCATCTGCACGCTGTCGATGCGGCCGTAGTAGGCGGAGTCGTCGCGCTGGACCGAGTTCATCCCGATGAAATGGACGCCGCCGTAGGTGAACGAGTAGTAGTCGGGCCCGAACCAGTGCTGATACATCCGGCGACCGAACATCGGATTGCTCGCGTCGACGTGGGAGCGCGAGCGGATGATGCCGAAATGGTCGTGATTGCCCGGAACGGTCCACACCGGCTGGGCGAACTTCGCGATTTCGCTGTGCACGAGCTCGAAGAACGACGTCGCCGTGCTGTCCTGCTGACTCATCGAGTCGTACACGAGATCGCCGGCGATGATCGTGAACGCCGGGTGCAGCGAGTCCACCATCGCGCGAAAACGGCGAATCCGATCGACCGTCTCCGGCTTGGTATGTGGATCCGATGCATCGACGAACGTGAACGTGCGCGGCTGCGCCTCGGCGCGGAGGGCGAAGGCGATCGGCGCGTTCGATGACGCGACGTTCCGCCAGTATGCGCCGACGCTCTTGTAGCCAGTGGGCTCGGAGACGAAGACGATCCCCCAGGGACTCACCGGAAGCTCAAACGCGCCCGCGAAATCGGTGACGACGACAGTTTCTTGATTGGAGACGGCGACGCCGCGGAGCCCGTGCTCGGATGCGTCGCGCACGCCGTTGCGGTTCGCGTCGACGAAGACGACGCCGCGCACGGTCGGCTGCTGCGCGCCGGCTCGGCGCCACGACGTGCCGAGCGCCATACCGGCGATCGCCGTCGCCAGCGCGAATCGTCGACTGCCGTTCATCCGGGCCACCGTTCGTCAGCCGTCGGCCCATAGACCATCGGCAGCGGCACGTCGACGAGGCGAAGATAAACGGTGAGCTGGCCGCGATGATGAATGAGATGATTCAGATGCTGGCGCGCCGTCTCACCGCGCGGCGACGACATGAACACCTTGTCGCCATGCTTGAGCGACCACATCTGCTCGAGCGCGGGGCCGGTCACCGACTCGAGTGCGGCCCGCGCTGCTTTCGCGTTCTTGTCGAACTCGCGAAGGATGGCATCGGTCGGCTGGAAGCTGTAGCCCGCGACGCCGGCCAGATCCATGTACGGCTCGCGCAGCGTCTGTGCGATCCAGCCCGGAATCCAAGCGACGAGCAGCGCGAGATGGCCGAGCGGAAATGATTTCTCATGCGGCTTCCACGTGCCCTTGTCGGTCGGGACGCGCTCGAGGAGTCGGCGCGTCGACGCCATCTCGGCGTCGAATTCTTTGAGTGGGATGGCGGGCGAGGACATAGCTCTCGGCGTGGATCGTGGATCGTGGATCGTGGATCGTGGATCGTGACGCCAATCTGCATCCGGCTTAGCGGCCCGGCGAGGCGCAAAGCGTAAGGGTTTTGCCACGGCTGCGTTCACTCTGTCCGCAATGCCACCACCGGGTCGA
>DATNAT010000063.1:0-12492 GCA_035572355.1 Gemmatimonadaceae bacterium
CGCCGCCTGGTACGCCTTGTGCCCCTGATCGGGGCATCGCCTCTCCGTAGATTGCCGCCATGTTCGCCTTTCTTCGCCGGTTCTTCCCAGAACGCATCTTCCGCCGCAAGCTCGAGCCCGCCGCCGAGCGGCGGCTTCGCCTCGCCCAGGCCCGCGCCGAGGAGGCGATCATTCGCGCCCATGTCGACAATGCGCTGATGTTCGTCGACACGCTGGCCGAAGATCTCACCTTCGATCGCGCCATCGAGACCTACATCCGCGAGATGGCGATCCCCGAGCCGCTCGCCAGCACGGTGGCGACGCGCACGCTCGTCGTCCTCGGCCAGGATCTCGTGCCCTACCGCCGGCGCGCGGTGGACGGTGGCGAGCAGCCGGTGGCGCCGGAAGACCGGCCGAAGCTGCGACTCAACGAAGCGTCGCAGGGCCGCGGCCAGCAGCGCACGATCAAGCGCGCGTAAGCTCGCCCGCGCCGCCGTCATTCGCGGCGGCGCGCGTGTCGCGCCAATCGACCAGCGCGAGCAGAAACAGCACGACGACCATCGCCGCCGAGCCGAGGCACCACTCGCACCAGGCGTGGATCACGAACGCCTCGAGGTAGTTGAGCCAGGCGGTGAACAGCACGCCCCACGACGCGAGCGCGAGCACCGTCGTGGCGAGCGGCCGAGACTCGGCGAAGCGCGGCTGCAGTCCCGCCAGCACGAGCGCCAGCATCAACGCGTAGAAACCCACGCCCCACGTGGCGACGGGAACGCCCAAGAACACGGACCAGCGGCTCGTCTGCACCGTTTCGCACGACGTGACGCCGCAGGCGAGCGTACCGATGATGCCGATCTTGTAGAGCGTGAGATAGGCGCCGAGAAAGAGTCCGGCGAGACTCAAGAGCGCCATCCACATCCGTCGCGTCATGTCCCCGGCTTCTTCCCGCCGACGGCCGGATGCGCCGCCGTGTCGCCGCCGACCGACGGTGGCGCCGGCGTCTTGGGCGCGGCGGCGAGGGCGCTGTCGAGAATCTTGGCGAAGTCGTCGTACGGCCGGCCGCCGACGATCTGCTCCGTGCCGAGAATGAACGTCGGCGTCTGCATGATCTTTCGCAGCTCGGCGAGCTTGAGGTGCGCCTGGATCTTCGCCTGGTACTTCTTCGTGTCGACGCACTGGTCGAACTGGTCGGTCTTGAGCCCGAGCTGGCGACCGAGCTGCTTCATGACCTTGTCCGGATTGTCGGTCGTCTCGCTGCTCCACTGATCCTGGGTTTGATATAAGAGATCGTGAAAGTCCCAGAATCGGCCCTGCTCGTCGGCGCAGGCGGCGGCGCGCGACGCCTGCCACGTGTTGCGGTGGACGTTGAGCGGAAAGTCGATGAACCGCCACCGCACCTTGCCGGTGTTGACGTAGTTCTTCCGGATGTCGGGCTCGGTGAGGTTGGCGAAGCTGCCGCAGGCCGGGCACTCGAAGTCGCCGAACTCGGTGACTTCGATCGGGGCGGTCGCGCTCCCCAGCACGTAGCCCGACGACTGCACCGGCGCCAGCGTGGTGTCGATCGGGTCGACGAGCGCCGTCTCCTTGGGTCGCGTCGACGCGTAGGTCAGCGCGGCGATGCCGGCGACGGCGATGACGGCGATGATGAGATAGAAGGCACGGGTCGTCGCGGCGGGCTTCTTCTTCGCCGCACTCACCACTCCGGACTTTCGTCCTCGTCCGGGTTCCACTCGCTTGTTGGCCATTGCTCGGCTGGTTCGTTCGATTCGCGTGCTTCGCGCACGATGCGGCGGCTCTCGGCCACCTCGGGCGTATCGTAGGTGATGCGCACTTCGTAGTGAAAGAGCTCGCTGCGCACGTCTCCGGTCAGCTGCATGAGCTCGCCGGCATGGTCGAGCAGCCGTCCGTCGCGATCGAGCTCTTGAATCCGCACCGCCAGCGCACGCAGCAGGGCCTCGAGATTGCGCGAGCGTCCCTCGTCGTAGGTCTGTTCCTGCTCCGCCATGCGCCTGCTGCCTCCGAGGGGACGGTGCGGCCCCGATGACCGTACCCGAAAGATGCTATGATGGTACCGGGGTTGCCAAGCGAAGCGAGTGGGACGAGACCGAATTACCGTTGTCCGCGTCGCCGTTGTCTGCGTCACCGCATTGGTCCATCGGCGACGGCATGTTCACCCGAACGCACCGAGGAACTCCCATCGACGCCGATCTGCTGCGCATTCCCGTAGGACCGGGCTCCATGCATGTGGAGCGGTACGGTCACGGCGGGGCGCCCATTCTGCTCATACACGGCTTCGGCACGTGCAGTTTCCTCTGGCGCAACGTCGGCCCGGCGCTCGCCGTGGCCAACCGCACGGCGTTCGCGATCGATCTGTTCGGCTACGGCGAGTCGGATCGTCCGTTCGACGCGCAGTTCGGCATCGCCGCGCAGTCGGATTACGTCGACCGCGCGCTCACCGCGCTGCGACTCTCCAAGGCCACGGTCGTCGGAATCGACCTCGGCGGCGCCGTGGCGATGCATCTCGCCTTCAACCGGCCGGAGCGAGTCGAACGGCTGCTGCTCGTCAACCCGATCGCGTTCGAGGACGTGCCGGCCGACGATATCAAAACGATGCAGCGGAACACGGCGCGCTTTGCCCTGCGAATCTCGCGCGGCGTGCTCGGTGCGGCGCCGCTCCTCCGCGAGCTGCTCGAGCGGAGCGTGGCCGACCCGCAGAACATGCCGGATTCGCTCGTCGCCCGGTATCTGGCGCCGTACGTCGGTCAGGATGGCGTGAACCATCTGCTCGCCTTGGCCCGCGCCGTCGACGACGAGGATTTGGCCGAGGTCGACCTGGCCCAGCTCGACTGCCCGACGCTCGTCGTCTGGGGCGATCAAGATGCCTTTGTGAGTCCGCGATTAGGCGATCGGATCGCCGATACGATCCCCGGCAGCCGGCTCGTACGCCTGCCCGGCACCGGTCGGCTTGTGCCGGAAGAGGCACCGGACACGCTGGCCGGTTTGCTGCTCGAGTTCGTCGGCGCGGCGGGAATCGCGACCCGAAGCGAGTAGGAGGTCCCGCCCGCGGCGACGCGGTCGGCGCAGCGATTGCGTTTGGTGGCGCGTAGGGGAATCGGGCGACCGTGCGAGCACAACCGGTGCCCGGAGGGCCGATCGTTCGTTAGATTTCCCTGTCTCTCACCTTAATCCTGATTCATGGCCAAGCAGAAGAACCGAACGACAAAAGCCCCAACAACCGCTACGCCGTTCGAGGAAGCACGAGACGAGTTGTTCCAGCACATCATGCGATGTGGCGTCGTCGGGTCCACGCCGGAGCATCAGCAGGAATGGTTCGGCGAAACCATGGCGTACATGACCGAGCGGTACCCCGAGTTGGAAGAGGAGCAGATCAACGAGCTCCGCACGCTCGGCGAACGGTTCGCGCAGCCGCCGAAGAAGCGCGACGACACCGCCGCCGCATAAGTGCTTGGTTGAATAGAGAAACGCCTCCGCGCCGCGGAGGCGTTTTCACTTCGAGCGCCGGCCGATCGCGCTGGTCGCTCAACGCCATCGTGCGGGCGACGCGCGCAGCACCAACCCGATGCGCGCTCCGCCCCCAACACCCAGCTCGAGCGCCGGCGTCACTGGACCGCGCATGCGTCCCTCGACGTCCAGCACCGCGGTGAGAAAGGGCCGCACGCGCGGGTCGTGCGCGACGTACGGCAGACTCAGGCCTCCGCCGACCGACACGCCGACGGGCACCTCGCGAAACGGATCGAACAGAAATCGGCCGATCGCGTCGATGCGTCCGCTCGGATCTGCTGCACCGTGGCCCCACGTGGCTCCTCCGGCCGCGTCGAAGCCAAGCCGCACGTAGATCCCCATCGGCACGACCAGACCGACGCCCGCCTGCGTCGACGTGCGCGATCCGACGATCGCGTCGGCGCGGTATTCCGGAAAGGGCGACGGCGTTCGCAGCTGCGCGCCGGACCAACGTGCGAGCGCCATCAGCAGCGTGAGCCCTGCGACCGAGCGCGTCACGTGGCGCGCGCGTGCCAGAGCGCCACGGTATAGTCGACGATCGAATACGCCGACGAAAGCCCGACGAGCCAGAGCGCGATGCGCGTGCCGGTCGGCATGCGCAGGAGCAACAGCACGAACGTCGCGTACTGGAGCACGGTGACGATCTTCCCCGAGAGCCGCGCCTTGAACTGCACCGGCCGCAGCCAGGGCACGATCCGCGCGACGAAGAAGCCCACGGCCGTCATGATGTCGCGCGACAGCATGACCAACAGCCCGACGATCGACAGCGCGCCCGTCCAAACGAACGTCGCCACGGCGACGAGCGCGAACACGCGGTCGGCGATCGGATCGATCAGCGCGCCCCACCGCGACGTCCACTTGGCGCGGCGCGCGATCCAGCCGTCGAGAAAGTCGGTCGCCGCCGCGAGGCCGACGAGGCCGAGGCGAACGTCGGTCCGGTGGCTGCCGACGAACCCCGCCGCGATGACGACGCGCGACGACGAGATGAGATTGGGTAGAGCGCGAAGGCTCGCGCGCGCGGCCATGGCACTAAAGTAACATCTGCTTGCCAGCGCCGAACGCGGCAAATAGCTTCGCCATCTCCTTCGATCCGACGTGCGGCATGAGCCTGGTGACCGAGTTGTTGAGAAAGGTCTCGATCTTCAAGGACTTGAACGACGCCGAGCTGGCCAAAGTCGCGCGCGTCTGCCGTCACGAGACGTATGTCAGCGGCGCGTACGTGTTCCGCGAGGGCGAAGAGGGCACGCGGCTCTACCTCATTGTCGAAGGCGAGGTGCGCATCAGCCGCGACGTGCCGGGCAGCGGTGAGGAGGCGCTCGCCGTGATGAAGCCGGGCAGCCTGTTCGGCGAGATGGCGGTGTTCGATCGCGGCGAGCGCTCCACGCACGCGATCTCCAACGGCGGCACGACCGCGCTCACGATCAGCCGCCACGACTTCGAGCTGCTGCTCGACTCGGATCGCGAGCTGGCGTACAAGGTTCTCTGGGCGTCGGTGCGCCTGCTGTCGAGCCGGTTGCGGTCGACGAACGACTCGCTGCGGTCGTTCTTGGCTATGTCGATGTTCTAGCGTAGAAGTGGATCGTGGATCGTGGATCGTAGGTCGTGGATCGTTGAATTCAGATCGCAGGATTGTGAGAATCATGATTGAGATAGGCACCTATTGGCGCGCCGCCATCGCCGGCGCGATTGGATTCCTTGTCGTCAGCTGCGGAGCGCCGGCCACGGTCGCCCGGCCGTCGGGACCCGCCGCGGCCCCGACGACGAGCATCGCCCCGATCGCGCGCGGCGTCGATGAATCGATCGGGCTCGCCCGCGATCCGCGCATCGTCGCCGCGCTCGCCGACGTCGACCCGGCGCACATTCGCCGGACCGATTCGGCGCTCGTGTCGTTCGGCACCCGCAACACCTTCTCCGACACCCTCTCCTCCACGCGAGGCATCGGCGCCGCCCGGCGATGGCTCTTCGCCCAGCTCGACGGCTACAGCCGCGACTGTGGCGGCTGCCTCCGCGTCGAGTACTACGGCAAGATCAACGAGTTCCACCCTCGGCGCGGCGACAGCACGACGCTCAACGCCAACGTCGTCGACGTCGTCGCCTGGCTCCCGGGCCGCGACACCTCTCGCGTCATCGTCATCACCGGCCACTACGATTCGTGCATCTGCAGCCTCGGCGGCACCTACGACTCCACCTCGACCGCGCCCGGCGCTGACGACGACGGTTCCGGCACGTCGGCGATCGTCGAGCTGGCGCGCGTCTTCTCCAAGCGCTTTCCCAAGGGGCTCGACGCGACGATCATCTTCGCCGCCGTCGCCGCCGAGGAGCAGGGGCTCAACGGATCGAAGCAGCTCGCCGAGCGTCTGCACGACGCCGGGTACACGATCGTCGCCGGCATGACGGATGACATCGTGGGCAATGTCACGGCCGAAGATGGCACCACCGACTCGACGAGCATGCGCATCTTCGCCGCCGACCCGGACAACTCGCCGAGCCGCGAGCTCGGGCGCTATGCCTGGGCGCTCGACCGTGTGTACCTGCCGAACTTCGAAGTACTCCCCGTCTGGCGCCTCGACCGCATCGGTCGCGGCGGAGACCACGAGCCATACGTGACGCTCGGCGACGCCGGCCTTCGATTCACCGAACGAGTCGAGAACTACAACCGCCAGCATCTACCCACGGACGACTTCGCGCACGTGAACTTCGGCTACGTCGCGAACGTCGCGCGCGTGAACGCGATCACCGTGGCGTCGCTGGCCGCAGCGCCGGCGACGCCGGCCGATGCGCGCGCGGTGCGGCAATCGCGCGCCGCCGACTCGGCCGGCGCGTCGTCGGGCGGCCAGGCCTGGACGCTCAGCTGGGAACCGTCGGCCGGCGCGACGAGCTACGAGCTCCTCATTCGCAGCACCACCGCTGCGACGTGGGACCGTGTGATCCCGTTGGGCAACGTCACGCGCTGCACGCTGCGCCGGCAGCTCGACGACGAGTGGGCGGGTGTGCGAGCGGTCGGTGCGAACGGCGCTCGTTCGATGGCGGCGTCGATGCCCGCCCCGCGCCTGCCGCCCGGAGTGGCGAGAGGGCGCGGGGCCGCGGGCGGGCGTGGCGCAACGCCGCCCGCTGCGGGCCGCGGCCGGGGTGGCCAGCCGGCCGGCCCGCCACCGCCTGTCTGCGGCGCCTAGCTCGAACGACATTCGTCCCCTTGGAGAAATCGCACTCGCATCTTTCGGCGGAGTTCATCGGCGTCGCGCCGGAGCAGCTGCGCGACGCGACGCTGCTCGGCGGATTGTTGATCGCCGCGGCGAGTGCGGCGGGGTTCAGCTTGAGCGGCGTGCCGAGCATCCGAGAGCATCCGGCCGGCGCGATCTCGGCGGTGCTCATCCTCGACAGCGGCCACATCACGCTGCATGCGATCCCCGAGCGGCAGGCTCTGCTGTTCGACGTCCTCGCGCCCACTTCGCACGACTTTCGCAAAGCGTTGGACGTCCTGTCGCGACGGGTGACCGCGCGCGACGTCAAGAGCGACACTCGCGGCCGCGGATGAGAACTTTCTTAGCGCCGGCGCATCTCGCGCTGTGCGCGATCATCGTGATCTGGGACATCGTGCTGGCGGGGCGCATCGCGCAGAACCGCCAGTCGCCGCGTTTCTTCCAGGCGGTGAGCGGGCTGGGCGCGCTGCTGATCGTGCCGGCGCTGCTGCTCACCCTCGCCACGTCGACGCTGATCACCGGACGCGCCGTGGCCGCCATGGACTGGCTCTGGCCCGCGGTGCTCGTGCTGTTCGCGGTGCAGGCGCTGTACGCGTTGCTCTTCCGGCTCGTCAATCCGGTGTGGGGCATTCCGATCGCGATCTACGACCTGGCGATCGCCCTGCTCGGCATCGTGCGCTACCTCGTCGAGCACGGCCATGCGGTGCCGAGTCCGTTCGTTGCCCTGCTCGCCGCGCAGAGCCTTGCCGTCGTCCTGGTCAGCGGCACGTCGAGCGCGCTGTCGACGCCCTTCTACTTCAACGTGCCGATGGTGTCACCGGCGTTCCCGGCGCTGCACAAGCTCACGGCGTCGTTCCGCCTGTTCATGACGCTCGTCGCGATGGGATGGATGCTGTTCATCGTCGTCAGCGTTCTGCCGGCGACCGGACAGCTCGGCAATTACGCGCAGCACCGCGGCGATCAGATTCACGACCGCCCGGACGGCGATTTCGCCGTCGGCGTGAAGATCCTGCCGGACATTCGGAACCCGCCCTCGCCGGCGGCGGTGCGCAGCGATTCCGCGCTCGTCGACACGCTCAGCGTCGATGCGGTCGGCGTCGTCGTCGTGCCCGGCGCGACGCGGCTGGCGATCGACTCGCTCGCCCGCGTGCTTGGCCCGCTGCGCCGCGACAGCACGATCGTCATCGTCGCGATCGGCTATCGAGGAAAGCTCCTCCCCGAGCTCGGGCCTGCGCCGTTCGACGAGGCGGAGCGCCTGGTCACGCTGCGCCTCGCGATCGATCGACTCCGTCCCGACATCGTGCTGCCGGCGGAAGATCCGTACACGACCGGCGAACGCGCCGTCGGCTCGCGGGAGCCGGTGCAGTGGGAAGCGTATCTCACGCGCGCGGCGCGCGTCGCCAAGAGCGCCGATCCGTCGATCCGCGTCGGCGTGGCGGCGTCGTCGTATCGCACGCGCGACAGCATTCTCTACGCCTGGGCGGCCAAGCCGACGTCGCCGATCGACATCGTCGGCTTCTCGTTCTTTCCCTCGCCGCTCACCGGCGGCGGCATTCAGGCCGACACGCGCACCGCCGACCGATGGATGCGCGTGATGCCGCCCAACAAGGACCATTGGGTGTTCGGCGTGGGCGGATATCCGCTCGCGTTCGGCGAGCGCACGCAAGACGATGCGCTGTGGGAAGTGCTCGCCTGGGCCAGCGATCATCCGGCGATCAAAGGCGCGCTCGTGTACGAAGCGGGCGACTATGGCCAGGCACGCGGCCTCCGTGCGCCGAACGGACGACTGCGACTGGCCGCCGGCGCCGTGATGCGCGCGATCAAGACGCTTCAGGCGTCGGCGCGCTGATCGTATCCATCGCCGCCATGGTTGCGGCGGAGCGGAATCGCTGGATATTCGTGCGGACCGGCGCGGGAGCCAGTCGTGACGCCTACCAGACCCACCAAGATCGGCAAGTACGAAGTCGAGCGGCTCGTCGGCGAGGGGGCGATGGGCGTGGTCTATCGCGCCACCGATCCCGTGCTGAATCGACCGGTCGCGATCAAGGTGATGAGCGACGCGCTCGCCCAAGACACCGATCTGCGCGAGCGCTTTCTCCGTGAAGCCCGTGCCGCCGGATCGCTTCAGCATCCAAACGTCATCACGATCTACGACTTCGGCGAGGTGGACGGCCACCCGTACATCGCGATGGAATTCGTCGCCGGTTCCGATCTCGAGGAGCTGCTGGCGCGCCACGTGCCGCTCACCGTCGATCACGCGCTCGATCTGATGACCGGCGTGTTGCAGGGGCTCGGCTACGCGCACAAGCGCGGGATCGTGCATCGCGACGTGAAGCCGGCCAACATTCGCGTCGACGACGAGGGCAAGGCGCGGCTGATGGACTTCGGCGTCGCGCATCTCACCTCGTCCAGCATGACACGCACGGGCGTCATGCTCGGCACGCCGAGCTACATGGCGCCCGAGCAGATCGTCGGCGAGAAGATCGGGCCGGCCACGGACATCTTCTCGGTCGGCGCCGTGCTGTACGAGCTTCTGTCCGGCTCGCGCCCGTTCCAGGGCGACACGCTGCAGAGCGTGATGTACAAAGTCCTGAACGAGATGCCGCCGTCGCTGACCAAGGTCGCGCCGCGCACGCCGCCGCAGCTCGATCGAATCGTCGCGCGGGCGCTGGCGAAAGATCCGGGGGACCGCTACGAGAGCGCGCTCGAGATGGCGAACGACCTGATCGCCGTCCGCGCGTCGCTCCACGTCGGTGCGCAGCCGGCGCACATGCTCTCGCTTCGCGCAACGATCGACTCCGCCTTGGCAAGTGAACGCTCCGCGGCGACGACTCGGCGCCGACGGCGCATCACGATGTACGGCGGCGGCGCGGTCGCTGCCGCGCTGCTGCTCGTCGCCGGCTGGACGCTTGCTCGAGACACAGTGCACCCGCCCGTGGCGCCGTTCACGCCGACGCAGGCCGCCGCGCCTCGCGCCGACTCGAGCGCGGCCAACGCCAACGCCTCGCCAAAGCAGACGGTGACCGACCCAGCACCGCGGCCCACCCCGCCGAAGACCCAAGCGCGGAACGGAGAAGCGACCGAGCTCCGGCAGAAACCTCTCCCGCCGGCGAGAACCGCTTCACCGCGGGGCGCTGCCGACTCGCCCGCGGCCGGTGCGCGCTCCGCAGCGGCCGCGACATTGCCGCCGCGCTCCGACAGCGCCGTCCAAACCAACCTCGCGGCCAAGTCTCCGCCTTCGGTCGCCGGTGCATCGCCCGCCGGTGAACCGCGCCAACCGGCGAGTCCTCCGCCGAGCTCGGCACCGGCTACCACTCCGTCGGCTGGCGGAACGGCCGCGTCGACCGCGCAGCTATCGGCGCCGTCAACGCCTCCGGTATCGGCGCCGGCCAAGCCCGACGCGAACGCGCCGGCCGAGATCGCGGCGGTCGTCGACGCCTACGCCCGGGCCATCGAGTCGCGCGACATCGTGCAATTGCGCCTCGCCTACCCCGCGCTGACCGCCGCACAGCAGCGCGCCTTCGCCGACTTCTTCAGCGGCACCCGTTCGCTGCGCGCCGCTCTCCAGCTCTCCAACCTGCGCGTCGACGGCAGCGACGCCACGGCCAAGGTGTCCGGCGCCTACGACTTCGTGACGACGAACGGGCGCAGCGACCGCCAGGACGTCACGTTTCAGGTCGAGTTGCGCTGGGTGCGCGGCGCCTGGCACCTGGCCGCGGTGCGGTGAGACGGGACGCTCTTCTCAAAAGTTGAATTCGAGTCCTGTCGTATAGGTGAGATTCGGACGCACGCCGCCCTTGTTGAGCGGAATCAGCGCGTTCGTCACCAGCGTGAAATTGTTCGGCAGCCCGAACTTGAACCCGAACGACCCGTTCACCAGATCGTCGCGCATGTCGGGGATCGTCGTCGGCTGGATCACGCGGTGAAAAGGCGAGTCGAAGGTCACGGGCCCCGGCAGCGTGAGGTTCGATTCGCCGACCTGCAGCTCGCTCACGATGTCGGCGGCAAGCGTGATGTTCGGCGCGATCAGATCGTCGAAGCCGGCCGTGGCGAGGATCGCGTCGTTCCACAGATGCTGGCTGTTCTTGGCGTGATAGATGTACCCGACGTTCGCGTGCGGCGAGAACGCGCCGATCACCCCCGAGATCACCGCTTCGCCGCGCGCCGAAAACGCGCCCGCCCCGAGCAGATCGTCCGCCGCGCCCGTGGGAAAGCGCGCTTCGCCAAGCAGCGCGACGCTGCTCCGCTCCGTCTGGTGCACGCTGATCTTCGAGCGCACCGCGACGTCGCCGACCCCGAACGCCGAGCCGTCGACCACCCGCTCCGCCGAAAGCACCGGGTCCTGCGGCGTCCCGGCGAAGAAGTGCGCCGCCGTCGGGCCGCCGAACGGGATCACCTGCGCATCGCTCTGCCCGTGCAGACTCGTCGACACGAGCGGCACCACCACGCCGAGGTCGAACCAGTCCGTCACGCCGTACGTGGCGTACATGTTGGTCACCGCCACGTTGAGATCGAGGTTGAGCCGGAACTGCATGATGTCGTTCTCGAGCACCGGAATCCCCATCTTCGAGCAGTCGCCGCCGGCGATCGAATCGCAACCGGGAAAGTTCACATTCTCGTGCGTGAAGATCAGCTCGATGTCGTTCATCGGAACGCCGCGCAGCGTCGAGAAGTGGAACGAGTTGCGATTCACCCCGACCAGTGCGCGCCCTTGGCCCAGCGTCTGGGCGCGTTCGGCGAAGATCGGCCCGGCCGACGTCGACGTCTTCACCGGCACGCCGCCCTCGAACCGAAAGGTCACGCCGCCCGACGACGCTCCGATCGGCAAATTGCCCACGCTCGTCGACAGCGCGCCGCCGATGAATCCAATCAAGCTTCCGTTCGCCGACACTGCCGACGGCACGAAGTGCGAGCCGTGCTCGCGGATCGACTCGGGATTGCTCGGATCGGCCGTGCCGGCGAGGAAGAGCGGGTCGTCCCCCTCGCCGAAGATGAACAGCTGTGAGATCTTCGCGCGGAGCGAGCTCGCGGCCTGCGCGTGCGCGGCGAGAGGAGCGGACGACAGGGAGAGCGCGGCGACGGCGGTCGCCCCGAATAGCTTGCATCGCATGTGGACCTTGGCGTTCACGGTCGGCGGGCTGGTGCGCGCGCAACCGCGCGTGCACGCGCGACGATACTAGCCGTCCACAGCCGTGAGGCAAGCGCGAGATGGTTCGCGCGTCAACTGTTACTACACCTTCTTGCCCGTTCCTCGCACGACGCCTTCCACCCGGCAGCGCGGATCGAAGTAGTGCTGCGCGACCTGTTGCATCGCATCGGCAGTCACCGCTCGCACGCGCGCATCGAACTCCGTCAGCTCGCTGAGTGTGCCGAACAGAAACGCGTCCACGGCGTCGGCCAACACCGCCGCGCCGCTCTGCTGGCGAATGGCGTGGGTGCCGATCGCATACGTCTGCGCGCGCTCCAACTCTTCGGCGGTCACCGGTTCCTCGCAGAACCTCCGGAACTCGGCGAGCAACCCGTCGCGCGCCGCACCTTCTTGCTCCGGCGACGTCGCGATGTAGGCCGCGAAGGTTCCGGCGGCGCGCCGGTCCGCGGCGAACAGATTGACCGTGTAGCACAGCGACCGCTTGTCGCGCAGCTCGTCGAAGAACCGTCCCCCCAGGCCGCTCGCCACGCTGGCCAGCATGCGCGCCGAAAAGCGATCGGCATCGGCGCGCGCCGGACCTGGAAAGAGGAGCGCGAGCGCCGTCTGTGCGCGGTCCCGCTCCTCGACGTTCGTCGTCACGACCGT
>DATNAT010000064.1:0-8597 GCA_035572355.1 Gemmatimonadaceae bacterium
ATCTCGGTGGTGATGACGGGCATGGCGCCGTGGAAGACGCTCGGCACCGCTGAGCCGATGATCACCGCGCTGCAGTTTGCGTCGGGTCCGCCGGGGTTGCTCAACTTCTCACGGCTGATCATCGCGCTCGGTGCCGTGATCGCGATGGGTAGCGTGCTGCTCGTATTCCAGCTCGGGCAGCCGCGCATTTTTTTCTCGATGTCGCGCGACGGGTTGCTGCCGCCATTTCTGGCCAAGGTGCACCCGAAGTACAAGACGCCCTACGTGGGGACGATCCTCACGGGCGTGTTCGTGGCGGTGTTCGCGGCGTTCGCCAACATCGCCGAGGTAGTCGACCTGACGAACATCGGAACGCTGTTCGCCTTCGTGCTCGTTTCGGCCGGGGTGATTTTCCTGCGCCGCATCGACCCCGACCGTCCTCGACCCTTCCGGGTGCCGTGGGTTCCGCTCACGCCGCTGATCTCGATCGCGGCCTGCGCGTACCTGATGTGGCAGCTGCCGACCGTGACCTGGATCCGGTTCGGCATCTGGCTCGTCATCGGATTGATCCTTTACTTCACGTATGGGTACACGCACTCCACGCTTCGACGCCGCACGATTGACCGGAGCTCGATTTCGTGAGCGGATCGCATGACGGAGAGCTTGTGAATCCCGCGCCGGACAGGCCGCCGCGCCCGAAGTCGTTCCTGCGCCGCATCACGCTGTCGCAGTGGATCGTGATCTCGATGGTTCTCGGGATTCTGATCGGCTGGCTGTTCCCGAACGCGGCGCGCGACGCGCACGGCGGATGGGCGGCGACGGATCTCAACATCCTGTCGACGATCTTCCTGCGCATGATCAAGATGCTGATCGTGCCGCTGCTGTTCGCCACGCTCACCGTGGGCATCGCCGGCCATGGCGACGATCTGAAGAAGGTCGGGCGGCTGGCGCTGCGGTCGATCATCTACTTCGAGCTGGTGACGACCGTCGCGCTCGTCGTCGGATTGCTCGCCGTGAACATCGTGAAGCCGGGCCGAGGCGTCGATCTTGGTGCGGCATCGTCGAGCGAGGGCGCTGAGCTCGCGACCACGCACACGACACTCAGCGGCGTGATCGAGCACACGGTGCCGCAGAGTTTCTTCGAGGCGGCGTCGAAGAACGAAGTGCTGCAGGTCGTCTTCTTCACGATCATCTTCGCGGTGGCGCTCTCGCAGGTGCAGGGGCCGAGCAAGACGTTCATGCTCAGCTTTTGCGAGAGCCTGACCGATGTGATGTTCAAGTTTGTCGGCGTGGTCATGGGGTACGCGCCGATCGGCATCGGCGCGGCCATCGCGGTGACGGTGTCGAAGAGCGGGCTCGGCGTGCTGCGCAATCTCGGCGTACTGGTCGGCACGCTGTACGGCGCACTGATCGTATTCGTCATCTGTGTCTTCCTGCCGATCGCACTGATGTTCCGCGTGCCGCTCAAGCGCTTCGTGCGCGCCGTGGGCGAGCCATGGCTGATCGCCTTTACCACGGCGTCATCCGAAGCGGCCTTCCCGCTGGCGATGGAGCGGATGGAACAGATGGGCGTGCCGCGGCGCATCGTCGCCTTCGTGCTGCCCACGGGCTATTCGTTCAACCTCGACGGCAGCACGTTGTATCTGGCGCTGGCGTCGGTCTTCGCCGCGCAGGCGGCCGGCATCGACATGCCGATCTCGGCGCAGCTCGTCATGATGCTGACCCTGATGCTGACGAGCAAAGGCGTGGCCGCGGTGCCTCGGGCCGCGCTGGTGATCCTCTCCGGCGCACTCGCCCAATTCGGCTTGCCATTGCAGGCCGTCGCGGTCATCCTTGGAGTGGACGCGCTAATGGACATGGGGCGCACGTCGCTGAACGTCGTCGGCAACTGTCTGGCGACGGTCGTCATGGCGCGCTGGGAAGGGGAGTTCGACAAACCTGCCGCATCGACGCCCGTTGCCGACGCGGTGGTCGGCGAGGCACTGCGAGTACCGCCGGTCCGCACACCCGATCCGGTGTAGGCCCAGCAGGAGGATCACTCGATGGCGATCACCTTCAAGGTGAATGGAACGTCCAAGACGGTGGACGTTCCGGACGACATGCCGCTGCTCTGGGTATTGCGCGACGTGCTCGACCTCAAGGGGACCAAGTTCGGATGCGGCATCGCTCAGTGCGGTGCCTGCACGGTCCATGTGGACGGCGCGCCTATTCGGTCGTGCAGTCGCCGCGTCGCGACGGTGGCTGGCGCCGAAATCACGACAGTCGAAGGTTTGTCGCCCAACGGCACGCACGCATTGCAGCGCGCCTGGGAGGAGCTCGACGTTCCACAGTGCGGCTACTGTCAGGCCGGGCAGCTCATGTCGGCCGCCGCACTGCTCGCCAAGACGCCGAACCCGACCGACGCGCAGATCGACGTCGCGATGAACGGCAACATCTGTCGTTGCACCACGTATTTGCGCATTCGCCAGGCGATCCATCGCGCGGCCGCGCTGCCGACGACCGTCGGTGCACGCTCCGGCGAGTCAGACTCGTGAAGGAGACGCCAATGGACACGACGCGCGTCGACCGCCGCTCCTTCCTGCGCGTGACCGCGCTCGCCGGCGGCGGCCTGCTGCTCGGCACCTATGTGCGCGCGCTGCACGCCAGCGGCGTGATCGCTCCGACTTGGGCCGCGGGCGAGTTTCTGCCGAATGCCTTCATACGGATTACGCCGGACGGCATCGTCACGATCATCGCCAAGAACCCGGAAATCGGGCAGGGCGTGAAGACGATGCTGCCGATGCTCATCGCGGACGAGCTCGACGTCGACTGGACACACGTCCGAGTGGAACAGGGTGATCTCGACACCGCGAAGTACCAGCCGCAGCAGGGCGCCGGCGGCAGCACAGCAACTCCAGTGAATTGGCTGCCGATGCGCCAGGTCGGCGCGGCGGCGCGCGCGATGCTCGTCACCGCGGCGGCGCAGACGTGGGGCGTTCCGGAATCGAGCTGCGCCACCAAGTCGGGCGTCGTGACGCACACGCCGAGCGGCCGCACGATCGCTTACACGCAGCTCCTCGAGAAAGCGGCCGCGGTGCCGGCTCCGGCGCTCGAGAGCGTCGCGCTCAAAGATCCGAAAGACTTCCACATCATCGGCACCAAGGTCCACGGCGTCGACAACCACTCGATCGTCACCGGCAAGCCGCTCTACGGCATCGACGTCGTGCTGCCGGGCATGCTCTACGCGGCGTACGTGAAATGTCCGGTCTACACAGGCAAAGCCGTGAGCGCCAATCTCGATGCGGTTCGCGCCGAGCCGGGGGTGAAGCACGCGTTCATCGTCGAGGGCGGAACGCAGCTCAATGGACTGCTCAGCGGCGTGGCGATCGTCGCCGACAACTGGTGGTTGGCGCAGCAGGCGCGGCGGAAGCTCGTCGTCCAGTGGGACGAGGGCGCGACGGCACAGCAGAGCAGCGCGAGCTTCGCCGCGCAGGCGGCGGCTCTCTCGAAGCAGGCGCCCGCGCAGTCGCTGCGCAAAGACGGCGACGTCGACGCCGCGCTCAAGTCGGCGGCAAAGACGGTCGAAGCGGCGTACTTCTATCCGTTCATCGCCCACGCGCCGCTCGAGCCGCAGAACACCACGGCGCGCTTCGCCGATGGGAAGCTCGAGATCTGGTCGCCGACCCAGCAGCCGGCCGGCGGACTCCGGCTCGTCTCGCAGGCGCTCGGCGTTAAAGAAAGTGATATTACAATACACTTGACGCGGTCGGGCGGCGGGTTCGGCCGGCGCCTGAACAACGACTACATGGTGGAAGCCGCTGCCGTGGCCACGCAGATGCCGGGTACGCCGGTGAAGCTCCTCTGGACGCGCGAAGACGACATCCAGCACGACTTCTATCGGCCGGCAGGCTTCCACTTCCTGAGCGGCGGCGTCGACGACGATGGACACCTCAGCGCCTGGCGCGACCACTTCGTCACCTTCGGCGAGAACGGACGGTACGCCGCGAGCGCGACGATCGGCGCAACCGAGTTCCCGTCGCGCTTCATTCCGAACTTCGACCTCGGCGCGTCGATGATCCCGCTCGGCGTGCCGACCGGTGCGCTCCGTGCGCCGGGGAGCAACGCGATCGCGTTCGTGATGCAGTCGTTCATCGACGAGCTGGCCAACGCCGCCGGCAAAGATCCCGTGCAGTTCCGCCTCGACCTTCTCTCGCATCCGCCCGTCGCCGGGCCGACGACGAACGGCCGACAGGCGGCGAGCCTCGATGCGGCGCGCATGCGCGGCGTGCTGGAGGTGGTCGCCCAGCGCTCCAATTGGGGAAAGCAAACGCTTCCCAAGGGCACCGGCATGGGCGTCGCCTTCCACTTCAGCCATCGGGGGTACTTCGCCGAAGTGGTGAAGGCGACCGTGAGCAGAGATGGCGACGTGAAGGTCGATCAGGTCTGGGTGGTGGGCGACATCGGGAGTCAGATCATCAATCCCCTCAACGCCGAGAGTCAGGCGCAGGGCGCCGTGCTCGACGGCATCGCCGAGGCGCTCGGGCAGGAGATCACGATCGAAAAGGGGCGTGCGGTGCAGGCGAACTTCAACACCTTCCCGCTGCTCCGCATGCGCGATGCTCCGCCGGTCGATGTCGCGTTCCACGTGACGGAGTTCCCGCCGACCGGACTCGGCGAGCCGGCGTTGCCGCCGGTGGTCCCGGCGCTCTGCAACGCGATCTTCATGGCGACGGGAAAGCGCGTGCGGTCGCTGCCCCTCTCCAAGCAGGATCTGCGCTGGAGCTAGTCGTCGCCGTCTCCTGACTCCGCAGCCCCGCGAGTGTCGACGGCCTCGCGGTGCCGCGGATAGCTCCCCAGGTGCCGGAGCATCGGACAGATCGCGATCAACGCGGCGGTCGCGTCGCGGATGTTCGCGTCGTCGCGATGTCCATCGAGATCGGCGACGAACAGGTAGTCCCAAGCGCGCCGTCGATTCGGCCGCGACTCGATCCGCGACAGATTCACGCCGCGATCATCGAACACCTGAAGTACGCGGCGCAGCGCACCGCGCACATCGTGCACCGCGAAGATGATCGTCGTCTTGTCGTCGCCCGTGCGCGGCGCGTCAGTCGTGCCGAGCACGACGAACCGCGTCGCGTTGCCGGATTCGTCCTGCACCCGCTCGCGCAACACGGGCAGCGCATAGAGCTCGCCGGCCATTCTGCTGCCAATCGCGGCGCTGGCGGGATCGGTCGCCGCCTCTCGTGCCGCGGCGGCGGTCGACGCGGCGTTCACCAGCTCGGCCCGGGGGAGATGGCGCGCCAACCAATCGCGGCACTGCGCCAGGGCCTGCGGATGTGAATACACGCGGCTGATCCCGTCGAGCGACGGCGCGACCGACATCAGGCATTGATTCACCTCGAGAATGCGCTCGCCGCGAATCATCACGCCGCCCTCGATCAGCGCGTCGACCGAATGTGTGACGGGCCCCTCGGTGGAGTTCTCGATCGGCGCCACGCCGAAATCGGCGTCGCCGAATCGCACAGCATCGAACACACCGTCGATCGTCGGGGCGTCGATGTAAATCGGCTCGCCGTCGAACAGCCCGCGTGCGGCGGCATGAGTGAACGTTCCGGCGGGGCCGAGGAATGCGATGCGGGCGGGCTCACCGGGGACGGGTGCGCGGCGGTGGTCATCGTAGGGTCGATCAGCGTTGTATCGCGGCATGTGGCACGGGCTCCAGGCGAAAAAAAAAGCTCCCGAGATTCTCGGGAGCGGCGCGGGGGGGGGGGAGTTCAGCGTTTGCTAACAGCGATCGCGGTGCCCGGCTCTCGAGACGATGGAGGGCCGTGCAAAAAACGACTGGGCGAACGTGCGAACGTGGAGCATGCGGCGGATTCTAGGCGCCGCCCGCGGCAGCGCAAGCCTCGCAGTCAGACCATTGCCTCGCCGAGCATGCGGAGGGCGGCACGGACAGCGCCTCGCACCGGTACGACTGGCTCGCTCACCAACTGGGCCCCGGGCACCGCCGACTTGAGGCGATGCTCCAGTCGTTTGCGTAGGGTCGAGCCTCGCGAAAGCATCCCGCCCGAAAGCGCGAGCGGCACCGCGGCGCGCTCGTCGCCGAACAGCTGCCGCGCCAGCGCGCGTGCATGCAGCACGAGTTCTTCCACGGCGAGCGATACGAGCGCGTTCGCGCGCAGATCTCCCGATTCGGCGACGCTCAGCACCACGGGGGCGAGCGTTGCTAGCTTGGCTGGTTGAGCGGCCGCCGACCATGCGATCAGGTCCGACGTCTCGTTCACCTCGGCCGCGGTGAGGATTGCGCCGGTCAGCGCAGTCTCCGGCTCGCGCCCGTCCGCGGCCGCGGTCACGATCGACAGGGCGCGGCGCCCGATCCATGCGCCGCTCCCTTCGTCTCCGCACACCGGGCCCCACCCGCCGGCGCGCGCCGTCGTGCCTGTGGGCCCGCGACCGAACGCCACCGATCCCGTACCGCTGATCACGAGCACGCCCGGGCCATCGCCGAATGCGTCGTCGAGCGCGACGCTGAAGTCCGACACGATGACCAGCTCCGCGGCGAGATCACGCGCCACCAACGAGCGCCAGAGCTCCTGTCGCTCGGCGTCCCGTCCGACGCCGGCGACGCCGACGCAGAGCACCCGCGGCGTGACGTGCGTCATCTCGCAGGACGCGAGCGCATCGCGCAGCACGTCGGCGATCACGGCGGCCGACTCCTCGACGCGGCCCGGCCGCACGGCGCTCGGCGGTCCGACGGTTTCGGCGATGGCGCGCCCCTGTTCGTCGGCGACCATGGCGTGCGTCTTCGAGCCACCGCCGTCGATTCCCACTACGATGAAAGTCATGTCGATGAAGCGAGTTCGGCGGACAGAGGAACGGGGCGCGGGTGCGTGAACGACGACAGAATGCCGACGGCGAGCGTGATCGCGGTGCCGATCAACACGAACCAGGGGTACGCGATCGTCGACACGGGCCCGAGCGCGTGGGCGAGTCCGGGAAACGCCGCGATGAGCTGCTTCGCGAACACGACCACGCTCATTACCGTGATGCCGACCGACATGCCGAGGATCGCATCGCGCTGACGAGCCCGCGACCAGAAAATAGCGAGAAAAAAGCCGCCGAGTAGGCCGCCGTATGTGAACGACGCAATCGACAGGGCGACGACGACCACCGGCGTCTTGGTGTTCGCGGGAAAGAGGAGCGCGCCGCTGGTGAGCACGATGCCCCAGATCAGCGCGAACACGCGGCCCATGCGCAGCGTGCGGGGATCGTCTGGCGCGAGGCCGGTGAGCGGCAGATAGATATCGTGGGTCGACGCCGCGGCCAGAGAATTGATCGCGCCGGAATGCGTGCTCATCGTCGCGGCCAGGACGGCGGCGAGCAGGAGCCCGACCAGGCCATGCGGCATCTTGTCGACGATGAACGTCGGAAAGATCGAGTCGGGGAGGGGGAATGTTCGCCCGCCGTAGAGCGCCCACAGCCCGATGCCGAGGATGAGAAAGAGTGCAAACTGGATGATCACCGCAACGCCGCTGCCGATCACCGCCGCCTGCGCCGCTTTGAGCGACCGCGCCGAGAGCAGCCGTTGCACGATGAGTTGATCGGCGCCATGCGACGCCATCGAGAGAAACGCGCCGCCGATCACGCCGGCGAACACGGTGTGCGGCTGGTCGAACCCGGTGTACCAGCTGATTATCTGAAGCTTGTGCGCTGCTCCCGCCGTGCCGAGAATCGCGCTCCACCCGCCAGCGACGAGATGCCCGACCAGCACCACCGCCGCCGCGCCGCCGAATAGGTAGACCGACGCCTGCACGATCTCCGTCCACACCACGGCGCGCATGCCGCCGCGAATCGTGTAGATGATCGTCAGCGTCCCGAGCACGAGCACCGCGACGGGCATCACGGCGGCGGCGGGCAGGAGAGGCCCGATGATCAGCGCGATCGGCACTGCGGTCGCGAACACGCGCACGGAGTCCGCCATGCCGCGCGTGACCATGAACACGATCGATGTGAAGCGCCGAGCGCCGAGGCCGAACCGCTTCTCGAGCAGCGCATAGGCGGTGACGAGATTGCCCTCGTAGTATCGAGGGAGCAGCGTGTAGGCGAGCACGATGCGGCCGACCAGATAGCCCGTCGCGATCTCGAGAAATCCGAGATTGCCGATGTAGGCGAGCCCGGGGATGCTGATGAACGTGAGCGCGCTCGTCTCGCTGGCAACGATCGAGAACATCACTGCCCACCAGGGAATCTCCCGGTCGGCAACGAAATAGTCCTTCGCATCGCGCTGGCGCCGCCCGACCCAGATGCCGAGCAGCGTAATGCCGAGGAGATAGGCGATGATGACGACGATGTCGAGCGCGTTCAGCCCGCGCATGGGCCTCCCCGTTTGAGTCGCGGGGAGGACAACGCGCTACTCGACGACATACGCTTCCATCGCGAAATACTCAGCGAGGCCGAGTCGATCGAGCTCCGCGGCCGTGCCCTTGTTGCGCGCTTCGACGCGCTGCCAGAACTCGCGCTCGTCGTAGCCGCCGGGGAAGGGGGCTGAATCTTTCTGCGATTGATGCTTGAAGATCGCTTGGATCTTGCGCCGTAATTCTTCCTGTGACAGCGGCACGAGCCAGGTGGCTTCGTGGATC
>DATNAT010000065.1:0-13103 GCA_035572355.1 Gemmatimonadaceae bacterium
GGCCCGTGCCACACGGCGTACATCCCGGCGATCACGGCGAGCAGCACCTGCGCCGTGCAAACATTGCTCGTCGCCTTCTCGCGCCGGATGTGCTGCTCGCGCGTCTGCAGCGCCATGCGGAGCGCCGGCTTGCCGTCCGCGTCGCGCGACACGCCGATGATGCGCCCCGGCAGCTGCCGCTTGAACTCGTCCTTCGTCGCGAAGAACGCCGCATGCGGACCGCCATAGCCGAGCGGCACGCCGAACCGCTGCGAGTTGCCCACGCAAACATCGGCGCCCCACTCGCCCGGCGGCGTGAGCAGGACGAGGCTCATCAGATCGGCCGCTGCGGTGACCAGCGCGTTCACGGCGTGCACGCGCTCGCAGAACTGCCGGTAGTCGTGCACCGCGCCGTCCGTCGCCGGATACTGCACCAACGCGCCGAACACGTCATCGCCGATCGCGGCCTTCCGCCAATCACCGACCACGACGGTGATGCCGCGCGCATGCGCCCGAGTCTTCACCACCTCGATCGTTTGCGGGTGACAGTCCTCGGCGACGAAGAACGTCTCCTTGTTCGGGTTGCCGCGCGCGGCGTGCGCCATCGCCATCGCCTCCGCGGCCGCGGTGCCCTCATCGAGCAGCGAAGCGTTGGCGATCTCGAGACCGGTCAGATCGATCACCATGGTCTGAAAATCGAGCAGCGCCTCGAGCCGCCCCTGCGCGATCTCGGCCTGATAGGGCGTGTACGCGGTGTACCAGCCCGGATTTTCCAGCACGTTACGCTGGATGACCGGCGGCGTGATGCAGTCCGAGTAGCCCAGCCCGAGGTAGGACCTGCAGATCTGATTCTTCTTCGCGACGGCGCGCAGGTTGGCCAGCGCTTCGTACTCCGACATCGGCGCGTGGATGGCGAGCGGCCGCTGGAGCCGGATGCCCGCCGGCACGGTGGCGTCGATCAGCGCATCCAACGAGTCGTAGCCGAGGAGCTCGAGCATCGCCTCGACGTCGGCGGAGCTCGGTCCAATGTGGCGCGGAATGAAGCTCGCCGCCTCGGTGGCGGAGAGCTCCTCGCCCTGAGTCTGGATCGTCATGTAGTCCTCTCGCCCGCCGCGGCAGGCGCAATTGGTGTGCGTTGATGTGCCATGAATTTATGTTAGGGTCAAGGCGCTCGCCCGCGTAATTTCCCCGACACACCCTCCCTGGCCTCGCCCAATCGCATGACGCGCGTGCGCTGGCGATTCATCGTCACTCCGCCGGCTGCCGGCGCCGAGAACATGGCGCTCGACGAGGCGCTGATGGCGCGCTCGCGGCAGACCGGCGAGTGGACGTTGCGCGTCTATTCCTGGTCGGCGCCGACGCTGTCGCTCGGCCGAAATCAAACGGCCGTGGGTCGATACGATCTCCAGCGCATCCACGAGCGCGGCCTCGACGTCGTCCGGCGGCCAACCGGGGGCCGCGCGATCCTCCACCACCGCGAAATCACCTATTGCGTGACCGGCCCGGCGGAGGACGCGGGCGATCTCCATGCGTCCTACGTCCGCATCAACGGCCTGCTGCTCCATGCCCTTGGAACCATCGGCGTCCGCGCCGCCGCGTTCGCGCCGACCCGTCGCGCGTCGATTCCCGATCTGGCTCCCTGCTTCGACCAGCCGAGCGCCGGCGAGCTCACGGTCGACGGACGCAAACTCGCCGGGAGCGCGCAATGGCGGTCGGAGGGTGCGCTTCTCCAACACGGCTCCATCCTCGTCGCCGACGATCAGTCCAGTCTCGCCGAGCTGGCGGCTGAACCGCAGGCGCCGATCCCCGCCCCCGCCACCCTCGCCGAATCGCTCGGCCACTCGCCCACCGTCGACGAGCTGGCCGATGCGCTCATCGGTGCCGTTCGCCTGCGAGAGGACGCCGGCGCGAGCGCGCTCGACGTCGAGCCGGAAGTGCGTGCCCATGCCGCGGCACTCGTCGTCCGATACAGGGACGACGCCTGGACCTGGCGCCGTTGACCCGCCCCCTTCTCATCGCTCACGAATTTCGACCATGCGCGTTCATTCCGCCGTTGCGTTGATCGCCGCCGCGACACTCGCCGCCGCGTGCGGCGGCGAGCGCGCCGCATCCACGGGCTCCGCGGGCGGGACCGTCATCATCGCTGCACCGGGCGATGCGTTGAGCCTCTTTCCGCCGCTGATCGGCGATCAGGTCGGGCGGTGGGTCGCCGACCAGATCTTCGATCGCCTCGCCGAGATCGGGCAGGATCTGTCGACCGTCGGCGACAAGGGCTTCACACCCCGTCTGGCGAAACGCTGGACCTGGTCCCGCGACTCGCTGTCGATCGCCTTCTCGCTCGACCCGCGCGCCCGGTGGCACGACGGTCGACCCGTGAGGGCGAGCGACGTTCGCTACAGCTTCAAGGTCTTCACCGATCCCAAGGTCGGATCGCCTACCGCGCCTCTGCTCGCCAACATCGATTCGATCTCGGTGCGCGACTCGCTGACCGCGGTCGCCTGGTTCAAGCAGCGCAAGCCCGAACAGTTCTACGATCTCGCATACCAGCTCCTCATCATCCCGGAGCACATCTACGGTTCCATTCCCGCCGACCAGCTGCACACCTCCGAGATCACGCGTCATCCGATCGGCTCGGGACGGTTCAAGCTCGAGAAGTGGGACGCCGGTACGCGCATCTCGCTCATCGCGGACACGGCGAACTACCGAGGGCGCCCCGAGCTCGACCGGGTGATCTTCACGCCGATGGATTCGCCGGGCGCGGCGGCCGCCGTGCTCACCGGCCAGGTCGACTTCGTCGACAACTTTCCATTCGCGCAGCTGCCGCGCTTGGACTCGAGCACCGTCGCGCGCTCGATCGTGTTTCCGCAGATGGGCTACGCCTTTGCCGCGATGAACGCGAACGCGCGCAGGTCGAACGCACCGCACCCAATCTTCTCCGACAGGCGCGTGCGCCGCGCGCTGTCGATGGCCGTCGATCGCGTCGCGATGCTGCACAACGTGTTCGGCAGCGCGGGCCGGCTCAATCACGGTCCCTTCCCGATGACGCTTGCCGTGGCCGACAGCACGGTCCAGGTGCCGCCCTACGACACCGCTGCGGCGAATGCGCTGCTCGACTCCGCCGGGTGGCGTCGCGGACCTGACGGCATCCGCACCAAAGCGGGTCGCCCGCTTCGGTTCACGATGGCGATCTCGGCGCCGAGCATCCCGCGCAACGCGTACGGCGTGCTGATGCAGGAGGCGTTCAGAAAGGTGGGCGTGCAGGCCGACATCGAGCGCCTCGAACCGAACGCGATGAACGACAAGGTGACGCATGGCGACTTCGACATGGTGCTGCTGACCTTCGGCGTCGATCCGAGTCCAACCGACACGAAGCAGTTCTGGGCAACGTCGGGAATCGGGCCCACGGGCCAGAACTACTATCACTATTCCAACCGTGTCGCCGACGCGCTGATGGACAGCATCACGACGGCGCCCGATCAAGCGGCGAGCCGCGCCTACGCCAAGCGCGCTTTCCAGACGATCGACGACGATCTGCCCGCCATCTGGCTGTACGACGCCGTCGTGGTCGAAGCGGTGAATCGCCGCATAACCACGGCGCCGATGCGCGCCGACGCCTGGTGGGCGAATCTCGCTGACTGGTCGATCCCGCCCGACAAGCGCATCGACCGCGACCGGATCGGCCTCACGCCAACCAAGCCCTGAGCCGTGCGGCGCACGCTCGCCGCGCGCCTCCTGCAGTCGGTGGTCGTCGTGTTCATCGTCACGACGATCACCTTCTTCGTCGTTCGGCTCGCGCCGGGCGATCCCTTCTCGTACGACTCGACCGCCATCACGCCGGCCGTGCGCGCGCACTGGCGCGCGCAGTTCGGTTACGACCAACCGCTCGGTGTGCAGTATGTGAAGTATCTGGCCAGCGTCGCCCATGGCCAGTTCGGCTATTCGTTCGAGCGGCACGAGCCCGTCGTCGCCGCGCTGCGCGAGACGCTCCCCAACACCCTGCTGCTCGCCGGACTGGCGCTCGGCGCCAGCTTCCTGCTCGGCGTGGTGGTCGGTGTGGTGCAGGCGACGCACCGCGGCCGCTGGTTCGACCGCGTGAGCTCTGGATTGCTGCTCACGCTCTATTCGCTCCCCGATTTCTGGGGCGCGTTGATGATGCTGCTGCTCTTTTCATACTGGTGGCGGCTGTTGCCGGCGGGCGGCGCGGTCGATCCGGTGATGCACGATTACCTGCCTGCGGGCCGTGCGCTGCTCGACCGGATCTCGCACCTCGTGCTCCCGGCGACGTCGCTCACGCTGCTCACCACGGCCGCGGTCGCCCGCTATCAGCGCAGCGCGATGCTCGACGCGCTGCCGGCCGACTACGTGCGCACCGCGCGCGCCAAAGGCGTTCCCGAGCGCGGCGTCGTCTGGTGCCATGCGCTCCGCACGGCGCTCACACCGATGGTCGTGCTGCTCGGCCTTCTTCTCCCCGCGCTGCTCGGCGGCACGGTGTTCGTCGAGAAGGTGTTCTCCTGGCCGGGCATCGGCTATCTCGCGGTGAGCGCGATCAACGCGCGCGACTACGACGTCGTCACGGCGACGGTCGTCGTCGGCTCGGTGCTCGTCGTGATCGGCAATCTGCTCGCCGACCTGTTGCACGCGGCGATCGACCCGCGACTCCGTGCATAGCAATCCCGGCCTGCGCCGCCTCCTCACCCATCGCTCGGCGCGCTGGGCGCTGGCGACGATCGCGGTGCTCGTCGTCGCGGCGATCGTTGGACCGTGGCTCATCTCGTACGGCGGCGCCGAGCAGCTCGACATCGTGCGGCTCAAGAACACTCCGCCCTCCTGGTCGCACTGGTTCGGCACCGACCAGTACAGTCGCGACGTGCTGTCGCGCGTGTTGAGCGGGGCGCGCATCTCGCTCGCCGTCGCGTCGCTGTCGGTGCTTTTCGCCATCACCATCGGCACGACCTATGGCCTCGTCGCCGGCTATGTCGGCGGCGCGATCGACGGCGCGATGATGCGGGTGCTCGACGGCGCGCTGTCGATTCCGCGCGTGCTGCTCTTGCTCGCGGTGCTTGGGCTCTGGCACCCGGTGCCGCTGAGCGGGCTCATCCTGCTACTCGGCGGAACGGGCTGGTTTGCCCTCTCGCGATTGGTCCGCGCCGAAACGATGACGGCTCGGCGGCTCGAGTACATCGGGGCCGCCGAGGCGCTCGGCGCGTCGGGCCGTCGCATTCTGTTCCGTCATCTGCTGCCGAACGTGGCGGGTCCGATCATCGTCAGCGCCACCTTGTCGGTCGGCAACGTGATCGCGCTCGAGGCGGGCCTGTCGTACCTCGGCATCGGGGCGCAGCCGCCGACGCCGAGCTGGGGCTCGATCTTTCTCGACGGCGTGGATTTCTACGCCGGCAATTGGTGGGTGGTGCTCTTTCCCGGATTGGCCATCGTTGCCACCGTGCTGGCCTTCAACGTGCTCGGCGATGCCTTGCGAGACGCGCTCGACCCGCGGCAGCTTCACTCCCACCGGGTCCCGTCGGGGCCGAGCGCGACGTCCACCAGCGTCAACGAGCTGCTGAAGAATGGCTGAGACGAACGCCCCGCTGCTTCGCGTCCACGATCTGCGCACCTACTTCTACACGGACGGGGGCGTGGCCCGCGCCGTCGACGGCGTGAGCTTCGAGATCGCCGCCGGCGAGACGGTCGGGCTCGTCGGCGAATCGGGGTGCGGCAAATCGGTCACGGCGTTGTCGCTGCTCCGGCTGATTCGCCCGCCGGGCCGGATCGAGCCGGGGAGCGAGATCGAGTTCGACGGAAAGAATCTCGTCACGATCGACGAAGCCGCGATGCGGGCCGTGCGCGGAGCGCGCATCTCGATGGTGTTCCAGGAGCCGATGTCGGCGCTCAACCCGGTGTTCACGGTCGGCGACCAGATCGCCGAGGTCGTGCGCGTCCACCATGCCGGCTCCAAGCGCGAGGCCTGGGACCGCGCCGTGGCGATGCTGGACACGGTCGGCATTCCGGCGCCGGCGCAGCGGGCGCACGAGTATCCGCACCAGCTGTCGGGCGGCATGCGCCAGCGCATCGTCATCGCGATGGCGCTCGTCATGAACCCGGCGCTCGTCATCGCCGACGAGCCGACGACGGCGCTCGACGTCACGATCCAGGCCCAGATTCTCGAGCTGTTGAGAAGTCTACAAACCAAGTTCGGTACTTCCATTCTGCTCATCACCCACGACTTGGGCGTCGTCGCCGAAAGCGTGTCGCGGGTGATCGTGATGTACGGCGGCGAGGTCGTCGAGGAGGCGGCGGTGGCCGAGCTGTTCGCGCGCGCCCACCATCCGTACACCGAGGGGCTGCTCCACGCCATGCCGCAGGTCGGCCAGGAGCGCGAGCGTCTGGCGACCATCCCGGGCACCGTGCCGCCGCCCACGGCGTGGCCCGCCGGCTGCCGCTTTCACGACCGCTGCCCGTACGCCTGGGAGCGGTGCGTCGCCGAGCACCCGCCGCTCTATCAGATCGGCGCGGGCCACGTGTCGCGCTGCCATCTCGCCGACGAGCCCGAGCGCCGCGCGCAGAAGCACGAGCCGCTCGTCGTCGCCGCGGGGAGCTCCTCGTGACTGCACCCGAGCGCCTCACCGCGGCGAATCCCGGCGCGCCCGCCAAGCCGCTCCTTTCCGTGCGCGGCCTGACCAAGCTCTTTCCGATCAAGACGGGAATGTTCGGCAAGGCCGCGGGCGCCGTGCGCGCCGTCGACGGCGTGTCGTTCGACGTCATGCCCGGCGAGACCCTCGGACTCGTCGGCGAGTCGGGCTGCGGCAAGTCGACCACCGGACGCATGATCCTCCGTCTCATCGAGCCGACGGCGGGCTCGATCGAGTTCGACGGCATCAATCTCGTGTCGCTGGACCGCAAGGCAATGCGCGGCCTACGCCGGCGCATCCAGGTCATCTTTCAAGATCCCTTCTCGTCGCTCAATCCGCGGATGACCGTCGGCGCGATCGTCCGCGAAGGGCTGACGATCCACAGGATCGCGGAGGGCGCGGCGGCCGACGCGCGCGTGCGCCAGCTGCTCGATGAGGTCGGGTTGCGCGCCGAGTACATGTCGCGCTATCCGCACGAGTTCTCCGGCGGCCAGCGGCAGCGCATCGGCATCGCACGCGCCCTCGCCGTGGAACCGAGCTTCATCGTCTGCGACGAGCCGGTCTCGGCGCTCGATGTGTCGGTGCAGGCACAGGTGATCAATCTGATGCAGGATCTGCAGCGTGACCGCGGGCTCGCCTACCTGTTCATCGCGCACGATCTCTCGGTCGTCGAGCACATCGCCGATCGCGTGGCCGTGATGTATCTGGGCAAGATCGTGGAGCTCGCGTCGGCCGACGATCTGTATCGCGAACCGATCATGCCGTACACACAGGCCTTGCTGTCGGCGGTGCCCGTCGCCGACCCGACGATCAAGAAATCGCGCGTCATGCTGCAGGGCGACGTGCCGTCGCCGGCCAATCCGCCGTCCGGCTGCGTCTTTCATCCGCGCTGCCAGCATCCCGCCAAGGACGCGGCGTGCGCGGCGATCGTTCCGCCGCTCGAGGAAAAGGCGCCCGGACATTGGGCGGCCTGCATCAAACAGCCGCCCACCGGGGTAGACTGGGCCGTACAGCAGGCGGCTGGCGGCACGAATCGCCCGGCGCTGCACCAACTCGCCACCGGCCGGACAGCGTAGCGCGCAGAGGCGCGTCTGCGGCGTCCGGATCGAGCTCCCTCTTTTCCGAGACGCCATGTCGTCCACGATCGACATCGCCGCGACCGGCACGGACAGGCCTCCCATCCTCGACGACACCGCGCTGTTCGGCCATCCGCGCGGCTTGGCGCTCCTCTTCGTCACCGAGATGTGGGAGCGCTTCTCGTATTACGGAATGCGCGCCATCCTCGTGTTGTATCTCGTCGACGCGCTCAAGTGGGACACGGCGCGCGCGGCGAATCTGTACGGCACGTACACGATGCTCGCCTATCTCACGCCGGTCATTGGCGGCTATCTCGCCGACCGATTCATCGGCACGCGGCGCTCGCTCGTCATCGGAGGTCTGATCATCTCGCTCGGCCATTTCACCCTCGCCTTCCCGGGGATGAACGCGTTCTACCTCGGCCTCGCGGTGATCATCATCGGCACCGGATTCTTCAAGTCGAACGTGTCGACGATGGTCGGCCAGATCTACCGCGAGGGCGACACGCGCCGCGATTCGGGGTTCACGATCTATTACATGGGGATCAACCTCGGCGCGTTCCTCGGCCCGCTCGTTTGCGGCGAGCTCGCGCAGGGTTCGCGCTTTGGTTGGCACTACGGCTTCGCCGCCGCCGGCGTCGGCATGCTGCTCGGCCTCGTGGTCTACCTCTGGGGACGCGAACGCTATCTCCCCGGAATCGGCGTCGGCGCGAGCCGAACGGACCCGGCCACGCGCGCATCGTCGGCCGCCGAGGTGACGAGCGATCCCGGGTCCCGGTCGACGCTGCACGCCGGCATCGGGCTGGTCATCGGCGGCGCGCTCGGATGGATCGCCGGCGGCGAGAGTCTGCTCGGACTGGGGATCGGGATGATCATCGGCGCCGCGTTGGCCATCTCCTTTCTCGGCTCACATGGCGAGGAGCGTCGCCGCGTGATCGCGCTCTTCATCGTCGTGTTCTTCGTGATCTTCTTCTGGGCCGCCTACGAGCAGACCGGCAGCTCGATGAACCTGTTCGCCGACAAGAACACCAATCTCCAAGCCGGATCGTTTCACATCCCGTCGAGTTGGTTCCAGTCGGTGAACCCGTTCGACATCCTCATCTTTGCGCCGCTCTTCGCCTGGATGTGGACCTCACTCGGCCGGCGGCGGCGCGAGCCGTCGACGGCGCTCAAGATGGTGCTCGGACTCGCCCTTCTCGCGACGGGCTTCGTGTTCATGGTCATCGGCGGCGCACGCGCCGACACCGGCGCCCTGGTCAGCCCGTTCTGGCTCGTCGCTGCGTACACCTTTCACACTTGGGGCGAGCTCTGTCTCTCTCCCGTCGGCCTGTCGTACGTCACGAAAGTGGCGCCGCTGCGCTTCGCGTCGCTCTTGATGGGCGTCTGGTTTCTCGCCAACGCCGCGGCGAACAAGATCGCCGGATCGGTCGCCGCGTTCACGCCGACGCCCGGCCAGGCGCCTCCCGCTCCAGCTTCCGGGCTGGCCGGCTTCATTCAGCACGTCAGCCTGACCAACCACGGCTTCTACATGATTTTCGTCGTGGCGGGCTTCGGAGCGGCGGCGGTGATGCTGCTGTTCGTGCCACTGCTCAAGCGGTTGACGAGCAGCGTGCAAGCGTGAACGGCAGTGAAACGGTGAAAGCGCTTCGGGCGCCCATGGCGCCCTCGCTGTAGTGACTTGTAACGGCGTGAAGGCGCCATGGATCCCGTCACAGGTACGCGTCACGACAGCGAGCGGCGGAGCCGCGAAGCGGTTTCACCGTTTCACCGTTTCCCGCCGCTCACGGCCATCTGAACACGCTCGACGGCACCGTTTGCTCGCGCGTCGCGCCGATGTCCGCGGGCTCGGCCAGGAAGAACGTCGTTCGGTCCATGTTGGACAGACGGAGCTCGAGCCGGTGGCCGCCGGGCGCCGGGTCGGCCGCGATCGCCAGATCCAATCGCCAGAGGCGGGCCGACGCCGGCGGAACGGCGCCGTACAAGCTCACGCCGAACGACGAGCGGAGGGGCGTCGTCACGCCGTATGGAATGTCGCCGGCCCAGAGCCTTCCCGTCTCGGCGAACACGCCCACCCCCATGTCGGCGAGCTTGAACGGTCGGCCGACGAACTGGCGATCCTCCCAGCGCGCGACGAGCCGCTGTCCGCCCGGCGTCCGCGACGAGATGTAGCCGCGCACGCCGCCGGTCGGATCGCTTAACGAAAGGCTGAATGGAATTCTCTGATTCCAGCCACCGCTGAACTCGATCGACGCCGAGGTCGTGTTGTTCTCGCTCGGCCGCAGATAGCCGACGGTCTGACCGCTCGCCAGAATGCCGTCCCACTGGCCTGCGCCGTTGTCGCGCCGACCTTCCCCTTCCAGCTGCACGCGCAACCCGACCGTGCGCTGCGCCGCGCCCAGGTACACGTCGCCGGACATGAAGATGTCGTCGTCGCGCGAGCCGAGCACCGACAGGCTTCGCCCGAACAACGTCCCGAGCTCGAAGCCGACCGGTAAATCCTGAGTCGCCGTCAGCGCATCGAATCCGCGCACTCGCGCGTAGCCGATGTCGCGCACCCCCCAGAGCGTGTTCACCCGCGCGATGCGGTGCGCCTCGAATCGCCCGAGAAGCGCCGAGCTCGTATCCGGCGCAAAGCCGTTGTCGGTGATCAACACCGGCAGCGTGCCCGGCCGCTCGTCGTTCCCCGAGATCGACGCGCCGAACAAGCTCAATCGCCCCGGCGGTCCGACCCGAATGATCCCGCCAATGTCGAAGAAGTTGCGGGCCAGCCGCAGCGCGTGCGCCGTGCTGTCGTTGATCGAGTACTGCACGTAGTCGTCGCGCGCGCCCGCCCGGGCGCGCCAGGCGATTCGCTGGATGTCGGTGTAGAACGGGTGCGTCGCGTTCAACTGCCAGCTGTCGCCCAGCGGATCCTGGTGGCCGTCGATCGTGAACGTGTACGGCCGGCCGAACAACTGGTTGTCCGAGAAACGCCCGCCGAACCCGTCGCGAAACGCCCCGCCGTCGCGCCAATCCCCCGCGAGATAGATCCCTTCCCCGCTCAGGTTCGCATCGCCCAATCGGATTACACGCAGCGGTGGAATCCCGGCCGCGGCGGACACACCGACCACGGCCGCCACTTCGTCGCTCGTCTGGACGTCGAGCATCACGCCACCCGCCGGAAGCAGCAGCACGCGGACTTCGGCGTCGGCGATGAACGGCTGTTCGCGAATGATACGCTCCGACTCGGTGCGCCGAAGCTCGTCGCAGCGGTCGCCGACGTGGAGCAGCAGAAAGCGCCGAATCAACTCACGGTGCGTCGTCGTGTGCACCGCCGCGACCATGTGCGCCACGATCGGCACGCGGCGCAGAATCGCCGCCGTCGGCGCCGACGTGTGGATGACGATCGAGTCGATGCGCTGACCGGCGCAGACGACGGAGCTATCGGCCGCCGGCGCGCCGCGCGTGGACGACGTCGTGTCCTGCGCCGCGGCGCGGCGTCCCGCCGACATCGCCGCGAGCATTACCGCCGCGAGCCCGGCCGCCGCACGTGCGGCGCGCGGCCACCCTGGCACGACGAGCTACTGCCCCATTCGGCGCTTCAGCTCATCGAGCCGGCGCGCCGCATCCGCCTCGCGTTCGGCGCGTGCGCGCGCGCGGCCGAGCGAGTCGATCTCGTCGTTGAGCGCGCCGCTGCCATCGACCTCGTCGGCCGATGCGCCGAGCGGCGACGCGCCCGCATCGCCTCCAATGCCGGCGCCGGCTCGCGGGTCGGTGCCGGCGAGCACGGCTTTGAGCTCCGACGACATCTGCTCCACGTCTTTCTCGGCGAGCGCCAGCTCGGCTTCCTGCGCAGCGAGCTTCCGTTGCAGCACGTCGACGCGCTCGACGTGCATCTGCTCGTAGGTCGCGGCGATCTTCACCGTTTCGTCGTCATGAATGCCTTCAGCGAGCTGCTTCCGCCGGCGGATCGTCTCCAGCTCGCGCGTTTCGGCGGCGATGCGCTGGCGCGTCGTGTCGAGCCCGCCGCGCAGCTCGTCGAGACCCAACTTCGCTTGGACGAGGGTGTCTTTCATGCGCGACGCGACCAGCCGCCGCTCTTCCGGTCGGGTGGCGCGGCTCAGCAGCTCATCGAACGACCGTCGAAACCCGTCGAGCACCATGCGTCCAGTTGGCTGGGGGTGAGGTTGGGGTGTACGATACAGGTCGTGTCCGGAGCCACGCAACCGCGCGCGAAAGGCCAACGCACCGCATGAGCCAGAACCCGTTCGTCATCGTTACCGCGACCACGGAATCGCTCCGCGAACGGGCGCGCGTTCGAGTCAACGAGGCGTACACCAATGCCCTCGCCGCGTTCGGGCTCGTGCCGCTCGTGCTCCCGCCGCTCGAGGCAGCGCTCGCGCTCCGCGCGCTCGACGCCGTGTCGGGCCTCGTGCTCACCGGGGGTGAAGACGTCGATCCGGCGCGCTTCGGTGAGGCTCGCCACGCCAAAACGGGTGAGCCGCACGCCGGCCGCGACGACTACGAGATCGTGCTAACGCGCGCGGCGGCCGACCGTGAGTTGCCGACGCTCGCCATCTGCCGCGGCGCACAGGTCGTCAACGTGGCGCTCGGCGGCACGCTCGTGCAGGACATCCCATCGCAGGTCGATACGACGATCGATCACGACGCGGGAGACCGCAGAACGGAGCGGGTCCACCCGATCACGATCGACGCAGGCAGCCGGCTCGCGCAGATCGTCGACGCGACCGAAATCACCGTCAACTCATCGCACCATCAGTCGGTCGCGCGCCACGCGCCGTCGCTTCGCGTCACGGCTCGGAGCGCGGACGGCGTGGTGGAAGCGCTCGAGCCCCTGGGCGGAGACTGGTGGATGGTCGCCGTGCAGTGGCATCCCGAGGAGCTCACGGCGACGCCCGAAGGGTGGGATCGCAGGCTGTTCGGCGCCTTCGCCGACGCCGCGCGCGAGGCTGCACGCGCGTCCGCCCGTGGCGCCGCTCAGGCCAGCCGCCAGCGCGCTTCGTCGCGCACCTGACGCATCAGGCGCTCGGGCGACTGGACGGCCGGAAAGAACAGCGTGTCGCTGATCGAGTTGAGCGCGGTGCGTAGCACGCCGAATCGCTCAGCGGCGTTGGCGTAGAGCGCAGTGAGCCCGTGCTCCTCGGCGAGCCGGTGGTCGGCGGCGAGCTGAAAGCCTCGGCGCCCCATCTCTTCGTAGTACTCGAGATCCGGACCGCCGCGCCGCCAGCGCCGCTGCTCGATGAAGTCCGGGAAGATGCCGCTCAACCAGAGCGCGTAGTTCCCGAGGTGCGTGCGGACGAGAAAGCTGCGCCGCGCGTCCGGATCGTCGAGCGCCGCGCAGAGCTGCACGATCGCGTCGTACACCTCGTCGTCCGAATCGGCGATGCGGTGCGATCGGTCGCGCACGCCGAAGTGGACGACG
>DATNAT010000066.1:0-4419 GCA_035572355.1 Gemmatimonadaceae bacterium
CGGAAGGCGCCGGCCGCCGAGATGGCGATGAAGATGCGCTCGGGGTTGGTCGGATCGATGAGAATAGTGTGAAGGCACAACCCGCCCGCCCCCGGCGACCACTTCGATCCGGTCGAGCTCGTGCGCAGCCCGGAGAGCTCGGTCCACGACGTGCCGCCGTCCGTCGTCTTGAACATCGCCGCGTCCTCGACGCCGGCGTACACCGTGTCCGGGTCTTGAAGCGACGGTTCGAAATGCCAGACGCGCTTGAACTCCCACGGATGCGGCGAGCCATCGTACCACTGGTGCGTGCCCGGCACGCCGTCGTAGGCGAACTTGTTGTCGACCGGTTCCCAGGTCTTGCCGCCGTCACTCGATCGCTGCACCTGCTGGCCGAACCAGCTGTTGCTCTGCGACGCGAAGATCCGGTTCGGGTCGGCCGCCGAGCCTTTCATATGATAGATCTCCCAGCCCGCGAAGTGCGGGCCGGACACGTCCCAGGACTTGCGCTTGCCGTCGGAGCTGAGGATGAAGGCGCCTTTCTTCGTTCCAACGAGCACTCGTACGCCGGCCATGCGTGGTCTCCAGTGTGGCGGGGGGATAATGGAGGGATCACTACGTTAGCAAACGGCGGCGCTTCTGTCGACGGTTCAGGCCGAGCCCGACCCCATCCTGACGTCACGGCAGGTGCATCAGCCCGACCGGCCAGGCGTGCTGCCGCCGCGTGACGCCCGCCACGCGGGGGCCGTCCAGGCGATGATGATCCGCGCTCGTTGGATCGCGCTCGGCGCGATGGCCGCCGTGAGTTCGATGACGGCACACGCCGCCCGCGCTCAGTCGGCGCCACGGCGAGGGGTCGACTCGCTTCCCGGGCGAATCGTCCGTGCGTCGCCGATTCCCGCCGACTCGGCGCGGCGCGGCTGCCTCGCGCTCGGCGACTCCACCTGGGGGCCGGAAGTGAAGGAGGCGGCGCCCTGTCGGTCGCGGGGCGTCGCGCCGATCGGCCGCGCGGCGACGCGCGAGTGGTCGTACGGTCAATACGCACGAGTGTGGCTTCTTCCTGGCGACCACAACGCGCCGGCGGACACCGTGCGCGAGACGGAGATCGTGCTCTTCACCGCGAATCTGGGGTCCGCCGACACGTCGCGCGGAGGCGTGAGATTGCTCACTCCGGTCTGGCACGCGTTCTACGAGCCCGAAGAGATCGCCGAGATGCGACCGGAGGTCGCGCCGCAGCCGAACGGCGACGCGCTCATCGCGATCCGCACTTGCGTCAACGGTACAGGCGGCTGCTGGCAGGACTTCGCGATCTTTCGTGCCGGCCGCTGGCGGATCGTCCATCTCGCCTTTCTCGACTCCCTCGAGCGGCGCTTCCCCGGTGCGATCAGGCACGGCTTCGCGGTCGACCCGCGAACGCTTCGCGCCGACGCGGCCGTCTACGCCGACAACGACGCGAACTGTTGTCCGTCGCGCGACGCCCGAATGAGGCTTCGCCTCCGCGGCGACTCGCTGTCGATCGTCTCGCTGCGGCTCGGATCGCCGCAGGAATGACGGGGCCGGGGGGAGGGCCGCACCTCTGGCGCCATGCCGGCGACGTCGGGAAGTTCATGCGCACCTCGACCTCTTCGATCGGAGACCGAATGCGCCGTATCGCCGCTCTGGAACTCGCGCTCTGTATGTCGGCCGTTGCGGGCGCACCGCTACGCGCGCAACGAGTCGACCACGCCGAACATCACCAGTTCACGATCGAGAATTTTCATACGGAGTCGGGCGTCGTGCTGCCGAAGGCGATCGTCGTCTACGGGACGTACGGCCACCTGAACGCGGCCCGCGACAACGCGGTCCTGCTGCCATCGCATTACATGGCCAACCACCACGGGTATGAATGGTTGATCGGCCCCGGCCTCGCACTCGACACGGCGAAGCTCTTTCTCGTCGCCACGGAGCTGTTCGGGAACGGCCACTCGTCGAGCCCGAGCAACACGCCGCAGCCGTACCACGGCCCGCGCTTTCCAGTGACGACGATCCGCGACAACGTCGCCGCCGTGCATCAGCTCCTGACCGACGATCTGCACATCACACATCTGCGCGCCATCATCGGCTTCTCGATGGGCGCGCAGCAGGCGTTTCAATGGGCGGTGAGCCATCCCGACTTCGCCGATCGCGTCGTTGCGACGTCGGGCACGGCGAAGACCTACGGCCACGGCATCGTACGACTCGAGGGCCAGATCGCGGCGCTCACTACGGACTCCGCGTTCCACAACGGCGACTACACCGTCGAGCCCAAGCGCGGCATCTCGGCGTTCGGGATGGTCTGGGCGGCCTGGCTCTACTCGCAGGAGTGGTGGCGGCGTGAGCTCTGGAAGACAGTCACGCCGCCCGGCACCACGTTCGACCAGTACGTCGAAACGTTTCGCACGGGTTTTCTCTCCAACGCCGACGCGAACGACATGATCCTCCAGGCCCGCACCTGGCAGCGCCACGATGTCGGCGCAACGCCCGGCTTCGGCGGCGACGTCGAGAAGGCACTGCGCTCGATCAAGGTGCCCGTCCTCTACATGCCGTCGGAGACCGACCTCTACTTCCCGGTCGGCGACGCGCGCTACGAAGCGCAGTTCATGTCGACGGTGCAGCTCGTCCCCATCCCTTCCCTCTGGGGCCACCCCGCCGGCGCCGGGGCGAGCCCGGCGGATAAGAAGTTCTTGAATGAAAGGATCGGGAAGTTTCTGGCGGGGCGGTGAACGACCGCTCGGGATGTCACGAGGATTCGAACTACAGATGTGACGGACGTAACGGATTGGACTGAAACGGTTTGTGGTCGATGTCGCAGATCACTCGGCGAAATTTCGCCGAGCGGCCAAAGTGCAATAACATTCCTACCTCCAGCCGAGTCGCGCGCAGATAGTTGAATAGTTGTCGAGTGCGTCAGCGTGGAGGTTCTCGCTCGCTTTGATCTCGATCACGACGCGGTCGTCGATCACCATGTCGAGTCGCTGATGCGCGACCTCGATTCCACCGTAGTGCACTGCCACGCGTTGGCATACACTTGCTCCAGAAAACCAAAGCCAAGCGCTCGGTGAACGACGTAAAATCCGCCGATCACCGAGCGCGTCAGCTTTTCCTCGAGCAAGATTCGTTCGGAGCGGTCAATCACTCCGTACAATCAGTCCCTTCCGTACAATCTGCAGTACCGATTCATCGTGGCCAACATCGCCACCGCGCACTCGCGTGCGCGATTTACTCGCATTTCACCGCCTTCACCGCCGCCGGTACGCTCAATGCCGCGCGACCGTGCCCGGTCAGCATCTTGTTCAGCTCCGTCAGCCCAGCGCCGCGCACCCGTTCCAACGCCGCGGCCGTCGTCTGCAATTCCTTGCATGTCGCCGCGAACTCGGCGAGTGTCGACGGCGTCGGCGCCATGTCGCCCAGATCCTGCGCGTTCAGCTGATTTCCGAACGCGCCGTTGATGGCGCGGAAGCTCGGGGGCACGGCGTTGCCGCGGCCGAAGCCGCCGCGTCCGCGGCCCGCGTCGAGCCCCGCGATCGTATCGAGCTGCGCGGCGAGCGCCGTCGCGCGCGCGGCGGCGTCCGATAGCTCCGGCGCCGCGCCGGCCGGCACCGCACCGCGCAGCGCCGTCTGCAGCGCAAGCGCGGCTTCATGACCGGCGTACGATGCCTCCATGCCGGCGAGCAATTTCATCTGCAGCGCGTGCTGCGCTCTGATCGCCGCCGCCGTAGCCGGCGCGCGTGGGTCCGGACGCACTACGGCGGTTTGGGTATACGTCTTTCCGTCTGCCGTCAGCTTGATCGTGTACGTTCCCGGAAGCGCGACCGGTCCGAGTGGCGATGCGGGTGTGAGCTCCGGGTTCGCGTTGATCTCGAACGAGTGCGAGAACGCTGGCGGGCTGTCGTACCGCAAGTCCCAGTGAGAGCGATTCTCGCCTTCGTTCGCCGGCAGCGAGAAGGGCGGCGCGATCCAGAAGCTTGGCTCCGGTGGATGCGCCGCTTCCTTGACCGGCGTGCCTGGTGCGCTCGTCAGATGTCGCACCGCCGCTCCCGTCGAATCGAACACGTCGATCGTGACGTTCCCGCTCGCCGGTCGTGCGAGCCAGTAGTCGAGCATCACGCCTTCGGGCGGATTGAGCGCGTGCGGCACCTCGGGCGGAAACGGCGTGTCGGCGCCGACGTTGCGCCGAATGCGCAGCGCGTCGCCCGGCTTGAACAGATGCGCCGGCGCCGCGGCGATCGTGCCCGCGCTCGTCGGTGTGAGCTGGCGCAAGATCGAGTAGTCGTCGAGCGTCCAGAAGCCGCGGCCGTAGGTCGCGGCGACGAGATCGTTCCCCTTGATCGCGATGTCGCGGTACGACGTCGTCGGCAGGTTCTGTCGCAGCGGCTGCCAATGGTCGCCGTCGTCGAACGACACGTACACGCTCGTCTCGGT
>DATNAT010000067.1:0-3304 GCA_035572355.1 Gemmatimonadaceae bacterium
TCCGCGTCCGTGATTGGAAATTCGACGCCTTCGGCATCGAAGCGCTTGCGATGGTTCGCTCGAAACTCAAACTCGGAGACGTAGCGGTGAAGATGCTGCGCCCCAACGTGGTGATAGGTGCCAACGAGTCCACGCTTGAACACGGCGAAGAAGCTTTCAATCGTGTTCGTGAAGGCATCGCCACGGACGTACTCGCCGCGCGTGTGATTGACGGCGGAGTGCTTCGCGAATTCGCGGCCGATCTTGCGGTAGTGCTTCGCCTCGTCGGTCATCAAGTGGCTGGCTTTGTCCGCGTTCTCGTTGAGCACCTTGCGAACGGACTGCGCCGTAGCGCTCGGCACATGGAAGGCGCGGACCTCGCCGCTACGCTCGACCAGCGCGACAACGGCGTTCTTGTGGTGATAGCCTTTCTTCGGCTGACCGCCCGGCTTCATGCCCCAAAACGTCTCGTCGGCTTCGATGATCTTCCCCTCGCCGCCGAGCTTGGGGCGGTTCGGCGTGGCCATCGCTTCGCGGATACGGTGCATCATGAACCACGCGGTCTTGTAGGTCACGTCGAGTTGGCGGTGCATCTGGTGCGCGCTCATGGCCTTTTTGCTCGCCGCGACGAGATGGAAGGCCAGCATCCACTTGTTGAGCGGGATGTGCGAGCGCTCGAACAAGGTGCCAACCGTGACGCTGAAGTTCTTGCGGCAGGCATTGCACTGGATCAAGCCGGGGCGGTGACTCTCGCCGTCCAGCCGCGTGACGTTCTCCGCTTCGCCGCAATGCGGGCAGTAGGGGCCATCGGGCCAGCGCAGCGCTTCGAGGTGTTCGCGCGCCTGCTCCGCGTCGGTAAAGATCGGATTCAGCAGGTCAGCGGTCTTGGTTGGGTCAGTCTTTTTGGGCATTGGTCGTCTCCGTGGACACCATGTTACCGCCAGAGACGTGCTACGTCAAGTATATAATTCCGAGAAAACTCGATGAGGAAACCATGACCTCCACGGCACAGCAACCGTCCACCGACATTCGTACCGCTGTCCGCGAGAAGTACGGCGACGCCGCGCGCCGCGCCGCATCGGGCGACGTCGCCTCGTCCTGTTGCGGATCGAGCGGTTGCTGCGGCTCGACCACCGACGCCTGGGATCCGATCACCTCCAATCTCTACGACGAAGGCCAGAAGTCCGGCATGCCCGCCGCGGCGCTGCTCGCGTCGCTCGGCTGCGGCAATCCCACCGCGCTCGCCGAGCTGCACGCCGGCGAGACGGTGCTCGATCTCGGATCGGGCGGCGGCATCGACGTGCTTCTCTCTGCCAAACGCGTCGGACCGTCGGGCAAGGTCTACGGTCTCGATATGACCGACGCGATGCTCGCCCTCGCCAACGAGAACAAGCGCGCGGCCGGCGCCGACAATGTCGAGTTCCTCAAGGGTGAGATCGAGCGCATCCCGCTTCCCGACGCGTCGGTCGACGTCATCATCTCGAATTGCGTGATCAATCTTTCCGTCGACAAGTCGCGCGTGCTCGCCGAAGCGTTTCGCGTGTTGAAGCCGGGCGGGCGATTCGCCGTCTCGGATGTCGTCGTTCGCGGCGACGCGCCGGCGGCGGTTCGACGCAACATGGAGCTCTGGATCGGCTGCGTCGCCGGCGCGCTCGAAGAGCTCGAGTACTGCGACCTGCTCGCCGACGCCGGCTTCCGCCGCGTCGAGATCGAGCCGACGCGCATCTACAAGGCGGACGACGCGGCGGCCTTTCTCGCCGGCAGCGGGCTCGACCCCGCCGCATTCGCCGAACAGATCGACGGCAAGTTCATGAGCGCCTTCATTCGCGCGCGAAAGCCGGCGCCGCTCGGGCAGCGTGAAAGCGAGCGCTGTTGCGGACCGGACTGCTGCTCCTGACGCCGCGCAGCGCTCGATTCAACGAACCGTAATGCGCTAGCGCTCGGGCGTCCCGCGCGAAGCCCTCGCCAATCGGTCGCGCACTCCGAGCCACGGTGCGCCGCCCGGCACCCGCTCGACGATGATCGTGTCGCACCCGGCATCGTCGAGCCGGTGCAGCGCGCTGTACAGCTGCGCCGCATAGCCGAGCGGATCGCGGGGTAGCCGCTCGATCCGACTGGCGTGATCGACTGGCGTCTCGAAGATGACGACGACGCCGACGCTGCGAGCGCGCTCATGCTCCGCTTCGATTGCCGCGGCCAGATCGGCCCCGTCGACGACGTACAGCTCAGCACGCGGCGAATAGTGCCGTTCCATCAGGCCGGGCGACGGCCGCGCAACACCGTCGGCCACCGTGTGAGTTGCCAACGCGAGCGGACCGATCACCGCTTCGATCTCCGGCACCGAGATCACGCCGGGGCGGAGCAGTGTCGCGCGATCGGTCGTCAGATCCACGACGGTCGACTCGATGCCAACCGTCGTCGCCCCGCCGTCGAGGATGATGTCCACGGCGTCGCCAAGCGACTTGGCGACATGCGCCGCCGTCGTCGGCGAGAGTTGCATCGAGCGGTTCGCGCTCGGCGCCGCGACCGGAAGGCGCGCCGCCCGCAACAACGCTTGTGCGATCGGGTGCGACGGCACGCGTACGCCGACGCTCGGCAGCCCGGCCGTGACCGACTCGGGGACCTCGTCGCGCTTCGGCAGAACGATCGTGAGCGGCCCCGGCCAGAACCGCGCCGCGAGGTCGCGCGCGGGCTCGTCGAACTCGCGCGCGACCTCCAGCACCTGTCCGGCGTCGGCGACGTGCACGATGAGCGGATTGTACTCCGGCCGCCCCTTCGCGGCGTAGATGCGTTCCACCGCGGCCGCGTCGAGCGCGTTGGCGCCGAGCCCGTACACGGTTTCCGTGGGAAAGGCGACGAGTCCGCCCGCGCGCAGCACCGTGGCGGCGAGCGCGATGGACGCGGCGTCGGGGTGTTCAGGATCGACCGTGACGATGCGCATGCGATTGGAAGCTACCAACTCGACGACGGTCGCGGCGCGGCCTAGCTTAAGCATTCGCCCCCTCGGTCCGCGCCCCCGTCAGATCACGAGATGGTTCACATGCTCGCTCGTCGCCTCCGGATGATCACTCGCTCAGCGGTGCGATCGTCGTTCGCCGCGCCGCTCATGGCCCTGCCCGCTCCGCTGCTCGTCGCCCAGAACGCAGCGCACGTCAGCTCCAAGCCGGCTTTTTCCGAGCCGGTGATGTCGCCCGATCGACGCGAGATCGCGTTCGTGTCGGGCGGCGACATCTGGACGGTGCCGGCGGCGGGCGGGGAGGCGCGGCTGCTTGTCGCGCACGCGGCGTACGACTCGCGTCCGCTCTACTCTCCCGACGGCACGCGC
>DATNAT010000068.1:0-2187 GCA_035572355.1 Gemmatimonadaceae bacterium
CCGGTCGCCGCGAACAATGCGTCGGTCACCACCTGGCTCGTCTCCACATTTCCGGCGACAACGGCGGCCGGATATTTCGGGTTGAGCATCGACCCGTCGGGAACGATCAGATCGATTGGCCGGAGGCAGCCGTCGTTCATCGGGATTGCGTCGTCGATCAACGTCCTCACCACATAGAGCGAGGCGGCGCGCACGATCGAATAAGGCGCGTTGAAATTGTCCGGCAGCTGCTCGCTCGTGCCGGTGAAATCGAACGTCGCCGAGCGCGCCTGCTTGTCGATCCCGATCTTCACGCGGATGTGTGCGCCATTGTCCATCTCGTAATCGAACGCGCCGTCATCGAGTCGATCGAGCAGCCGCCGCACCGACTCCTCGGCATTCGCGAGCACATGGCGCATGTAGGCGGCGACCACGTCGGCGCCGTAATCGCGCGCAGTCTGCGCCAACACGTCGGCCCCGCGCGTGCAGGCGGCGAGCTGGGCTTTCAGATCCGACATGTTGCGGTCGGGTTTGCGCGCCGGCCATTCGCCCGAGCCGAGCAGCGCACGCATCTCCGCCTCGCGGAAATGGCCCTCATCGACGAGCAGGAAATTGTCGATCAGCACGCCTTCGTCGGCGATCGTGCGGCTGTCGGGCGGCATCGAGCCGGGCGCGATTCCGCCAATGTCCGCGTGATGCCCGCGCGCCGCGACGAAGGCCGACGGCTCTTGCTCATCTCCATAGAAGACGGGGACGATCACCGTGATATCCGGCAAATGCGTCCCGCCGCGATACGGGTCATTGAGCACGTAAGCGTCGCCACGCCGGATCCCGCGCCCGTCCCGCCCCCGCCCGCGCGTATCGATGATCCGGCGGATGCTCTCGCCCATCGACCCGAGGTGCACCGGAATGTGCGGCGCATTGGCGATCAGCGCGCCTTTCGAATCAAAGATCGCGCAGGAGAAATCGAGCCGCTCCTTGATGTTGACGCTCGTCGCCGTCGCTTGCAGCGCAACGCCCATCTCCTCGGCGATGGCCATGAACAGGTTGTTGAAGATTTCGAGCTGGACCGGATCGACCTCGGTGCCGATCGCCTTGCCGCGTTCGAGCGGCACGGCGCGGGTCAGAACCAAGGTGCCGTCGCCGACCCGTTTGCCACGCCAGCCGGGTTCGACGACGATGGTCGAGGTTGGATCGAAAATCAGGCACGGGCCGTCGACGATCTCGCTTTGCGCGTCGATGGCGGACTGCGCGAACCCGGCTTCGGTCCGGGCGATCGCCTCAACCACCAGCGCATCGACGATGATCTCGGCGCTCTCCTCCACATAGCCGAAGCGCTTGCGGTGAAGCTCGGCGAACGCGCGGCGCATCTCGTCAGGCGGTGCGATTGCAATCTCGAGAGTCGTGTCGCTCCCGATGGTGCGGAGGCGCCCTCGGCGATTGAGCTCGATTCGCGCATCATGGATGCCCTGCTCGATGAGCGCGTCGCAGGCGCGCCGTTCGAGCTCCGCGAGCTCCTCCGAAAAATCTTCACCGAGCGGTCTCAGCACGCTCGCGTCGCGGATCGCCTTCACGTCGGCGATTCCGATGCCGTAGGCTGAAAGAACCCCGGCGAGGGGATCGATAAGGATTCGTTCGATGCCGAGCGCATCGGCGACCCGGCACGCATGCTGGCCACCGGCACCGCCGAAGCAGGCGAGCGTGTAGCGGCTGACGTCATGGCCTCGGGCGATCGAAATCTTGCGGATCGCCGCGGCCATATTGTCGACGGCGATGTCGAGGAATCCTTCCGCGATCTGCTCGAGACTTTTCGTGCCGCCGAGCTGGTCGGCGATCTCCTGCAGCCGCGCGCGCGACGCGTCGCGGTCGACCGGCTGGTCGCCGCCGGGACCGAACACCGCGGGGAATTGCGCCGGGTCGATCCTGCCGAGGTAGAGGTTGCAGTCGGTGACCGTCAGCGGCCCGCCGTTGCGGTAGCAGGCGGGGCCGGGGTTGGCGCCAGCGCTCTCAGGGCCAACCCGGAAGCGCATGCCGTCGAAGTGGCAAATCGACCCGCCGCCCGCCGCGACGGTGTTGATCTGCATCATCGGCGCCCGAATGCGGACGCCTGCGACGACGCTTTCGTCCGTAAGCTCGAACGTGCCGGCGTAATGCGACACGTCGGTCGAGGTCCCGCCCATGTCGAAGCCGATCAGTCTCGACGCGCCG
>DATNAT010000069.1:0-4551 GCA_035572355.1 Gemmatimonadaceae bacterium
CCACACGTCGTCGCTCAACGTCGGGCCGGAGCTCGACTACAAGGTGTCGGGGCGCTTCAGCTCGGGGGTTGCCGTGAACTGGGCGCGCAACACGAGCGGCAACCAGTGGTACGGCAACTTCACCGATACGGCGGCGGTGACGCACTTCACCTTCGCGCATCTCGATCAGACGACGACCTCGGCGACGCTCCGCATGAACTACACCTTCACGCCGAGCGTATCGTTGCAGGTCTACACGCAGCCGTTCGTGTCGAAAGGCACGTACAGCGATGTGCGCCAGCTGTCGGCGACGCCGCGCGCCTCGAGCTACGACGCGCGATTCGCCGCGTACGGCGACACGGCGGTAACGAACAACCCCGGCGGCTTCAACTTCAAGGAATTCCAATCGAACCTGGTATTCCGGTGGGAGTACCGGCCTGGCTCGACGCTGTTCGTCGTCTGGAACGAAGGCCGGCAGGGGTCCCTGCCGTTCGAGGGCACGCACGACTTCGGCGGCGACGTGCGCGATCTGATGCGGCTGCATCCGGCGAATACCTTTCTGGTCAAGATGTCGTACTGGCTGAATCGCTGAGCGCCGACGGCACTCGCAGCGGCGATCGAGTAGATTTTTCGACGGTCGCCACCGAGTTTCCCGGGATGCCGACGTCATTTCGTACGTACTTGGCGCCGCGCCGCGCCGTCTCGAGCGTTCGCGCTTGGATCCGGCGCGTGGTCCTGTCACGTCTCTCGATCGGCGACGCGTGGGCGCGCTGGGAGTACGGCGTGCCGCCCACGGCGTTCGGCCGCGGAAGCCGGCACGATTTCGCCTGGTATTTCGAGGGTGAGAGCGCCGTGCGCGTCGCATCGATCGGCGAGATCCAGGACTGGCTGCTCGGCTGCCAGTATGCGAACGACACCGCGCTGTTCCACGAACCCGACTTCTGGCAGCATCCCTGCACGTTCGAGGAGCTGCGGCGCGGCGACTGCGAAGACCACGCCATTTGGGCCTGGCGCAAACTCGTCGAGCTGGGGATGGACGCCGACCTCGTGTCGGGCACCGTTCGGCACGACGACGGCGGGCGCGTGGGCCACGTGTGGGTCGTGCTGCGCGACGGAGGCACGACCTTCGTGCTCGAGTGCGTGGCCAAGTCGAGCGAGTTGATGCTCCGACCGCTCGCCGAGGTTCGCGATCAGTACCGGCCGGAATTCGGCGTCGATCGTGCTCGGCGGCCCTACGTGTTCAACGGTGCGCTGCTCGCCATGCGCGAACGAGATCGCGCGCCGGGCCGCGAGGTGGTCGGCGCCGGAGCGTGATCGCTACTCGGCCGGACCGCCGCACTACTTCGCGTTCCACACATTGTTCGTCGAGTCGGCGTCGACGAAGATGCCGCCGTCGAGCGCGACCGAGCGCACGGCGCGGCTCGTCGCGAGCGTGATCGTGCCGTGCGCGGCATTGCTCTGCCAGAAGGCCGGCGATTCGCGAATCGTCGTACCGGTTCCGTCTGTGTAGCGAACACGCAGGTCGAACGGTGCATCGAAGCCGCCGAGGTTGTCGACCTGCACCGTGTAGCCGGTGCGCGTCCGGGTCACGGCCCGCACCGCCAAGTCGATGTATCCGTCGCTGAAGAACCAGTTGTTCCAGAACCAGTCGAGGTCCTTTCCCGACGCGTCGTTGAAGGTGTAGAAGAAATCCCAGGGCGTGGGATGTTTGCCGTGCCAACGATCCATGTATTCGTGCAGCGCCTTCTTGAACAGTGAATCGCCGAGCAATTCCTTCACGGCGAGATAGCCCAGAGATGGTTTGCCGTAGGCGTTGTTGCCATACGCCTGATTCTTGAGCATGTCTTCGGGCGTGATGATCGGCAGATCCTCGAGCGGCGACGGGTCGTGGGCCCAGCCGTTGATTCGAAACTGCTCGTAGAACTTGTCGGCCGCGGCGGGTCCCATGTCGACGCGATTGAACAGGTACTCGAAGGTGGTGGCCCATCCTTCGTCCATGAATCCGTAGCGCGTCTCGTTGATGCCCATGTAGAAGGGCATGTACGTGTGCGCCATCTCGTGCGCGGCGACGAAGCTCGCAAAGCTCGTGTCCGCATACGACTCGTCGTTGACCATCATCGGGTATTCCATGCCGGCGCCGCCCTGGAACACCGTCGATTTCTCGTAGGGATAGGGCACGCCGGGCCACTGATGCGACAGAAAATCGAGCGCGTGCCGCCCCATCTGCACCATGTGATGAAAATCGGCGGCAGTATCATTGTACGCCGCCTGCACGCTGGCGCGCCGATGTGTCGCGTCGTCAACGACGACGCTGCCGGCGTCCCAGTCGTAGTGGTCGCTCAGCCCGAACGCCATGTCGGGGATGTCCGACGCCGTGAAGTGCCAGGCGTTCTGCGACGACTGCGCCGTGACGCCGTGCGTCGCGAGCTCCGCCTTGGTGGCGACCCGCACCGTCTGGTCGGTCGTGAACGACGATTGAAACCGGCGCAGGTATTCCGGCTGGAGCAGCGCGCCGGCGTTGCGCAGCGTGCCCGTGCCCCAGACGATGTAATTCGCCGGAACACGCACCGTAACGTCGTAGTCGTTGAAGTCGCTGTAGAACTCCTGCTCGTCGGTGAAGTCCATCGTATCCCAGCCGTTGTAGTCGTCGTAGACGGCGACGCGTGGATAGAAATAGGCCAGGTAATAGGTGGTCGAGTCGATCATTCCTTCGCGATTCGCCTGCTTCGAGATCTCATAATGCCAATCGATCGCCAGGCGAACCGAGTCGTGCGGGGCGAGCGGCGCCGGCAGGGCGATCGGCTGCCAGGTGGCGTAGCGCGGATCGTTCGGCCAGGCCGTCGCCTTGCCGTCGACCGAGAACGCATCGATGTGCACGCCGCTCGTCAGATAGTCCTCGGCGGCGTTGCCGACGCGCGGCGCGCCAGGCCGGTGAATGTTGAGAAAGAGCTTGAACACCAATCGCGTGAGCGTGTCCGGGCTCTCGTTGGCGTAGGTGATCTGCTCGCTGCCCGTGATCATCCGATCGGGAGGCGCGGCGGTGACGGTGATCGTGTACCGGCCGTGGTTCTGCCAGTACTTCGCTCCGGGTTTGCCGTCGAGCGAACGCGTGCCGTGGTCGTAGGCGAGCTTGATCTGGCGCGGCGTGTAGAGCGGCGGCGCAGCAGGAGCGACGAGCAGCGGAACCGCGGCGAGCGCGAGGCTCCACGGCTTGACGAAGGCGGCGACTCTCGCGGCGAGCAGCGATATGAACATGTGGCCTTGCTCCGGTGATCGCGGCCGGAATGCGGGCGCGACGGTATTGAAACAAACTCGCCACCAGCCGCGTCAACCGAAAGGCACGCGCCGTTAGCGTCTTGTAGATTCGAGATGGCGCCGAAACGCCCGCGCCCGCCGCCAGCGCGCCTGGCCGCACGACGAGGAAGCATCATGAGCCGTTCCCGCTGGACTAGACTGCTCGAGCGGTCGCGCGCCTTTGCAGAATGGGCGGCGTGGCTGGCGCATGCGCCGATGTCGGGGTTATGGCTGGTCACGGCGGTGCTCGCCGTGGCCGCGGGCGTCGAGTTCTTCCTAGCGCCCAAGCACGCGCTCGACCTTCTCGCCGCACTCGGCACCGTCGTCGGCGCGACCGAGGTTACGGCGCGATTGCGGGGCGTCGCGGCTTGGCCGACACGTTCGGCCTACGAAGCGCTCGAGTCCGCTGGCGACACGGCGTTGGACGATGGCGAGCGAGATACGTTGGCGCAGAGGGACCGGACGATCGGCGCGATCGGCGCCGGCCGAGACACCGACTAAAGGGGGGACGGTGTTCGAGAATCAATATGTGCTGCGGCGCGATACAGTCGACGGAACGCTCGCCGGCGTGTTGACCGGCGTCGCGAACTACTTCGGGCTCGACCCGTTCAAGGTCAAGCTCTCCTACATTCTGCTCAGCATCCTATCGGGCGGTTTTCCAGGGCTTCTGCTCTACCTGCTCGGCTGGTACACGATCCCGGAAGAGCAGCTCTATCCGACGGGCTCGCCCCGATGAGCGCGCCGGCGCGGCCGAACGCTCAGCCGCGCGGCGACGGCGTGCGCGTGCGCCCATATCAGGACTCTGATTGGGACGAATGGCTGCGGATGAGCGGCGAGCTTTTTCCGAACGAGCCGGCGGGCGAGATCGCCGCCGGCATGCATGCGTTCCGCTCGCGGTTCGATGCCGCCGTGTTCGTCGCCGAACGACCGGAGGGCGGGCTCGCCGGTTTCGTCGAGACTGCAGCTCGAGCCTATGCGGACGGATGCGAGACTTCCCCGGTCGGGTACCTCGAGGCCTGGTACGTCGATTCCGACGTTCGGCGCTCGGGCGTCGGACGAGCGCTGGTCGCGGCCGCGGAGATGTGGGCGAGTCGGAACGGGTATCGCGAGATGGCTTCCGATGCGCTGCTCGAGAATGAGGCGAGCCATCGCGCGCACCGCGCGATCGGGTTCGCCGAGGTCGAGCGCCACGTCGTGTTTCGCCGCGAGCTCGCGCGACCCGTCGGCGGCGGGGCGGCCGAGGCAGTCGCACGCGACGGAAGCAGCGCCTGTGTCTTC
>DATNAT010000070.1:0-6414 GCA_035572355.1 Gemmatimonadaceae bacterium
TCCCCGTCGCAGGCGTCGCAGTTGCCGCACTTCCACTCGGGATCGATCGATTCGCCGAAGTACTCGAGGATGAAGCGCGTGCGGCACTGCGCGCTCTGACAGTAATTGATCATCGCGCGCAGCTTCGCCCGATCCTGCGCGCGCCGCTGCTCGTAGTCCGTGAGGTCGGCACTCAAGTCGATCGAGGTGAGCTTCGACTGCAGCCGCTCCCACGCGCCGCCGCGGTACTCGCGCACCAGACCATGGCGCTTGAGCAGGGCGAGCACGATCCGCGCTTTGCGCCGCGCCACGCCCGACTGGTCGGCGAGGTCGTCGAGCTTGACGGTTTCGGCGAGCGGAACCTGCTCGAGCACGATCGCCACGTGAGCGGCTTCTTCGACGTCGGGATACTTGCCGCCGAGAAAGTACGACTGCACCCGGCTGTCCTCGACGCGATAGAAGAGCGTGCATCGCGCTGGAAGCCCGTCGCGGCCGGCGCGGCCGGCCTCCTGATAGTAGGACTCGACCGATCCCGGAAAGTGATAGTGGATGACGAAGCGAAGGTCCTGCTTGTCGATGCCGAGGCCGAAGGCGTTCGTCGCGATGATGGCCTTGAACTCGTCGGCCATGAATCGATCCTGCGCCTGCTTGCGCTCGGCGCCCGCCAGCTTGCCGTGGTAGAGCCCGATCGGGAGCTGCGGTGACAGCAACTCGTGCAGCCGCTCGGCTTCGCGCACCGTCGCCACGTAGACCACGCCGACGCCTGGCTCGTCGCGGAGCATCTCGACGAGCGTGGCGTCTTTCATCGTCTGATTCACCGTGCGTTTGATGTCGAACCGGAGATTCGGGCGCGCGAAGCCGGTCACGGTGATGTGCGGATCCTGCATGCCAAGCTGCCGCGCGATGTCGTCGCGCACGTCGCGCGTCGCCGTGGCGGTGAGGGCGAGGATCGGCGGGCGGCCGAGCCGGCGGGCGATCGAGCCGAGCGCGAGATAGTCGGGCCGGAAATCGTGCCCCCATTGGCTCACGCAGTGCGCTTCGTCGATCACGAACAAGCTGACCGTGCGCGTGAGCAGCCGCTCGAAGAAATCGCGATCCTTGAAGCGTTCCGGTGTGAGATAGAGCATCTCACCCGCGCCATCGCTCACACGGTCGGCGAGGTCGCGCGCCTGCGCATCCGAAAGGTGCGAGTGCATGGCCAACGCGTCGACACCCTGCGCGGCGAGCTTGTCCTGCTGGTCTTTCATCAGCGCGATGAGCGGGCTGACGACGACCGTGAGCCCCGGCAGGAGCAACGCCGGGAGCTGGTAGACGAGCGACTTGCCGCTCCCTGTCGGCATGACGACGAGCGCGTCCTGTCCCTCGAGCACGGCGCGGATTGGTTCCCACTGGCCTTTCTGAAAATCGGCATGACCAAAGCGCTCGACGAGTACGCGCCGCGCTCTGGTCAGAAGTGTCTGCGGCATCGGGCCACATCAGGGCACGAACCGGACCGCCAAATGAACAAGCGGCCTCACGCGTGGAGCGTGAGGCCGCGTCGATCGGGTACCGCCGCCGAACGTCGAGATTCGAAGACGATGGGCCGCGGCTTAGTTGTCGCTCGAGTTGGAGATCTGCGTCGTGTGGTCTGCGGTGGAGATCTCGATACGGCGAGGCTGCGCCGCTTTGGCTTTCGGCACGGTCACCGTGAGCAAGCCATTGTCGAACCGCGCGCCAATCGCGTCGCCGTCGACGAATTCGGGAAGTCGAACCGATCGCTCGAAGGTGCCCGTGACACGCTCGGCGGCGAACACGCGAATCTCGCCGGCATGCGACGGCTCGAACGACGAACGCTTGGTGCCGCGAATGGTCAGCACGTTCTGCTCGAAGCTGATGTCGAGCTGCGAATGGTCGACGCCAGGCAGCTCGGCGACGAGGAGATACGCGTCCTTCCGCTCGACGACGTCGATCGCCGGGATCCAGACGCGATTCTCGGCGAACGCCGCGTTGACCGCCTGGTCGACGGCACGGTTGAGCGTGAGCATGCGATCGAGCGTCGAGTTCAGAGTACGGCTGGTAAGCATGGTGAACCCTCCATTGTGAAGTGCACCGTGTTTCCGCGATTGAACGCGACCACGCCGGCGACGGTGCATGACCACCGGCGTTCGGGCGCGAGGCAAGCAGCCGGCATGCCGGCCGAATTGGCCAAACTGGCAAAGCACGCCGGCCACCGTCGATCATGACGGCAGCCCGTGCGCGGTCGGTTTGTCAGATTGGCGCGGCTTGAGCGCCGGCTGGCCAAGGGACCGGATACGACTGCTGCGTTATTTCCGCGCAGCCGCGACAATGCCGCGAAGGGCGTCGACGACCCGGCGCATGGCGTCGGGCATCGTGCCGTCGTCGGCGTGGACCGTCTTGGTCCGACCTTCGATCGTCATGCGCAGGGTGTAGTCGAGCATGTCGGCGCCGCCGACCGAAGTGCCGTAGTCTGGTTTGAGCTCGGACGAGGCGGCCGCCACGATCGAGAAGAGCGAATCCGCCACGTTTGGCGCGAGCGTGCCAGACGCGGAGTCGAGCGGCGCGCCGCAGTTCGTCGAACAGATATGCCGCTGCGCGTAGGCGTAGCGTCGGTCGTCGTGCGCCGCCTGGTACACAGTCGCGAGCGCCGCGAAGCCGCCGCTGCTCTCGAGCTCGACCGCGGCGCCGTTCAGCGTGCCGAACGGGTCGTTGGCGACGGGCGAATCGGAAGACGTGGCGCGCGCGGCACAGGCGGCGATGATCAGAGCCGCGGCGCCCATCGCGCCGAGCCTGGCGTGAGGTAATGTCATACCAGCTCAACCTGACGCGTGCGCACTCGGTCACTGCGCCGCGGATCGACGGAGGCGCGAGTAGCATTCGTCGCATGTCTCCCGCCACCGTCGCCAGCCAGCTCGACTGCTTCGCCGTCACCGCCCCCGGCCTCGAGCCAATCTGCGCCGGCGAGGTGCGATCGTTGGGCCTCGATGCGCGCGTGCCGCGCGATGGAGGGGGCGTTTCGTGGCGCGGTGATGCGACGTCGATCGCCCGCGCGAATCTCTGGTTGCGATCGGCGAGCCGCGTGGTGGTGCGCGCGGCGCGCTTCCGGGCGACCGCCTTCTACGAGCTCGAGCTCCAAGCAAAGCGCATAGCGTGGGAGCGGTTCCTGCCGCCCGGCCGCACGGTCGCGCTGCGTGTGACCTGCCGGAAATCGAAGCTCTACCACAGCGACGCGGTGGCCGAACGATTTGTGGAGTCGATCGGCCGGCGGGTGAAGGGTGTGGTCGTGGACGCATCGTCGTCGGCCGACAAGGGCGACGAGCCCGACGACGAGCCGCTCGATGCACCGGACGCCAAGGCGGCTCGCCAACTCTTCGTCGTGCGGCTCGTACACGACGAGTGCACTGTGAGCGCAGACAGCTCCGGAGAGCTGCTGCATCGTCGCGGCTACCGGCGGGCGCTGGCAAAGGCCCCGCTCCGCGAAACGCTCGCCGCGGCCCTGTTGCTGGCCGCGGACTGGAAGGGCGACACACCGCTCGTCGACCCGATGTGTGGATCGGGGACGATCCCGATCGAGGCGGCGATGCTGGCGCGACGCATGGCCCCGGGGCGTGCGCGATCGTTCGCATTCGAACGGTGGCCTGAACACGATGCGAGGGCTTGGGCGAGCATCGTTGACGACGCGCGCTCCGGAGAGCTGCCGCACTCTCCGGTTTCGATCGAAGGCTACGACCGGGACGCTGGCGCGATCACCGCCGCACAGGCGAACGCGGAACGGGCCGGCGTCGCGGCCGATGTTCGTTGGGCGGTTCAACCGATCTCCGCGCTCGCGGCGGCAGTTGGACCGGGACTCGTGGCGACGAATCCTCCATACGGCGTCCGTGTCGGCGAGGCCGGTCGATTGCGAGATCTGTATGCGCAGCTGGGCCACGTCGCACGTCGCGCGCGAGCGGGGTGGGACGTAGCGCTCGTCTCTGCCAATCCGACGCTCGAACGGCAAACAGAGCTCGAGTTGAGCGCACGCGTTCGCACGCGGAACGGCGGGATACCGGTTCGATTCATGACTGGCCGCACCTGAGCCTGCTCCAGGGCTGACTCAGCCCTCAGGACTGGGCTCGTTGCCGTCGGCGCACCCGATTCTGTGGCGGGCTCGACCAGGCGCCGCGCGGAAATCTCGCTAGCCGAGGCCGGCATCACTCTTGAAGTAGCAGGCCGTGCACCTCTCAGATGACGACCCGTTCGCCACCGCTTCGACTCGGTGGCTGTCGGCATCGATTCTCCCTCGCGCATCAGGAGCTGACCGTGGGCGTTGGCGATGGTCCGGACGTATTCGAGCGTGAAGTAGACACGACACGCGAGCCGGACGACGCCGGCCGCGTCGGACGAAGCGGAGGCAATGGCTCGCGGCGCGGGAAGAAAGGCGCGCGGAAGCACGCGAGCGCGGGCGCCCACGCGGCGCCGGCCGACGTCGACATCGTCGAGCGGCCGACGACCGATCGACGCGCGTCGCGCGAACGATCGCTGCATCGGCTGCTCGCCGGGTTGCGCGCGGTGAACGCGGGCGATTTCTCCGTGCAGCTGGCGGCGAACGGCGATCCGCTGCTGGCCGACATCATCGATGTCTTCAACAGCGTCGTGCAGAAGCAGTCGCGGCTCGCCGAAGAGATCGGGCGGGTGAGCACGTCGGTCGGGCGCGAGGGCAAGATGCGCGATCGGGTGCAGCTGGCGGGCGTCGGCGGGCAGTGGGTCACGTCGGTCGACGCGGTGAACAGCCTCATCACAGATCTGGTACAGCCGACGTCCGAAGTGTCGCGAGTGATCAAGGCGGTCGCCGAGGGTGACCTGTCGCAGAAGGTCGAGCTGGAGATCGAAGGAAAGCAGGTGCAGGGCGAGTTCTTCCGCATTGGCTCGACGGTTAACCGGATGGTGGATCAGCTCAACGCCTTTGCGAGCGAAGTGACGCGCGTGGCGCGCGAGGTCGGCACCGAAGGCGTGCTGGGCGGACAGGCCAACGTGCCGGGTGTGGCCGGCACCTGGAAGGACCTCACCGACTCGGTGAACGCGATGGCGTCGAACCTGACGAATCAGGTGCGCAACATCGCCGTGGTCACGACGGCGGTGGCGAACGGCGATCTGTCGCAGAAGATCACCGTCGAAGTGCGCGGCGAGGTGCTCGAGCTCAAGAACACGATCAACACGATGGTCGACCAGCTCTCCGGCTTTGCGTCGGAGGTGACGCGCGTGGCGCGCGAGGTGGGAACGGAGGGCATCCTCGGTGGCCAGGCGAACGTGCCCGGCGTGGCGGGAACGTGGAAGGATCTCACCGAGAACGTGAACGGCATGGCGGCGAACCTGACGAATCAGGTCCGCAACATCGCGCTGGTGACGACGGCCGTCGCGAACGGCGACCTGTCGCAGAAGATCACGGTCGAAGCGCGGGGCGAAGTGCTCGACTTGAAGGACACGATCAACAACATGGTCGAGAAGCTGCGCATCTTCGCCGACGAAGTGAGTCGCGTGGCGAGAGAGGTCGGCACCGAAGGTGTGCTGGGCGGTCAGGCCAACGTGCCCGGCGTGGCGGGAACCTGGAAGGGGCTGACCGACAACGTGAACGCGATGGCCGGCAACCTCACCGCTCAGGTGCGCAACATCGCCGACGTCACGACCGCCGTCGCCAAGGGCGACCTGTCGCGCAAGATCACGGTGAACGTGCAGGGCGAAGTGCTCGAGCTCAAGAACACGATCAACGTGATGGTCGATCAGCTCAACGCCTTCGCGAGCGAGGTGACGCGCGTCGCCAAGGAAGTGGGCACCGAAGGGAAACTCGGCGGTCAGGCGCGAGTCGAAGGCGTGAGCGGCACCTGGCGCGACCTGACCGAGAACGTGAACGGCATGGCGGCCAACCTCACCGTGCAGCTGCGCGACGTGAGCGCGGTGGCGACGGCGATCGCCAACGGCGACCTGACGCGCAAGATCACCGTCGAGGCGCAGGGTGAGATTCTTCAGATCAAAGAAGTCGTAAACAAGATGGTCGATCAGCTCAACTCGTTCTCCGGCGAGGTGATCCGGGTGGCGAGAGAGGTCGGCACGGAGGGCGTGCTCGGCGGCCAGGCGAACGTGCCCGGCGTGGCCGGCACCTGGAAGTCGCTGACCGAGAACGTGAACGGGATGGCGAACAACCTGACCAATCAGGTTCGGAACATCGCCGACGTCACGACCGCCGTCGCCAAGGGCGATCTGTCGCGCAAGATCACGGTCGAGGCAAAAGGCGAGGTGCTCGCGCTCAAGAACACGATCAACACGATGGTCGATCAGCTCTCGGCGTTTGCCAGCGAAGTGACGCGCGTAGCGCGCGAGGTGGGCACGGAAGGAATCCTCGGTGGCCAGGCCAGCGTGCAGGGGGTGAGCGGCACCTGGAAGGACCTGACCGACAACGTGAAC
>DATNAT010000071.1:0-14533 GCA_035572355.1 Gemmatimonadaceae bacterium
GTGGTCTCGGGCGGTCTTCTGCCTAAACGACGAACGGGAGTGGGGAAAATCGACACCCTCGGACGGGCACCAAGACTTGAGCCGCGCGGGTCCCGCGTCAAGGCTCATGGCAATACTGTCAAGATCATGCTATCCCAACCGACGCGGGTGACCTTCCTCGCCGCCGCGGCCCTCCTCGCCGCCCCCGTTCAGGCGCGCCTGATCGCTCAGTCTCGGCCGCAGGCCGACAGCACCGCGCTCGTCGCGCTCGAGGGTCGCTGGCTCGCCGCCGAACACGACTCGGCGACGCTCGCGCAGATCTTGGCGCCGGACTTCGTGCACGTGGTGCCGACCGGCGACCTTCTCACCAAGGCGCAGCACATCCATTACGCCGTGAAGTACAAACCGTCGCCGGGCAGCCACTACGCGTTCGAGGCGCTCACCGTGCGCCTCTACGGCGACATCGGCATCGCGACGGGCATCGTTCGGGCGACGGACGCCAACGGGAAGGTCGATCGGACGGCATTCACCGATGTCTTTGCGCGGCGCGATGGACAATGGCAAGCCGTGAACGCGCAAGAGAATCACATCGAGAAACGCTAAAGAGCACTGCTCTATTCAACCGGACCTTCACTTCCACTCGATCTCCACCAGCTCGAGCGGCGAGTCGCCGGCGTTGACGATGGTTTCGCCCCGCCCCGCCTCATACCACCGGTACCATCCCGGCGCGACTGCCGTCCGACCGAGCGCACCGCCATGCACGACCACCGCGAGCCACGGGCCGCGATGGGTCTGACGCACGGCCGGCGCCCCCGGTTCGAGCACTAACCGCGTCACGCGCACACGATCGTTCTCCAGCACGCTGTCCCCCGCAGCACGCGGCGCGAGCACCACGTGCGCCGGCTCCAGCACAACGATCGTGAGGTTGTGAAACGGCGTGCTCGACGGATTGAGCACGCGATGCGTGATCGGCCCTTTGGTGAACCGCACCTCACCGTCGGCCAGATCCAGTTTCGCGGCCGTGCTACCGAGCGCCTGCGCTTCGAGCGACGCCGCGCCAAACGTCACATACACATAATCATTGGCGTGCACGTGATAGAGCGTCGAGTCGCCGGCCGGCACGACGACATCGTACACCTGTGTATGCGAGTTCTCGAATACCCGGTGATGCTTCGCTTCACTGGCGACCGGTACGACTTGCTGCGCACTCATCGCGGCGACGGGAACGAGACTCAACAGGAGGAAGCGCATTGCTCGTGGCTCGTGGATCGTGGATCGGATGGGACTCAGCCCCGCGACGCATTATCCATGGCTCACCCCAGCCTCCCCCGCAACCCAACAAGCATTTCGACCCCGTGTCGCGATCTCCAGCGCCACTACGATCGATCCGTTCAATCCGCGCTGCTATCCGTTGAATCCGTATCCCCGCTCTTGTCTGTGGAACGTCCCGAGCGGCTTTCGTGTATGTCGCCGCCGTTGCAACGCCCCGAGCGGCCGTTCCACACTCAAACAGGCCCCGCCCCAGGCAGCGCCAGATCGATCTGCCCCCCCGTCTCACTCGTCTGCTTCCGCTTGTCGCGCGCCAGCTTCCGCTCGAGCCGCCGGTTGTACGGATCGAGGTACGTGTACACCACCGGCGTCACGTAGAGCGTGATCAGCTGCGAGAACGCCAACCCGCCGACCACCGCGATGCCGAGCGGCCGCCGCGTCTCCGAGCCCATCCCCGTCGCCATCGCCACCGGCAGCGTCCCGACCAATGCCGCGACCGTCGTCATCATGATCGGCCGGAATCGTACGTGCGCCGCCTGCACGATCGACTCGGCCGCCGGCTTGTGATCGCTGCGCTCCGCCTCGATCGCGAAGTCGACCATCATGATCGCGTTCTTCTTCACGATGCCGATGAGGAGAATGATCCCCACGAACGCGAATACCGTGAGCTCGATGTGAAAGAGCCAGAGCGCCAGCAGCGCGCCGAACGCCGCGAACGGCAACCCTGAGAGAATCGTGATCGGGTGGATGAAGCTCTCGTAGAGAATGCCGAGGACCGTGTAGATGACGAAGATCGCCAGCACGACGAGCACGAGCAGCCCGGCTTGCGTCGACTGGAACACTTGCGCCGTGCCCGAGAACGCGGTGGTGATGCCCGACGGCAGGTTGGTGATCGCGAGTCGCTGCACTTCAGCCGTCGCGGCGCCGAGCGAGACGCCCGGCGCGAGATTGAATGAGATCGTCACCGACGGCATCTGCCCCGAGTGATTGATCGTCACCGGACCGACGCTCTTGCCGAGCGTCGCCACCGCCTTGAGCGGGACGAGATTCCCGCCCGACCCTTTCACGAACAGCAGTCCGAGCGCCGAGAGATCCTGCTGATACTGCGGCAAGAGCTCCATGATCACCTCGTACTCGTTGCTCGGCGTGAAGATCGTCGAGATCTGCCGCGAGCCGTATGCGTCGTACAACGAGCTCTCGATCTGGTCGGCGGTCACGCCGAACGCGGCGGCGCGCGTGCGATCGATCGTCACGTCGACCTGCGGGTTGTCGTTCTGCATGTCGCTCGTCACGTCGGCGAGCAGCGACGACTTCTTCGCGGCGTCGAGCAGTTTCTGCGATGCGGCGTAGAGCGTCGCCACGTCCGCCGCCTGCATCGTGAACTGGTATTGGCTCTTCGACTGCCGGCCGCCGATCTGGATCGCGGGCGGGATCGACGGGAACGCCGTGACGCCCGGAATGTGCGACAGCTTGCCGCGCAGCTCCGTCGCCACGTCCTGCGCCGGCAGGCGTTGCCCGAGCGGCTTGAGAATGACGGTGACGCGGCCGCTGTTCGATCCCGACGATCCAAATCCGCCGCCGACCGTCGACATGAACGACTGCACATTGGGATCGTGCTGCACGATCGACGCGACCTGCTGCTGGCGCCGCACCATATCGTCGAACGACGTCCCCTGCGCCGCCTGGGTGCTGATGTTCATCTGCCCCGTGTCCTGATCGGGGATGAACCCGGTCGGGATGACCTTGAACAGCACGACGGTGCCGACGAGCACGAGGAGCGAAAACACCATCGTCGTGCCGCGATGGTCCATCACCCAGTCGAGCGTCCACTGATACTGGCCAAGGAGCCAGTCCCATCCCCGCTCGATGGCGACGTAGAAGCGGTTGTGGCGCTCCTCCTTGTGCGAACGCAGGAAGCGGCTCGACAACATCGGCGTGAACGTCAGCGACACGACGCCGGATACCAGGATGGCCGTGGCGATGACGACCGCGAACTCCCGAAACAGCCGGCCGACGATGCCGCCCAAGAAGAGCAGCGGGATGAACACCGCCGTGAGCGAGAGGGTCATCGAGAGAATCGTGAAGCCGACCTCGGCCGCCCCCTCGATCGCCGCCTCCATCGGCGGCTTTCCCATCTCCATGTGGCGGACGATGTTCTCGAGCATCACGATCGCGTCGTCGACCACGAACCCCACGGCGAGCGTGAGCGCCATCAGCGACAGCGTGTCGAGGCTGTAGTTGAGCAGGTACATGATCGGGAACGTGCCGATCACCGACAGAGGCAGCGCCAAACTCGGGATCAACGTCGCCCAGACGTTGCGCAGGAAGAGGAAGATCACGACCACGACCAACCCGAGCGTGAGGAACAGCGTGCGCTTGACGTCGCTCACCGATTGCTGGATGCCGACCGACCGGTCGAACAGCGTCTCGACTTTCACGCTGCTCGGTATCTCGCTGCTCATCGCCGCCAGCTCGGTGCGAACGTCCTGGGCGACGGCAACGGTGTTCGTCCCCGGCTGCCGCTGCACGGCGAGCACGATCGCGCGGACGCCGTTGAACCAGCTCGCGTTCCGGTTGTTCTCGATGTCGTCGATCACTCGGCCGAGCGCGCCCAGCTGCACGGCGGCGCCGTTCCGGTATTCCACGGTCATGGCGCGAAATTCGGCGGCGTTCTGAAGCTGTCCGCTCGCTTGCAATGTGTACGCGGTCGTCGGGCCCCACAGCACCCCGGTCGGTTGACTGACGTTCTGCGCGCTCACCGCCGCCGGGATCTCGTCGATGCCGATCTTGCGGTAGGCGAGCGCCGTCGGGTCGAGCTGGATTCGCACCGCGTATTTCGCCGATCCGAACACCTGCACCTGCGCCACGCCGCTGACCATGGAGAGCCGCTGGGCGATCAGCGATTCACCGATCTCGTCGAGCTGGGTGAGCGACATCGTCGGTGACGTGAGCGCGAAGAAGAGAATCGGCGACGCCGCGGGATTCGACTTCTGGTACGACGGCGGCGCGATGCCCTGCGGCAGCTGGCGGAGCGTCTTCGCGATGGCCGCCTGAACATCTTGAGCGGCCGCGTCGATGTCGCGATCGAGCGAGAACTGCAGCGTGATCGACGTCGAGCCCAGGCTCGACGTCGACGTCATGTTGTCGATGCCGGCGATCGTCGAGAATTGCTTCTCGAGCGGCGTCGCCACCGCCGCGGCCATCGTCTGTGGGCTCGCGCCGGGCAGTCCAGCGCTCACGCTGATCGTCGGATAGTCGACCGTCGGCAGGTCGCTGATCGGCAGGCTGCGATAGGTGACGATGCCGAACACGATGATGCCGGCCATGACGAGAATCGTCATGACCGGCCGGCGAATGAAGCGTTCGGAGACGTTCATGGCCGGATCGGCGGACGGCCGGCGGTTGGCGGAGTCGTGCCCGACGTTGGCGGACGTCCCGTCGTCGTGGGCGGCGTGGGCGGCGCCGGCGTCGTGGGCGTCGTGGGCGTCGCCGTTGGACCGATCGGCGTGGTCGTCGGGCCGCTGCGGAACGGCGGCGGTGGCGTAACGGCCGGCGCGTTCGCTCCTCCCCGCCCCGCTGCGCCAGCCGACGCGCCGCCGACGGTCGGACTTCGCGACGCACTGCCCGATCCGCCCGCGCGGCCCGCCACGACGTCGCCAGCTTCGCTCTGACCGCTCGCTGTGCCGGCGCTGCCCAGCGACGCGGCGCCGGTATCGCTCCCCGTCGAGACGATCGCCACGCGCGATCCGTTGTTGAGCCGCGATTGTCCGTCGATCACGACCCGCTCGCCAACCGCGACGCCGCGCCGCACCACCGTCAAATCGCCGACCTGCAAGCCGGGCAGCACCGGACGCATCTTCGCCGCGTTCACACTGTCGATGACGAACACATACGGCCCCTGCTGGCCGGTGAGAATCGCGTCCGTCGGCACCGCGATCGCGCCCGACTCGACGCGCAGCTGAATCGTGAGAAACACCAGCTCGCCCGGCCACAGCCGGTGCGACGCGTTCGCGAAGCTGGCCTTGCCCGTCACCGTGCCGGTGAGCGAGTCGACCGCGTTGTCGAGGAAGGTGAGCTGCCCCTGCTCCGCCGCTTGCGTGCTGTCGCTCGATCCGGCCGTCACCGGCAGCGGATGCGCCGCGACCGCCGCCTGCATGGCCGGAAAGTCTGATTCCAGAACTGGAAAGCGGACAAGCACGGGACTCAGTTGGTTGATCACGACCAGCGGTCCGCCGTTTGGGCTCACGTTGTTGCCGCGTCGAACGAGAATGCTTCCCGTACGTCCATCAATCGGCGCCCGGATCGTTGCGAACCCGAGGTTCACCTGCGCGGCGCGCAACGCAGCTTGATCCGCCTGCACGGTCGCTGCCTGCGCTTGAGCCGCGGCGTGCATCTGGTCCGACTGTGAGCGGCTCACGTAGCCCATGTCGGCCAGCGTCTTGTACCGCACGTCGTCGCGGCGGGCCGCTTCGGCCTGCGCCTGATCCCGCGTCAACGCCGCGTGCGCCTGATCGACCGCGGCCTGCAGCGGCCTCGGATCGATATGAAACAGCGGCTGCCCTTTGTGCACGAACTGCCCTTCGGCAAACAACACGTCGAGCAGCGATCCGCTCACCTGCGTCGTGACGGCGACGGTCTGCATCGGCTCGACCACGCCGCTCGCCAACACCGTGACCGGCGCGTTGATCCGAGTCGCCGCGGCCACACGCACCGGCGTCGACGGCGGTTTGTGCGCCGCCGCGCTCTTCCCGCAGGCGGCAGTCGCGACAAGCAGCACCACTGCTACCACCAAGCCTACATCGCGCGGACTCCGGCGCGTCGAACGAGCGACCCATGACATCATCGATTCCCCGGCGGAGCGCCGAGTGGAACGTTGGGACGGCCCGCCGTATCGAGCGAGCCGACATCGTGCGCCAGCTGCGTGAGCGCGATCCGCCACTCCCACCGCGCCTGTATGTCTTCGGCGCGCGCCTGATCGAGCGCGCTCCGCGCCAAGAGAAGGTCAACGATCGTGCCGACCCCTTCGCGATAGCGGCCAGTGGCCACCTGCGCCGACTGAATCGCCGCGGCCAACAGCTCGGCGGCCGCCGACAATCGTTGCCGCGCCGTCTGAAGCTCGGCGTACGACGCGTACACCTGCACCGTGATCTGCTGTTCGGTCGATGCAACGCGCGCCAATCCGGCCTGGTACTGCGACTGCGCCGACCGAACTTCGTATTCCCGCGTAAATCCGTTGAATACGGGAATCTGAAGGCCGAGCGAGAGCGACGAGTTGCGACCGCTGGTCGACGTGCCCTGGAGCGTCCGCGCATAGCTCTGCGTCGACGACAGCGACAGGGCGGGATAGCCCGCCGAACGCGCGATGCGTATTTCCTGCGCCAGCGCAGCGGCCTCGGCGCGAACCTCCGCCAGGTCGGGACGCAGCGTGATCGCCCGATTGATCAGCGTGTCGACCGTCGCGGCCACCTCCGCCACCGTGTCGGTCGCAGCGACGATCGGGATGTCGAAGCGCGCGTTGGCGGGCAGACCCATCGCCGCCGCCAGCGTGCCCCGCGACGAGAGCAGCGTCCCCTCGAGCGTCTCGAGCTGAAAGCGCGCCTGCGCCAGCGCCGTGCGGGTCTGCAACACGTCCTGGAGGGTGCCGACGCCCACGCGGAGCCGCGCTTCGGCGGCCGCCGTGTCGGCGCGCGACTCGGCCACGGCGGTGATCTCGGCGTCGCGCAGCGCCCGCGTCGCGAGGTATGAGAAAAGGTCGGATTCCACCTCGAGCACGACGTCGTTGATCGTCGCGTTGTGCGTCAAGTCAGCGGCGATGGCGCGCTGCTTGGCGGCCTCGATCGTCCCCGCGCGCCCTCCGAAATCGAATACCAGATAGGAGAGCGAGATGGCCGGCGTGAGTTGTGTCCGGGTCGTTCCACCGCCGCCGAGCCCGCCGCGTGTACCGCCGGTACCGGTCGTGTCGACCGCGCCGCCGCTCGTTCCGCCGAACCCTCCGCCCGCGCCTGCGCTGCTCGACGAACGGGCGAGGTTGACGTTCGCATTGATGTCCGGATACAGGGCGCCTTTCGCTGCGCCGAAATCATTCGCCGCCGCCTGGGCCAGCGCCCAGGACTGCCGCGTTGCAGGATTGTTGCGCAGCGCGAGATCGACGACGTCGGTGAGTGAGAACGTCGACGAGCCGGTTCCGGCCGAATCGGCGGCAAGGGCGGCGGTCGCCCCAGGTGCTTGGGGCGGCGTCGGAGGCGGTGGTGGTGTTTGCGCCGCGACAGCTACTGTCCACGGCACCGCGGGACTTGGCGGTGCACCGGGCACGCCGTCGATGCGCGGTGTTCCCGGTGCCGAACAGGCGGCAGCGAGCGCGAGCGAGACCCACCGCGCGCGAGCGATCCATGCAGTCGAGTGTCGAGCCATTCGCCGGCCCGGAGTGCAGAACCGGGACCGCGCGGCCTGCGGAGTCGCAGAGAGCAGCCGAGCTCGACGTGAGAACCACCCGTAGCGCGCCCGTTCGCCCTGAACGGCGCGCGCTGTTCACCACCTATTAAGGAAGCTTTATGAGTCTACCGGCAATTGGGAGGACGGCGGCCGGTGGTTCAAGCCGGGTCGATGCCGTCCATCGCATCCGTCGCGTCGGTGGATGCATCTGGCTGCGCGGGCCGTGGCGGCGGCGCATCGCCGGCGGGCCGCGAGCTCGTGCCGGGATCGTCGCCGCGTCGGCGGCACACGACGCTCAGCAGCTTGCTCGAGATCATCCAGACGAGCCAGATCGGAAGCACGACGAACAGCGCGAACTTGAGCGCGGCCACGCCGATCACGAGCACGAAGGCGAGCGCGCCCATGATCAACCCGCCGACCGCCAGCACCAGGAAGATCGGGAGTCCGAACAGAAAGAGCAGCGCGAGAAGAGGCAGCGCGATGACCGACAGCACGGCGAGCAGCGGCAGACCGATGACTTTGAGAATCATCGCGATCGGCACGAGCAGCCCGAGCCAGCCGAGCTTGAAGAACCAGCGCAGCGCGATCAGTCGCAGCACGATCCATCGAATCGCCGACCACATGCCGTTTCGCCTCGTTGCCCGGGACAGCGAGGCCTACGACCCCGAGCCTCAGAAGGTTTCGAGCGCCTCGTCCAGATCGGCCGGCGCGATCAGACGCCCGACGTAGAAGTCGCCGAATTCGGCGTACTTGGCGCTCACCTCGTCGAACCGCATGTCGGTGACGAGCTTCTTGAAGTCGAGTGGGTCCTTGGCGAAGAGCGTCACCCCCCACTCCCAGGCGTCGAAGCCGACGGCGCCGGTGATGATCTGCAATACCCGGCCGGCATACCGGCGCCCGGTCAACCCGTGCGCATACATCAGCCGGCTGCGTTCGTCGAGCGAGAGCGTGTACCAGTTCTGCGTCGCCTCTCGCCGCTTGGACATCGGGTAGAATGAGACGTACGGCATGGCGTCGGGAATCGTCGGGTACAACCGGCGACGCACGTGCGCGGTGTCTCGCTCCGCGGCCACGCGCTTCGACAACTCCGCGACATAGGTCTCGTCTCCCACCGCCCCGCCCCGCTCTCCGGCGTCGCGCGCGAGCTGCGCGGTGATGTGGTAGAGCCCGGCCTCCGTCACACTCAGAAACGAATAGACGAGACGAAATCCCTTCGACTCGCACTGTCGTTGTGAGTCGCGCGCGGCTTGCCCCACGCCATCGAGCGTGGCGCGAAAGTGCATCGCCATGAGCGACGCCTGCGACCCGATGAGGCGGACGTGCGCCGTCCAACCGGTGTCCCCGCCCTGTGACAGCGGTGCGCCCTCGCCCGATGTCGCCCCTGCAGCCGGTGTCGAACTGACGCGTCGCAATTCGGCCGAGTGATGCGCTTTCGCGTCGGCGGAAAGTGCCGCGTGGTCCAACACAAAGACCTGATGGACGGCATACCAGCCCTCCAAAGTCTCCGGAGGGTGGGCCGCGTGGCTCGATTGAGTGGGTGTCATCCCCAAGAAGGTAACCCGTCGGTCTTTTCCACCGAAGCATTCGCGCGGCACCGCGTTTGCCATTGTGGAGGGCGCAACACGGGATGAACCGCTTTTGCCGGAGCTAACCGGCGGCAGGGTTGACTATGTCGAACACCGACCGCGCCCGAGAGGGCGCCGACAATCAGGGAACCGAGGGCCGTCGCGCCGAGCTTCGTGCGCTCCTCATCGCCGCGGCCACCGCCGCGCGTCAGGGGCGCCGCGTGCGCGCGGTTGGCGACCGTCTGGGGCAGTCGCTCGCCCGGCCTGTCCGGGAACGCGTGTCGATGCTGTTGAGCGCCGCGGGCTGACCGCGGCGCTTTTCACATCGGCGCGCTCAGTGCCTGCGGCCCGTCATCGCCGCGCGCACCACGCGCGCCGAATGACAATAGCGTTCGATCTGCGACGCGCTGCACCGCATCCAATCGTCCGGGATCGGGCTCAAACGGCGTCGCTCTCCCTCGCACTCGAAGCATAGCCAGCCGCCGGCGACCACCTTCTGAAAGGCCGTCGACGCGCCCACTGAGATTCGCCGGTCGCCATCGCGACGGTCAGCGAACATGGCGCCCTCGTCCTCCTCTCCACGACGATCGTAATGCCGCCGTTCCTCTGACCGAGGCACGACGTCGAAAGCCTGCCATTCGACTCCGGACGAATCCACGAAGGTGCGAAACGACATGACGTTCCTCCCGCGCTCGAGGCTCGGCCGCTAGTGCGGCCGAGCCTGCCGTTCGGTCCTCTCAGCTTCGCAGGGTTGATGCCACGGCCGGGCTCGACACCGCGCTACTCGGCGGAAACAACTGGTCTGGGGGCCGCCTGAAATTTCGGGTGTTTCGCAGTCCAACGGAAGCGCATGACGGTCCCAGCCAGAATGACCGCACCGGCGGCCAGGATCCCCACCTTCTCCGCGTCCAGCAGGTCCATCGGCGAGTTGTCGAGGTGCTGGTCGGTGAGCGCACCGTGGACGATGAACAGCGTCGCCAAGAGATACGTGAGGTAGTGCAGCGGCTTCCAGCGCTGCCGTCCGATCTCGGCGCGGTAGATCGACGTGATCACGGTGAACGCCAGCAGGTACAGCGCGATCGCACCGAGCGAGTTCACGACGGGCTGTTCGGGTGACGACACCGGAACGAGAATGTCGAAGATTCTGAATTTGGGCTTGTCGACGAAGAGCAGCGGAATCGGATGCAGCACGGCGAGCCCGAGCGCCACGTACGCCGTCCAATTGTGGAGCTTGAGGAGGTTGATGCGGCGATGCGGCCAGCGTTTCCAGGTATTGTAGCGCGCACCCATGAGGAGCCCAAGGAGCACGTTCACGCTCATCAGATAGAGCGCGGTGAGTCCGATGTAACAGGTGAGATCTTTGGGGTCCATGGACGGAAGAAAACGGTTGCGGCACGGCGGGTGCAAGGTGCCGGAGCGAACTCGAATTGGAACGTGCGGCGTGACTCGATCGTTGATCGCCGGCGTCGCTGCCTGCGCGCTCGCCTCGAATCTGCTCGGCGCCCAGGCCGTCGATTCTACGCCACAAAAGACTTTCTACATGCCGCGCGATGGACTGGTCGCCGCCGGCTTTCTCGCCGTGAGCGCTGGCATCAGCATCTTCGATCCGCGGATCGCGCACTTCTTTCGCGATACATCACTGTCTCACGTCCGCGTCGGTGAGAAGCTCGCCAGCTACGCCACACACATCAACGAGTCGACGCTGACAGTTGGTGGCCTCGGCGTCTGGGCGATCGCGCGGCTCGTCAAAGCGCCGACCGTGGCTGACATCGCGTTTCACGGCGCCGAATCCGTGGCAGCGGCGAGTCTCACGAGCCAGATGATTCGCGGCCCACTCGGCAGAACGAGGCCGCTCGACGCCGATCGTCCCTATGACGACCAGTATGACTTCCACTTCTTTCACGGCTTCACGCACTTCGAGCAGCGTTCCTTTCCGTCCATTCACTCCGCGTCGGGGTTCGCCTTCGCATCGGCCCTTGTCGCCGAGACCAGGCTGCGGGCTCGCGGCGCAACATGGTTGGTCGGCGTTCCGGCCTACGCTCTCGCCATGACGCCCGGCCTCTCGCGCATGTATCTCGGCCAACACTGGGCGAGCGACATCTTTGCGGGCGCGTTCATGGGCACGTTCTACGGATGGCGCATCGTCGACTATTCGCACTCGCACAACACGACGCCCGTCGACCGCATCTTCCTCGGCTCGGTGAGCCATCTGCAGGCCGGCTCCCGGCCCAACGGCACGTTGATCGGTTGGACGGCGCGCTTCTGAGCCGCCCTACGCTCCCCGCGCGGCACCCAGCTCCGCCACGGCCTCGATCGCCTTCCGCAACCGCGGCGCGAGCTCCTCGATCTGGCGCACGGAGACGACTCCGATCGACAACCGGAACCAGCCGCGGTCGCTCGGTGCGCCGAACGCGCTGAACGGCACGATCGCCAAGCCGGCTGCCTGCAGCAGATAGCGCCGCACGTCGTCGTCGGTGTTCAGCGAGTCGCCATCCGGCGTGTGCATGCCTTGGAGCGCGAATCGGGCGCTCACATAGATGGCGCCCTGCGGCCGGACGCACTCGACCGGCAGACCGTCGCGCTGCAGCTCGCCCAGCATCTCGTACACCGCGTCGAGACGCTGACCGGTTTCGTGGCGCATGTTGTCGATGTACGCGTCGACCGCAGCGTGGTCGTCGAGCAGCTTCGCGCTCGCCACCTGCTCCGGCCGCGGCGCCCACGCGCCGACATGGCCGATGATGTCGTTCATCGGCTTGATCACGTCCCGTGGCCCGACCGCCCAACCCACACGCAGGCCCGTCGCGGCGAACGCCTTCGAGATCGCGTCGACGATCACGACGTAGGGTGCGATCTCCGGGCGAAGCGACAGCGGATCGACATGCTTCGCGCCGCCCGCCGTGAGCATCCAGTACACCTGGTCGTAGAGCACGTAGAGCGGCCGTTCGTTCGCGCCGCGCCGCCGGTTCTCCTCCAGCACCAGATCGCAGATCGCACCGAGCCGCGCCGCATCGAACAGCGTACCGGTCGGATTGAGCGGCGAGTTGAGCGCGAGGAGTCGTGCGCCGGCAATCACGGGACGCAGCGATTCCGCCGTCGGCAGAAAGCCGGTCGACGCGTCGCAGTCGACCATCACGGCTTCGGCGCCGATCAGCTGGCAGTAATAGTCGTTGTTCCAGGACGGCACGCCGAACACGACGCGATCACCCGGGTCGACGACGGCGCGATAGAGCGCATAGATCACCGGCCGCGCGCCAGATGCGATGAGCACGGACTCGATCGGAAAATCGAGGCCGAGCCGCCGGCGATAGAAGTCTGTCACGGCGCGTCGGAGCGACTCCATCCCGATCGGGGGCGGATAGGTCGACTCGCCCGCGCGCAAGGCGTCGACCATGCCCTCTTCGAGCACCTTCGGAATGCGGAATTGCTTCGAGCTGAAGTCGCCGACGGTCATGTCGACGATCTGCTTGCCTTCCTTCGCGAGCGCTCGCACTTCGCCGGCGATGCCGAGAATCGCCGATCCGCGCAGGCCCGTGGCGAGACGAGAGACACGCTGTGTCATACTGCGGAAACTGCGTCGGGCGCCAGCGCGGGGGAAGTACCGGTGAATCGTGAGGCCGCTTCGGCCGGCTTCGCCGGCCTCGCTGTAGTGACTTGTACCGGCGTGAACGCGGCGGAGGTCGCACCGCAGTTACAGGTCACGACAGCGAGGGCCGTCAGGCCCGATGCGGTTCCACCCTTTCACCGCCGTTCAGGGTGCCGTTTCCGAGAACACGACGGTCGTCTCCCGCTCGACCGCCCATCGCACGCCCCAGGAATCCTCGAACAGCACGAGCGGGTGCCCTTTCGCATCGTAAAGCAGCATCCGGCCGCGGTCGCGGGCGATGCGCTCGATCTCTTCCTGCGGCCCGGTGACCCAGCGCGGATAACGCGCCGTGATCCGCTCGAGGCGCGCCGTGGCGCCGTACTCGTGCTGGAGCCGGTGGAGCATGACCTCGAACTGGAGCATGCCGACCGCGCCGACGATCGGCGTCGGCCCTGAAGTTTCCGTACCCGACGTGAAGAACACCTGCGCGGCGCCCTCTTCGGTGAGCTGCCTGAGCCCGGCGTCGAGCTGCTTTCGCTTCATCGGATCGGTGAGCACGACGCGCGCGAAGTGCTCCGGCGCAAATCGCGGGATGCCGGCGAACTCGAGGTCGCTCGTCTCCGCCAACGTGTCGCCGATGCGGAGCGTGCCGCGGTCCATTGCTCCGATCACGTCCCCCGGCCAGGCCTCCTCGATCGCCGTCCGTTCCCGGGCGAGGAACTGCTGCGGCGACGCGAGCCTCACGAGTTTGCCCGAGCGGACGTGTTTGACCTGCATGCCGGCCTCGAACCGTCCCGAGCAGACGCGCACGAACGCCACCCGGTCGCGGTGCTTGGCGTCCATGTTCGCTTGAATCTTGAATACGAACCCTGTGAACTGCTCATCCGTTGGCTGCACGACGCCGGCCGTCGATTCGCGCGGCGTCGGTTCGGGTGCCAGCTCGAGAAACTCGCGCAGGAACGGCTCGACGCCGAAGTTGGTGAGCGCGCTGCCAAAAAAGACAGGCGACAGATCGCCGGCCAGCACCGCCGCTTCGTCGAACGGATGCCCGGCCTCGTCGAGCAGGGCGATGTCCTGCACCAGCCGCTCGTGCGACGCCTCGCCGAGCACGTCGCGGAGCGCCGCATCGCGGAGCGACCCCACCTGCACGCCAGCCCGGCTCGCGCCATGATCGTCGGCCCGCTCGAACAGGTGAATGAGCATCCGCCGCCGGTCGTAGACGCCGACGAACGCCCCGTCGCGGTGAATCGGCCAGGTGATCGGATGGCAGGCGATGTCGAGGTCCGCCTCGACGTCGCTCACCAGCTTGAGCGGATCTTCGCCCACCCGGTCGCACTTGTTGACGAAGGTGAAGATCGGCATGCGGCGCATCTTGCAGACGGCGAACAGCTGCCGCGTGCGGTCCTCCACGCCGCGCCGGTTGTCGAGCAGCATCACGGCGCTGTCGGCGGCGACGAGCGTGCGGTAGGTATCCTCCGAAAAGTCCTCGTGCCCCGGGGTGTCGAGCAGGTTGATCTTGAACCCGTCGTACTCGAACTGCATGACGCTCGAAGTGACCGAGATACCGCGCTCCTGCTCGAGCTTCATCCAGTCCGACGTGGCGTGCCGCGCCGCGCGGCGGGACTTGACCGAGCCGGCGAGGTGGATCGCGCCGCCGTAGAGCAGCAGCTTTTCCGTGAGGGTCGTCTTGCCCGCGTCGGGGTGG
>DATNAT010000072.1:0-9823 GCA_035572355.1 Gemmatimonadaceae bacterium
CCCTCGCTCGTCGTCAAGTACTCGATCGCGCTCGGCTCCCCACCTTCGGATTCGGTCGCGACGCGGCGCGCTCTACGCGCGTAGCGTTCGACGAGCTCGGTCACGGCGGGTGAGAGCTCGGTCGTGACCACGGTTCGTGCCGCATCTTTGGGGACTTCGGTCATGACTAATTCGAGCGCGGCAGTCTGGTCGGCGGCCGCGAGCTCGTCCGCCCACGCGATGCAGATCTGACGCACCGCGCCAAGTTTGATCGACGCGCCGCGCAGGAGCTCACCAATGACCGAGGGCACCCCGACGACGATCGCCGCCGGACGAATGCGAAGGAGGCGCGCGGCGCGCGGCGCCGACGTCGCGGCGAGCAACCCGATGTCGCGCCCGTCGATCAGCTTCGCCGCCTCGGCGGCAATCGCGGCGCACGACTCCGCGTCGGCCGAGAGGACGAGCAGCTGGACGTCGCCCGCCGCGGCTGCGGCGTCGAGCTTGTCGAGCTTGTCGATGAGCGGCTCGAGGAATTGTGCGGTGGTGGTCCAGTCGTGCCCCATGACGTAGACCGTATTCTGCCCACGGGAGATGCCACCGCCTTCACGCGCTTCCTGTTCCACGCTCGACCTCTGAGGTTCTGCCGGCTCGACTCGAGCGCGACGCCGGTTCGGCGCGCCACGACCACCGCTGATGCAGGGGGATTAAGTATAGCCCCCGGCGAATGCCGCCTCCATTGTCGTGGGCCCGGCGCCGGATCGCGCGGGCCTGGAATACAGATCGCCGGCGCGTATATCTGTGGAGCTGTGCAATGCAACGATCGGAGGCGCGGGGAATCGAGCCCACACGCCGCGGCGTTCGAGGCGAGATTTGCCCGTCGATCCTCGCCGGGGGGAACGCGGTGAAAGTCGCAGCCCAGCTCCAGCCAGCCCGCGGCGGCGTCGGGCAGCATAACATTCATTTCAGGCTCGGCGGGCTGCGGCCGTGCCCGAACGGTGCACGTGGCGCGGAAGCTCTTGCTCGACGTCGCTGAACGCAGCCATCTCTCAGGACGCTGGCTGCTCAACGTTCCACCCTGTCCCGACGACACGTGATCACCACCATCGTCCTCATCCGCGTCGACCCGACGCTCATTCCGACCGCGGCGAACATGCTCGCCGGCGTCGACGGCGTCACCGAGGTGTACTCGGTGTCCGGCGACTGGGATCTCGTCGCGGTCGTGCGTGTGGCGCAATACGAACAGATCGCGCACGTCGTGACGGAGGTGTTTCCGACGGTGCCGGGCATCCAGCGCACGCAAACGCTCACTGCCTTCCGCGCCTATTCGCGCAAGGATCTGCAGCAGGCGTGGGACATCGGCGTCGAATAGCCATGTCAGATAAAGCCGGCGAGTACATCTCCGGATTGTTCGGCGCGGAAGACGAGCTTCTCGCCTCGCTCCGCGAAGAGGCGGATCGCACCGGGCTGCCGCCGATTGCGATCTCGGCCGACGAAGGGCGGCTCCTCCAGGTGCTGCTCACCGCGATCGGTGCGCGGCGCGTGCTCGAGGTGGGCACGCTGGGCGGGTATTCGGCGATCTGCATGGCGCGCGCGCTGCCCCCAGGGGGCAAGCTTCTCTCGATCGAAATTGACGAGGCGCACGCGACCTTCGCGCGCCGGTACGTCGAACGCGCGACGCTGTCCGACCGCGTGGAGATTCGCGTCGGCCGGGCGCTCGACGTGCTGCCATCGCTCGACGGCGAACGGTTCGACGCGATCTTTCTCGACGCCGACAAGGAGCCGCTGCCCACCTATTTCGAGTGGGGGCTGCGTCTGGTGCGCCCGGGCGGCCTGCTGATCGGCGACAACGCGCTGTGGGGCGGCCGGGTGTACGAGAACGAGAATGCCGACGATCGCACGCGGGGCGTGCGGGAGTTCAACAGGCGCATGGCGACCGATCCGCGCGTACTCGGCATCATCGTTCCAACGCACGACGGCGTGGCGGTCGCGGTCGTGCGGTGACCGGCCGCGGCGCGCCGCCGGATCATTTCTCGGCGGTGGCCGGAGCGTATGCTGCCTTTCGACCGAGTTACCCGCCGGAGCTGTTCGAGTACATCGCGTCGATCGCGCAGCGCCGGCGCCGGGCGTGGGACTGCGGCGCGGGCAGCGGTCAGGCGACCTTGGCGCTCGCCGAAGTCTTCGACGAAGTCGCAGCGTCCGACCTCAGCGGCGAACAGATCGCCCTCGCGCCGGCGCACCCGAGAGTAGGATGGTTCGTCGCGGCCGCCGAGGCGGCGCCGCTCGCCGACGGTTCGATCGATCTCGTGGCGGTCGCGCAGGCACTGCATTGGTTCGACCATGCGCGCTTCTACGACGAGGTGAGGCGCGTCGCGGCGCCGGGCGCCGCGATCGCCGCGTGGAGCTACGGTCCGCCGACCATCGACGGCGACGTCGGCGCCGTTCTCGATCGGCTGATGTTCGAGACGCTACGCGACGACTGGCCGCCGGGCCGTCGCTTCGTCGAGCAGCACTACCAAGCCATTCCATTTCCGTTCGAGCGTATGGCCGCGCCTGTGCTGGAGCTCGCGAGAGAGTGGACGGTCGACGAAGTAATCGGCTACGCGCGGAGCTGGTCTGGAACGGTGCGCTACATCAAGCGCGTTGGCGTCGATCCGGTCGAGGCGATCGAGCCCGCGCTGCGGGGTGTATGGGGTCGGCCAAGCCGGCGCGCGATTACCTGGCCGCTGACCATGCTCGCAGGCCGAGTGACACGCTGACGGCCGTTCCGGCGGAATTTACGTTCGGTCCGCGGTAGAACGGTGACGCTCAGCAGGGCCAGGCGAGGCACCATCGTGCATGTTCACTTGTGCGTTTCTCGAGCCGCCGAGCAGATTATGGCCATGCCTGCAGTCCATCGCCGCTGGACGGCGAGCGAGGTTCGAGCGCTCGTCGACGCGAACGAGCTCTCGACGCCCAGGTACGAGTTGGTGGACGGCGAGCTGCTCGTGACGCCGGCGCCGCGTCTTTTTCACCAGGCGGCGGTCTCATCGCTCATCGTGCTGCTCCACGGCTACCTCGCAGCAGAGCCGGTAGGGCGTGTGCTCGCGTCGCCGTCGGACGTCGAGCTCGAGCCGGAGTTTCTCAGCCAACCAGATCTGTTCGTCGTTCCACGCGACGAGTGGCGCCGCGTGCGATCGGAGCGGATCGTGCGCTCATTGACGCTGGCCGTCGAGGTGTTGTCGCCCAGCAGCGCGGGGCATGATCGGGTCAAGAAGCGCCCTCTATATCAGCGACATGTGCCGGAGTACTGGATCGTCGATCTCGACGCCCGGCTGATCGAGCGGTGGTTGCCTGCGGACGAACGGCCCGAGATTCTCACCACGAGGCTCGACTGGTCGCCGCCGGGCGCGCGCGCGCCGCTCGCCATGAACCTGACGGCGTATTTTGCCGAGGTGCTCGACTAGTCGCCCGTGCGCCGATCGTGGCATTGTCGCCCTCTGCCGCGAGCGTTAACGTGCGCCCGATGTCCGCGGTCGCACCGGTCCCCAACTCAGAGCACGCACAGCCCGTCGCGCCAATGGCGGCGCCGGCGCTCTCGCGGCTGCTGGCCGACCTCCTGCCGGAGTCGCGCGGAACGGAAGGAGAGGCGCCGCTCGATCTGCCGCGCGACACGGCGCAGCCGCCCCGGCTGATCAGCGCGGCGATCATCGAGGGGCACGAGCTGCGCGCGCGGCGCATTGTCGATCCGCCGGTGGTGGGCTTCGCGGCCTTCCTCGACGGCACGCAGGAAACCCAGGTGAGTCGCTATCTCGCCGGCGGCATTCCGATCGTCGTCGGAACCGTGGGCGCCGTGATTCGCGACCGGCGAAACCAGCGCATGTTCACCTGGCGGCACCTCGTCGAGCGCCGGGTCTACGCGCCGCGCGCCCATCTCTCAGCCGATGCGTGGCGCAGGTTGGCGGCGCTCACACCGCCTCCGGTCGACACCACCGACGGCGAGGCCGACGAGCCGCTGGCGCATCCGCTGGCGCTGCGCGAGGCGGCGGTGCATCGCGTGCAGGAGGATCGCCAGCGTGCCGAGCAAGCGCTGGCCGAAGAGTGGTGCCGGCGCGAGACGCGGGCCTTGCTCATCGACGGCGGGATCAGCGGTACGGACGCCGTGGCTCGCGCGGTCTGCGCCGTGGGCGTGGTGAAGAGCCACCGTACGCTCTATGCCCAGGGCGAGGCGCTGACGACGATTCTCTCGCTCGCGCGGGCTCACCGCTCGAGCGTGTTCCGCGTGACGTCGCCGAAGCGGACGAACGTCGCGAGCTGGTACCTGCGTCTGCGCGACCCGCGCGGACACGAGCCGATGTGGGGGCTCGTGCGCGTCGAGATCGCCGAGCCGGAGGGGGACGCCGACGTCGCGGCGCGAGCCGATCTGGTGTCGCGCTGGATCCTGGCCGAAGCGGCGCCGCTCTCGCTCCCCGACGCGCGGTGGGACAAGATGGTGTACGGTGTGCGCGACTGCGAAGTATTTCTGCGAGCTACCCGATGACTGATCTGCAACTAGATAACTCTCATGCGCTCGGTCGGGTCGTGGCCACGGAGCGCAAGCCGAACACGCCGCACGAGTTCCACTTCTGGACGGCGCTCGATTCGCCGGTCGGCATCGGGACGATCGTCCGCGTCGACGGGGCGCATCCGGTGAACGGCCAGATTCCGCGCATCTACGGCGTGGTCGTCGAGGGGTTCAGCTACACCGACCTCCAGACGCCACTCCACGACGTGCTCGGGCACGACGGAACGCCGGACGGCGCATCGCTCGCCGCGACCGAGCGGGCCGAGATCCGGCTCTATACCGCGGCCGTGCTGCGCCAATTGCCCGAGGAGCCGTTGCAGCCCGTGCCGATGGGGCGCGTCTACCTCGCCGGTGCCGAGGACGTGGCGATCGCGCTGCGCATGGACAGCTATCTCGCCGAGGGCGCGCGCACCGCGATCCCGATCGGCGTCTACCGCGCCGGTGGAACCGATGCGCCGATCTATCTCGACGCCGATTTCCTGCTCGGTCCAGAGGCGGCGCACCTCAACATCACGGGCGTTTCCGGCCTCGCCACCAAGACGAGCGCGATCGAGTGGATCCTCCAGTCGATCTTCACGCACTTCCCGGCGCAGAAGGGCTCGGTCGCCGCGGTCTGTTTCAACGTCAAAGGGCCCGACCTCTGTTTTCTCGACCAGCCGGGAATCGTCGACGCCGCCGACCGCGCGCTGTACGAGCGGTGCGGCGTGTCGCCCGAACCATTCGAGAAGGTTCAATACTTCGCCCCCTTCAAGCCGGACGGCTTCTCCCTCAACACCCTTCGCTCGAACGAAGCGCTGCTGCACAACGTGTCGCCGCTCACCTGGGGCCTGCGCGAGGTGTTGCAATACGCGGAAGTGCTGCTCAACAAGGACGACGTCGACGCCAAGGCGGATGCGCTGATCGATTTCATTCGCGAGCGCGTCGTCGACCGCGACTTCTCGGATCAACTGCTCGGCAACAAGCACTACCTCGTGCGCTCGTTCGCCGATCTCGAAGGCTGGTTCCGCGACCTGCTCTCGGCGATGGAGAACAAGGGGAACGAAGGATGGCGCACGCACCACGTCGCGACGATTCGCAAGGTGCGGAACCGGCTGTCCAACATCTCGACGCGTTGTTCCGGCCTCGTGACCGACGACGGCGCGGTGAGCGACCTGCCGTTCGGGAGCTTTCAGGACCGCACGGTGTATGTGATCGACGTCGCCTCGCTGGAGGAGGACGCGCAGGACCTGATCTTCGCGCGCGTCGTCACGAAGCTCCGCGAGCATCTCGAGAAGCGCGACCTGGGCGTGAACCACGTCGTGGTATTCGTCGACGAGCTGAACAAGTACGCACCGAGCGATGCGCAGGAAACCTACGTTCGCAAAATGCTGCTCGACCTCGCCGAGCGCGGCCGGTATCTCGGCCTCGTGCTGTTCAGCGCCCAGCAGTTTCGGTCGCAGGTGCATCGGCGGGTCGTCGGCAACTCGGGCACGGCGCTCTACGGGCGCATGGACGGCGACGAGCTGGCGACGCCGGGGTATGCCGTGCTGAGCCCGGCCGTGAAGACCAAGCTGGCCACGCTCGAGAAAGGGCAGCTCATGGTGCGGCATCCGCATTTCACCCAGCCGATCTTCGTGCGCTTTCCGCGCCCCGCGGTGATGCGCGGCCGCGACGGCGCCGAGCAGTATCCCCAGGCGGTCGACGTCGACCTCGACGCGGCGGTGCTGCGCAGCCTTCGCACGCTCGATCCCGCGCTCACGCTCGGCTGGGTACGCGACGCGATCGGCATTCGCGAAGACGACGAAGTGATTCGCGCCCGCAACGCGACGCTGCGCGAGCGGCCCGCCGACGTGAAGAAGTACTTTCAGTCGCAGCTGCGTCCCGTCGTGGCGGCGCAGCCGGCGACGCGGCCGGCCGGCGTGCCGGTTCGTTCGGCTCCGGCCGACGATCCCTACGCCTTCTGATCCGGCCGCGGCGACGATGCATTCGCGGGTCCACTGCTTTCTCGCCGTGCTGCTGATTGCGGCGGATCGAGCGGCCGCGCAGCGCGTGCGTCTCGAGATCCGTCCCAACGCGGGCGATACGCTGCGCATGCGGCTGGATCAGGAGAGCGAGATGACGGGCGTTCGGCGCACGGAAGGGGGCGAATCGAGCGCGATGGTCTATTCGACGATGCGCATGTTCTCGCGCGCCATAGTCGAAGGCGCGACGCACGACGGCACCAAGGTGCTCGCCGTGACCGATTCGGTGCTGCTCTCGACGAGTGACGACCGGTCGCGCGCCGCGGCGCAACAGCTCGAGGCACAGATGCGCGGCCAGCGTGTGCGCTTTCACGTCGGCCCGGATGGCAGCGTCACCATGTTGCAGGCGGACGACGGCGCAACGCGCGACGTGGCCCAGGTCGTCTCGCTCATGCCGGCCACCTTCCCCAAAGAGCCGGTTGGCATCGGCGAGAGCTGGATGCGCGAGATGCCGCTGCCGGCGAGCACCCAGCTTGGCGCCCAACTTTCCGGCCGCCTGCACGTGACGTTTCGCCTCGATTCCATCGTGCATCATGGGGAGCGCGCCTATGTGTCGATGCGGGGCGACGTGAAGCCGGCGACCGGGCCGGGCGCGTCGGGAACGCTCCTCGAACAGGGCGCGGTGAACGGCACCATGGTCATCGACCAGAAACGGCGGTGGTTGAGCGAGTCCTGGTTCAACGTGCTCATCATGTCCACGGTCAGCCCGACGTCGTCATCGGGCGGCCATCCGATGCGGATGCAGATGCGGATTACCCAGCACATGCACACGTTCGATCGACGGTAGTCGATCGGCGGTAGTCGATCGCCGGTATCCCCGCTCCGGCGTTACATTTCCGTGAACCCACCCGCCGTATGCGCCTGGTTCACATCTCCGACCTCCACCTCGGCTACCGGCAGTACCAGCGGCTCACTCCCGGCGGGGTCAACCAGCGGGAGGCGGACGTCGCGTCGACCTTTCGGCTGGCCATCGACCGGATCATCGCGCTGGCTCCGGACGTCATCGTCATTGCCGGGGACGTGTTTCATAGCGTGCGGCCGAGCAACCAGGCGATCCTCCACGCTTTTCTGCAATTCGGGCGGCTGCGACATGCGCTGCCCGACTCGGACGTGGTGCTCGTCGCCGGCAACCACGATACGCCGCGCTCCGCGGAAACGGGCGGGATTCTCCAGCTGTTCGGGCAGCTTGGAATCGAGATCGTCGATCGCGAGCCGCGGCGAATTTCGATTGGCGCGCGCGGCCTCTCGGTGCTCGCCGTTCCCGATGTGCCGGGAATGACACGGCCGTCGTTCGTCCCCGATCCGGGCGCACGCTACAACGTGCTCGTCGTGCACGGCGAAGTGCAGGGTGTGCTCCCCGTGACGTCGGCGGTCGTCGATCGCGCGTCGGTCGAGATCACGCCCGAGGAGCTGAGCGCATCGCGTTGGGATTATGTGGCGCTCGGCCATTATCACGTGTACCGCGAGGTGGCGCCGAACGCCTACTACAGCGGCTCGATCGACTACACGAGCGCGAATCCGTGGGGCGAGTTGTACGAGGAGCGCGTCGCGGGGTTGATCGGCAAGGGATTCGTCGAGCGCGATCTCGACAGCGGGCATCAGACGTTTCATCCGCTGCCGCCGGCGCGACCGCTGGTCGATCTGCCGCCGATCAGCGCGACGGGCATGAGCCCGGCCGAGGTCGACGAACGCATCCGCTCGACCGTCGACGGCTGCGATGGCGGCATCGACGAGAAGATCGTTCGTCTGACGGTGCGCGATCTGCCCAGGCACGTTGCGCGCGAGCTCGATCACAAGGCGATCCGCGAGTACAAGCGGACGGCGCTCAACTTCCATCTCGATCTGCGGCGCCCCGAGGCGCTGCGACTGCACGGCACCGGCGCGCCCGGCCGGCGGCCGTCGCTCAACGAGATCGTCCGCGAGAAGCTGCTGGCGCGGCCGCTCGATTCGGAGATCGATCGCTCGACGCTCGTCGCGCGCGCGCTTGGCTACCTCGACGAAGCGGAAGCCGTGCCCGCGCCGCCGGCGCTGGTCGATCTCTGATGCGCCTCGTTCGCCTGCGGCTCTGCAACTTCCGCCAGCACATCGACACCCGCATCGAGTTCGATTCTGGGATCACGGGGATCATCGGACCGAACGGGTCCGGCAAGTCGACGATTCTCGAGGCGATCGCTTGGGCGCTGTACGGCATGCCGGCGGCGCGCGGCACGCGCGACTCGATTCGTTCCTACCGCGCGGCCGAGCGCGCCGCGGTGAAGGTCGAGCTCGAGTTCGAGTTGAGCGGGCATCACTATCGGGTCGCGCGCGGGCTCACCAGCGCCGATCTCTATCTCGACGGCGCGTCGGCGCCGATCGCGACGTCGATCACCGGCGTGAGCGACCTGCTGCGCCGGCGGCTCGGGATGAGCCATGATGAGTTCTTCAATACCTACTTCACAGGTCAGAAAGAGCTGAGCGTCATGGCGGCGATGGGGCCCGCCGAGCGCGCGCAGTTCCTGTCGCGGGTGCTCGGCTACGAGCGGCTGCGCACCGCGCAGGGCTTGGTCCGCGATCGGCGCAAGGCGATTCTCGCCGAGGCCATGGGCCTACGCTCCGGCATGCCCGACGCCGAGACGGTGAACCGCGCGCTCGCCGACGCCGAGGCGCGCGTTGCCGCGGCGTCGAGCGGGGCCGTCAACGCCGAGAACGTTCGCGCGGCTGCGCGCCGCGGGTTCGACGACGTCGCGCCACGGTGGGAGGCGATGCAGCGCGAGCGCGACGTGCTCCAGTCGCTCGCCGCAGAGCTGCGCGTCGCCGAGGGCGACCGCGCGGCGCTCGAGCGGGATGCAACGCGCATCGAGAGCGAGCTGGCGGAGATCGCCGCGGCGCGGGTCGAGCTCGAGCGCGGGGCGCCGACGCTCGCGCCCTTTGCGGCACTGCAGGCGGAGCTCAAAGTTCTCGAACGAGCATGCAATGAAGAGGCGCGCCGGCAGACGCTCGTCGAAACCGAGCGATCGCTCGCCGACGAGTTGACGCGGCTGCGCGAACGGCTCGCCAAGCTCGAGACCGCGCCCGAGCTCGAGCGCGAAGTGGCCGAGCTGCTCGCCGCCACCCGGGCCGAATTGACGGAAGCGCAGCAGGGCTTCGAGGCGGCACAGAACGAGTGGGTGCGCGACAAGCAGGAAGCGGAGACCCGGCGGCAGTCGTTGCTCGACCAGCTCCGCGACGTGGAGCGCCAGCGCGAGCACATCGTCGAGCTGGGTGAGAGCGGAACGTGCCCGATCTGCGCGCGGCCGCTCGGCACGCATTTTCGCTCCGTGCTCGA
>DATNAT010000073.1:0-9806 GCA_035572355.1 Gemmatimonadaceae bacterium
GTAGTTAGAATCGTACCAACCCTCCCCGCGCGCTCTTCTCCTCATGACATTCATCTCGCGATCTGCTCTCGCCGCCGCTGTACTCTGCTCGGCCGCGCTTGGCGCCACCGGAGCGCAACCCGCCGGCCGCACGGCGCCGCCGATCAATCACGTCTTCGTCATCGTCCTCGAGAATCAGGGCTACGACACCACGTTCGGACCGGCGACGCGCGCGACCTACCTTGCCGACACGCTCGCCAGGGCTGGCGCGCTTCTGCCGCAGTATTACGGCATCGGCCACTTCAGCCTCGACAACTACGTCGCGATGATCAGCGGCATCGCGCCGAACCGCCAAACGCAGATCGATTGTCCGCGGTTCGATGATGTCGTCGAGACCGGCACGGCGCCGGACGGCCAGCCGATCGGTCTCGGCTGCGTCTACCCGGCGCACGTGCAGACGGTGGCCAATCAGCTCGCCGCCGCCCACCGTACGTGGAAGGCGTTCATGGAGGACATGGGAAAGGATCCGACGCGCGAGCGCGCCCGATGCGGTCACCCCGCGATCGGCAGCATCGACTCGACCGAACGCGCCTCCGTCGGCGACATGTACGCCGCCAAACACGACCCGTTCGTCTATTTCCATTCGATCATCGACTCGGCCTCGTGCGCGAAGAACGTCGTGCCGCTCACGGAGCTCGAGAGCGCTCTTCGCTCGGCGTCGCGCACACCCAACTTCTCGTTCATCAGCCCGAGCCTCTGCCACGACGGCCACGATCGGCCGTGCAGGAACGGGGAGCCGGGCGGCCTCGTGTCGGCGAACGAGTTCCTGAAACACTGGGTGCCGCTGATCATGGCGTCGCCTGCGTTTCGGGCCGACGGTCTGCTCATCATCACCTTCGATGAAGCGCTGAGCATCGATGCGACGGCCTGCTGCGACGAGCCGTCGGGGCCGAACACCACCGCCCCCGGCGTGAACGGACCGGGCGGCGGCCGCACGGGCGCGGTGCTGCTCTCGCCGTTCATCGCAGGCGGCACCGTATCCCAGACGCCGTACAATCATTACTCGATGCTCAAGAGCGTCGAGGACATCTTCGGGCTGCCGTACCTCGGATACGCGGGTCAGCCTGGACTCGTCAGCTTCGGGACGGACGTCTTTACGCGGGCGCGGTAGCTCCGCCGTGCGATCGTCGCACTCGTCGTGAGGCACGGCTCAACGGCCGCGCGTGCAATCGCGGCTAGCGCGGCTGTCGCGCTGCTCGCGGCGGGATGCCGCTCGGCGGCCTCGCACGCCGCGCGGCCTGTGCTCCGTTGGGGCGGCGACGCCGAAGGCGGCGCACCGTTCGTCGAGGCTGACCCGGCGGATCCGTCCCGCGTGCGCGGCTTCGACGTCGAGATCGCCGGGATGATCGCACACGGGCTCGGGCGCGAGCCGCAGTTCGTGCAGGTGGCCTGGAGCTCGATCGAGGCCTCGGTCGAACGCGGCGACTTCGACGTCGGGATGTCGGGCGTCGAGGACCGGCCCGAGCTCCGCGAGCGCCACGCCGTGAGCATTCCATACTACGAATTCTATGAAGTGCTCGCCGTGCGCCCCGCGGACAGCGCGCGCTTTCGCACGCTGGCCGATCTCGGCGGCCATCGCGTCGGCACGCTCGGCGCCACGGGCGCCTACCGCATCCTGACGGACGAGGGCGCGCGAGACGGCGTGATCCCGATCTCGTACGACGACGACGTCCATCCCTACGCCGACCTCGTCGCCGGCCGGCTCGACGCGGTGCTCCTCGACGACATCATCGCTCAGCGCTCGCTGCGCCGGACTGGTGGGTTCGTCATCCAACCAACGCCGGTCGCGGCCGGCCACTATGTGGCCGTGTTCGCTCGCGCCGACTCGGCGCTCCGCGATTCGGCAAATGCGATTCTACGGGCGCGCATGGCCGACGGCTCGCTGCAACGGACGTTTGAGGCGTGGCACGTCTGGACTGAGGCTGAAGCCCGCTATTTCGCCGGGGTCGTCTCGCGGCCGCAACTCTCGGCCGCTGCGCCGACCGCGGCGGCGCCGAGCTCCGTCGGTGCGTATCTGCCCGGACTGCTGCGCGCCGCGCTGATCACCCTCCTGCTCTCCTGTCTGGCGATGGCGCTCGCCGTTGCAGCCGGCCTCGCGCTCGCCGCCGGTCGCGTCTACGGCGGACCGATTGTCGCTCGAGCGTGCGCCGTCTACGTGGAAATCGTGCGCGGGACGCCGGTGCTGCTCCAGCTCTTCGTGCTCTACTATGGGTTGTCGAGTGTCGTCCGACTGCCGGCCTTCGCAGCGGCCGTGCTCGGACTCGGCCTCAACTATGCGGCGTACGAATCCGAGATCTATCGCGGCGCTCTCCTCGCAGTCGCGCGTGCCCAACTGGAGGCGGCGCGCACGCTCGGCCTGTCCGAGCTTCAGATCTTTCGGCTCGTCCGCGGCCCGCAAGCGCTTCGCCTGGCCTTGGCGCCGATGACGAACGATTTCGTGGCGCTGCTCAAAGACTCCTCGCTCGTCTCGGTGATCACGGTCGTCGAGCTGACGAAGCAGACGGCGATCTACGCCACGAATGTCGGCAGCTGGGTCGTTCCGGGCGCGCTCTGCGGCATCGTGTATCTCGCCTTCTCGCTCCCGCTGGCGCGCGTCGCCGGCTACCTCGAGCGCCGGTGGCGAATCTCGTGACGGAACCGACGCTGGTCGTCCGCGACCTGTGTGTGCGCCGAGGCAAGCGTGAAGTGCTCCGCGGGGTTTCGTTCGACGTCGAGCCCGGTACGATTTTGGCGCTCATGGGCACGAGCGGCGCCGGCAAATCGACGATCCTGCGCGCCGTCGCGGCGCTCGAACCGTTCGAGGCGGGTTCCATCGTCGTCGGCGGAGTCGCGCGCGCCACCGGCCCGACTCCTCCGGAGTCGCAGCTGCGCGAGCTCCGCGCCCGCGTCGGAGTGGTATTCCAGTCGCACGCGCTGTTCGATCATCTCACCGCGCTCGATAACGTGACGCTGGCGCCGATCCACGTTCACCGCTGGTCAGTCGACCGCGCGAACGAAAGAGCGCGGGCGCTGCTCGAGTCACTCGGCGTCGGCGAACGCGCCGGGGCACATCCGCGTCAGCTCTCGGGGGGAGAAGCGCAGCGTGTCGCGATCGCACGCGTGCTCGTGCTCGACCCCTTGGTGCTGCTCATGGACGAGCCGACGTCGGCGCTCGACCCCGCCCGGCGCGGCGCACTCGCCTCGACGCTTCGACGGCTCGCCGGCGATGGCCGCGCGCTCGTCGTGGCGACGCACGATGTCGACTTCGCGCGAGCGGCCGCCGACCGCGTAGCCGTGCTGTCCGAAGGCCGCATCGTCGAGGAAGGGCGCGCCACCGAGGTATTGGCGTCTCCTTCGGAGGCGGCGACGCGCCAGCTGTTGCGGGGGGACGCCTCGCCAACCTGAGTGGCCGCGCCGCTTGCGTGTTGAGCGGATGCGCCGATGTTGAAGTATCGGAAACCGCGAGCGAGACATCGCCGCGACCGAGCCGACGACGACCAGGACACGACATCCATGACCTATCCCATCGCTGAAATCATCAACCTCATCCCAGCCGATTCGCAGCGTCTCTGGTCGGTCAATGAAGCCGAGGCACGCGAGCGCGTTCGCGCTGGCCAGCCGGGTGACGTGCTCACCCTCGATGGATCGTTCGCGCTCGTGGCGCAGGACGGCCAGCGAGTCATGCTCGCGCGGAGTCTCGACCGTCCGCTGCGATATTTTCTCGCCAAGGCCGCCGCCGGCCCGGTGCTGATCGTCGCCGAACGGATCGACGAGATTCGTCGCGAGCTCGAGCGCCGCGGGTGGGCCGATCAATTTCATCCGAGCTACACGCGGATGGTTCCGGCACACCACGTCACGACGTTGCAGCTCGTCGGGTGCCCCGATCCCAATCCGATTCATCAGCGGTTCTTCGATCCACCGCGCGGCGTGCTGCCGCCCGATCTCGACCTGATCGGCCGGCACTACATCGAGGCGCTCTACGCCGAACTCCGTGCGTGGTTCGCCGTGCAGGACCGCGCGGCGCCAATCGGTGTGCCGTTTTCGGGCGGGATCGACAGCGGAGCCGTGCTGCTCTGCCTCGATCGGTTGCTGCTCAACGAAGGGCAATCGCCGGCGCGGCTCAAGGCGTTCACGCTCTCGGTCGACGGCGAGGGTGACGACGCGCGACAAGCCCGCGACTTCCTGGCGCGCACCGGGCTCGAGATGCTCGGCGAGACGATCGACGTGCCGGCGAGCGCCGTCGACCCGCTGAGCGCCGTGGCGGTGATCGAGGACTACAAGCCGCTCGACGTGGAGTGCGCGGCCGTCAATCTCGCGCTGCTTGGCGAGGTGCGCCGCCGCTATCCGGATTGGCGGCTGCTGGTCGACGGCGACGGGGGCGACGAGAATCTCAAGGACTATCCGATCGAAGCCAACAGTGAGTTGACGATTCGCAGCGTCGTCAACAATAGAATGCTCTACCAAGAAGGCTGGGGAGTGGATTCCATCAAGCATTCGCTCACCTACAGCGGCGGGTTGAGCCGGGGGTGCGTGCGGGGGTACGCGTGCGCGGCGTCGCACGACTTCGTCGACTTCAGCCCGTATACCCGGCCAGCGGTCATCGCCGTCGCCGAAGCAATCCCGTTCCGCGAGCTGACCGACGGCTCGCACGAGCGGTTGTACGCGCTCAAGGGAGAGATCGTGAGCCGGGGCGTGCGGGCCGTGCTCGGTGTCGACATGCCGATCTTTCCCAAGCGCCGGTTCCAGCACGGCTCGGCGCGGGCGAGCGAGGTGGCGCGGCTCTTTCCGGCCGACGAGGCGCGGTATCGCCGGCACTTCCTGTCGATGTTCGCCGCTTGAGCGGCGCGGTTGCGTCGCGCGCCGCGCGCCCCGCCAAACCGCTGGTCGATCCGTGGCGGGCGCACGGCCTGGCGATCGACCTCGAGCGTCGGCCGGCCGGCAACGTCGAACGAGCGCTCACGCTCTTTCTCGCCGGCGCCGAGTGTCCGTTCACCTGCGTGTTCTGCGATCTGTGGCGATACACGATCGACGGCCCAACGCCGCGGGGCGCCCTGCCCCGCCAGATCGCCGATTCGCTGGCCTCGCAGACGCGCGACGCGTTCGATCGGATCAAGCTGTACAATGCGAGCAACTTTTTCGACGGGCGCGCCGTGCCCCTCGAGGATCATGCCGCGATCGCGGCGTTGTGCGCGGGGTTCGCCGGCGTCACCGTCGAGTCGCATGCGTCGACCATCGGGCCACGCATGCTCGATTTCGCACGTCGCCTGGACGGGCGGCTCGAGGTCGCGATCGGCCTCGAGACGATTCATCCGGAAGCGATGGCTCGACTCGGCAAGCGAATGACGCTCGAGCAGTTCGATCGGGCGGCTGACTTTCTGAACGCGAACGGCATCGACCTTCGCGTCTTCGTCCTCATCGGGGCGCCGTTCGTGCCGCGTAACAAGCAACTCGAGTGGACGGTCCGCGCGACGGAACATGCGGCCGAATGCGGCGCGGCGGTCGTCGCGCTGATACCGGTGCGTGGGGGAAACGGGCAGATGGAGCGGCTGGCCGACGCCGGCGACTTCGTGGCGCCGACGCTGCTCGACGTCGAGCGCGCGCTCGAGCACTGTCTCGACTTCGGTCCTACCGTCGTGACGGCGGATCTGTGGGACATCGATCGATTTGTCGCCTGCAGTGTCTGTCGGGATGAACGCGTGGCCCGGCTCGAGCGAATCAACGCGAGCGGACGCAGCGAGCCGCGCGTCACCTGCGCGGCGTGCGGAGCCCGATGACCCAAATGCGGTGCGACGTCGCCGTCGTCGGCTCGGGTTTCGCTGGGTCGCTGCTGGCGCGCATTCTCGCGAAGCTCGGGTACGACGTCATGGTGCTCGAGCGCAGCGCGCACCCACGGTTCGCGATCGGCGAGTCGTCGACACCGATGGCCAATCTCACGCTCGAGCGCATCGGTGCGCGGTATGGTCTCGAGGACTGCATCGATCTGGCGACACACGGGCGCTGGCTCGCCCGACGGCCGGAGTTGATGCGCGGGCTCAAGCGCGGCTTCACTTTCTACCGTCATCATTCGAGCGAAGAGTTTGCCGACCGCGGGCTCGCCTCGGAGCGGCTGCTCGTGGCCGCGAGCCCCGACGACGCGATCGCCGACACGCATTGGCTGCGCGCCGACGTCGACCATCACTTCGTTCGCCAAGCGGTGGCGGCCGGCGTCGCGTATCGCGACCGCGTCGAGCTCACTCGGGCGACATTCGACGACGACGGCGCGAATCTCGGCGGGCGCACGCGCGACGGCGAGGCAATCGAGGTCCGGGCAACGTTCGTCGTCGATGCATCAGGGGCGGGCGGATTTCTCGCCAAGCAGCTCGCGATTCCTTCGGGCCTCGACCGCACGCGAACCCGTGCCGGACTCGTGTTCAGCCACTTCGACGACGTCGCGCTCATGGCGGACGCGATGCCCGGATTGCCTCCCGGGCCGTACCCGGACGACTGGGCGGCGACGCATCACATTCTCGACGAAGGCTGGATGTACAGCCTGCGCTTCGACGACGGGGTGACGAGCGCGGGTATTTTGCTGCCGCCCAAGCGCGGCACGACGGAGACAACCGCGGCGACCGTGTCGAGCGCAGACGAGATCTGGCGCTCGACACTCGAGCGATATCCGACCATTGGCCGCCTATTCGCCGGCGCGCGCTCGCGGTTTCCTCTCAGGTACATCCCACAGATTCAACATCGACTCGCGCGCGCGAGTGGCGAACGGTGGGCGGTGCTGCCGCACGCCTACGCCTTCGTCGATCCGCTCTTCTCGACTGGAATCGCCTGGGGACTTCGCGGCGTCGAACGAATCGCGTCGGCGTTCGAGCAAGCGACGCGTGGCACCGGCATACCCGACCAGGCGACACTCACGCGCTACGACGCGCTCCTCGCCGCCGAGGCGGATCAAATCGACTGCCTCGTCGCTGGCGCATACCAGGCGATAGCGCACTTCGACCTGTTCGCCGCGCACGCCATGATCTACTTCGCCCTTGTCTCGTACTCGGAAGTGCAGCAGCGTTTCGACCCGGACGAGGACTGGGCATGGAACGGATTCCTCGGCGTCGGTGATCCCATCGCTCAGTCGCTCCCGAGCGAGGGTTTGCGCCGACTCGACGCAATCGTCGGCGAGCATGGGCAGATCGCCTCTCCGGCCGAACGTCGCGCCTATGCGGCGTGGGTCGAGCAGGCCATTGCGCCAAGAAACATCGCCGGCTTCGCAGACAAAGCCCGCCACAATCTCTACCCGGTCGACCTGGACGTGCTCATCGATCGCCACGCGCTGCTCGGACTCGATCGCGAAGCGCTGATCGAGCGCGTGCCGTTGTTGAGAGGGCTCGCCGAGTCAGCCTGACGCCGCGCGCGCGCGCACATCGATCCACTTCGCAACCGGCCCCACGATCCAGAGCGCGAACAACGCCGGGTCGGCATCGACCACGGCCGGCATGGGTGCGTTGTGATCCGATGCCACCCGCAGCAACGCCTCGGCCACCGCGATGATCACCGCGACCACGATCTGCCACTTGCGGCGAGACACCACGGTTCGTGGATCGGTGGTCATGAAGAAGATGAACAGCTGGTACATCGGACCGGTCAGGGGCGCGATCTCCGGAAGCAGCGGCTCGTGCAGCAGCGCGGCGCGCGCGCCGCTCAATGCCAGAAAGCTCACGATGTAGGCGAGCGTGATGTGCAGCACCTTGACCCGCGACGCGATGACGAGGCCGAAACCCCAGATCACGACGAGCGTCACCACGTCGTTGCCCCACTGGTGGCTCAACACCGAGATCCGATTCGGCGCCACGAGCAGCAGCGCACAGATCGCAAAGTTGGTCGGATTCCAGAGATGGGCCTCGCGATAGCGCAGCACGTACTTGGACGCGATCGCCAGGAAGCCGCCAATCGCGAACGGCCACAGCACCGCGCCCTGCGGCTTGGTGAGCAGCGTCAAGCTGATCCCGCTGATGTACGCACTGAGCGGGCTCGCCACCTTTCCATTGACGAACCAGGAGAGCGCGGCTTCGGCCGCGACACACGTGCCCAGCGCCAGGGCGAGCCGCTCGTAGCTGCCCACCGCGTCGAAACGAAATTGTGCCGCGACGAGGACGAGCGTGATCAAGAACGCGATGAGATAGCGCGGATCGATTCGCGGCAGCTCGCCCGCCGTGCGCGGCGTGGCGCTCGTCGTCATCGCTGCCCCGGTGCGGCGCCAGGCGCCGGCGCGGGCTCGACAACGCGGTGCAGCTGATCGCTCGCCACGCCTCGCAGCGTCTGCACCAGCCCCGAGGGCCAGTAGATCGTGACGCGATCGACGCGCGACGTGGCGCCGAGGCCGAAGTGCACCCGCCGATCGTTCTGGCTGGCGAACCCCATCCCGCCGTCGACGATGCCGCGGCGGCGAACACCCCCTGCCTCGACGACGACCTCAGCGCCAATCGCGCTGCGATTGCTCCGCGTACCGACGAGCTGGAGCTCGAGCCAGTGCCGGGTCGAATCGACCGTGTTCCGATACAGCAGCGCCGGCTGGTTCTGATTCGCGACGACGACATCCAGCGCACCGGTGTTCGATAGATCGGCCAGCGCCACGCCGCGGCCGTCGAGCAGATCGTTCACGCCCACCCGCGCCGCGACGTCGGCCCAACCCCCGGCGCCGCGATTGAGAAACACTCGCGAGCGTTCATAGCCCGACAAGCTCGCGTCGCCGATCGCCGGCCAGTTGGCGGCGTCCTGAAAGAACGCTGTGTTGGCGCCGGCGATCTTCGACATGCCGTACCAGTAGTTTTTCGTGCGGCTCGCCGAGATAAATCCGTTGGCCACGAAAAGGTCTTCGAGACCGTCGTTGTTCAGGTCGCCGAACTGCGCGCCCCACGCCCACCCGGCGTCGGCGACGGTCGCGTCGGCAACGTTGCGGAACTTGCCCGCCTCAGGCATGAGATTGAGCCGCAGATTGTCATTCTGAAACAGGTATCCACGTTCTGAGATGTTCGTCACGTAGGCGTCGAGTTGCCCGCGATTGAACGCGTCGCCCAGCGCGACGGCCATGCCGCTCTTCGATTCGCTCTCCAACCCGGCCGTGGCGAGGGCGAAGCCTTTGCCCGCGCGATTGAGGTACAGCTCTTCGGGACCATAGTCGTTGGCGAGGTAGATGTCGGGCCAGCCGTCGCCGTTGAAGTCCGCCGCAGCGGCAGCCAGCGTCCAGCGCGAGCCGCCGACGCCCATCGCCGCCGTGACGTCCTCGAATCGGCCGCCGCCGAGGTTGTGGAAGAGGACGTTCGCGCCGCCGTTGGTCGCGAACTCGAAGCTGTTGTGCATGATCCGCGTCGTCGACAGGTGCCAGAGGTCGACGGTGCTCGGGAAATACCCAGTCACGTACAGATCGAGCAGCCCGTCGCGGTCATAGTCGAGCCAGATCGCGCTGTTGCTGTTCATCCACCGCCGAAGACCGGCGCGTTCGCTCACGTCCTCGAAGTGATGGCCGTCGACGTTGCGATAGAGCGCGAGGTAGCCGTACCGGTAGACGAGCAGATCCTCGCGGCCGTCGTTGTCGAAGTCGCCCCATACGCTGCCCATCGAGACGCCTTCGCCCGGCCGATTGAGATCGGCGAGCCCCGCGCTCGCCGCTACTTCGTCGAACGTGCCGTCGCCCTTGTTGCGGTAGAGCGCATTGGGTTCGCCGAACCGGCTGGTCGTGAAGTAGAGATCGGGAAAGCCGTCGCCGTCGAAGTCGCCCACGGACACCGACGCGCCGAGCGCAGCCACATGCG
>DATNAT010000074.1:0-2733 GCA_035572355.1 Gemmatimonadaceae bacterium
CCATCATCGACAGGATCACGCCACCGAACACGTGGCCGAGGTTGTTCGCATCGCCCGGCATCATGAGCTCGGACGATTCGTGCCGGCTGTCGCTCACCCGCTTGGTCTCGCGCATGGGCTCGTGCGAAGTGAATGGGAGGGCGCGTCGCGGCGGCGACGCGGGTGTTCTCGTCGTAGGTAGAAGCTTCGTTGAACGCACGCGCGAGCGCGCGACGCGCCGCACCGTCGATTCCAGGACGATCGAGCCAGTCGATCCGGCGCAACGGGGCGAGCATCGATGCCACCAGCCACTCGCGGCGCGCCGTATCGGCAATCGAAAGGCGGGCCACCTCGCCGGACGTGTCGTAGCGGGCGATGACTCGATATGCGACGCCGGTCCAGCGGTCGTTGTCGGCATCGTCCGCCGTCGGAAGCGTGCGCGCCACGGCGCCCCACCACGGCGCGTCCCCTGCCGGCACCGCGTCGAGCTCGACGAGGCTGCCCGATGCGTCGTCGCCGCGCGCCGGCACGCCGAACGCCACGGCCGGTTTCTGGCCGACGGCTGAGATCGTGAAGCTCCGCTCGTCGAACGATCGCCGCGCCAACGCGTCGGCGGCGCGAGCCTCGTCGCCGTCGAGCGACGCGCGGATGCGCTTCACCGAATCGCGCATCGCCTCGAACGCCGTGCGTCCAGCGGCGGTAATGCGCGCGCCGGCGGAATCGCCGAACAGCTCGGCGACCCGAACCGATTTTCCGGTGCGGAGGTCGAGCACGCCGCGGCGCGTGGCATGCCAGGCGTGCGCGCCGGGAGTCGTGACGTCGACGCGATACTCGAACGACAGGTACGGACCGGCAACGTCGAGCACGTCGAGCTCGGCGGTCGCCGAGGTCGGCGGGTCGGCATCGCCGTCCTCATCGGGATCGAGCGGCCGCTCGTCGGGATGCGCCTTGGCATAGGCGAGCGCGAGGCGAGGCACCGTCGTGTCAGTCAGCACGGCGAGGCTGTCGTCGCTGATGATGTCGCGCCGGTACAGCCGCTCGCCGACCAGCAATGCGTCCTGATAGGAGTAGTCGTCGTCGGCGGTGTAGAGCTCGTAGAAATGGCCGCCGTACGATGCGAGCATGAGCGGCGCGCCTCGCACGTTCACCGAACCGCCGACCGTGCTCACCCAGAAGGTCGAGTCGGCGCTGCTGACGAGGAATTCGGCGCGCGGCGGGCGGCCACCGGCATCGCCGTTCGAACGCGAGCAGCCCGCCGCCGCGAGCACCACCGACAGCGCGGCAGTGATCGGACCGATGCGAGCTCTGTCGGCGCAAGCGAGGTGAAGCACGCTGGCAATATACAGCTCGCGACGTTCCGCGGCGCGGCACACGACGCATAGATTTCATCCACCGCCACCTCACGCCGCCATGCGCCGCACATCGCCGTTGCTAGTTCTTTCGCTTGCGCTCGCCGCGTGCACGGCGGCCGCCGCCACGAGCGACGGCCAAGTCGCGCCCGATCGAGTCGCCGCGCCGCCGATCATCCGCGCGTTCTACGTCAACCGGTGGGCGTCGCAGAGCAAGCGGCGCATGGCCAAGCTCGTCGCCGAGGCCGATTCGACGGAGATCAACGCCTTCGTGATCGACATGAAGGACGAGTTCGGGCTCAATTACAAAACTCAAAATCCATCGTTCGCCAAGAACGCCGGTTCGGCGAGCACGGCGCGCGTCGAACCGCTGCTCGACACCCTCAAGGCGCATCACATCTTCCCGATCGCGCGGATCGTCGTGTTCAAGGACTCGGTCACGGCGCGCGTGCACCCGGAGTGGACCATCCGCAAGGCCGACGGCTCGATCTGGCGCGACAAGAAAGGGATCGCCTGGGTCAATCCGTACCACCGCGAGCTCTGGGAGTACAACATCGGCGTCGCCGAAGAGCTGGCCAAGTTGGGGTTCGGCGAGATCCAGTTCGACTACATTCGCTTTCCCGAACCGTATCCGAGTCTGCCGAAGCAGGTCTTTCCGCAGTCGGACGGCGTCTCCAAAGCCGACGCGCTGGCGGCGTATCTCGAGGAGGCGAAGACCCGCCTCAACAAGCTCGGCGTCCATTCGACGGCCGACATTTTCGGGCTCGTGACGACGGTCCAGGGCGCGCTCGAGGTGGGGCAGGAGTGGGAGAAGATCTCCCCGCACGTCGACGCGGTGCTGCCGATGGTCTATCCGTCGCACTATCCGCACGGCTCGCTCGGTGTCGCCAACCCGAACGCCGACCCGTACGACATCATCTACAAGGCGATCACGCGGGCGCGGGAGCGGGATCAGAAGCTCGGCATCAAAGAACCCGAACACGTGCGCCCGTGGCTCCAGGCGTTCACGCTCGGCAAGCCGGACTACGGCGCGGCCCAGCTCGAAGCGGAGAAGAAGGCGGTGTACGACGCCGGCTACGACGGCTGGGTCATGTGGAACCCGGGCTCGATCTACGACGTGTACATGCCGGGGTTGGAGAAGACGCTGGTGTCGCGGAAGAAGGGTTAGCTCAGAGCGACCGCACGCCCTCGACCAACCGGTCGATCTCCGACTCGCTCGTGTAGCAGCTGCAGCCGACGCGGAGCAGCCCGTCGGGAACGAGCCCCAATCGCGCGACGATCGTCGAGGCGTAGAAATCCCCGTTCGAGACGAACAAGCCGCGCTCGGCGAGTGCCGTGGCGATATCGTTGGTCGACCGACCGCGCATCGTGAACGACAAGGTCGGCGTGCGCGGTGTGCCGGGCT
>DATNAT010000075.1:0-13332 GCA_035572355.1 Gemmatimonadaceae bacterium
CGGCGACGCTCGATACTGAGCCAGCGTTGATTCACGTGCCGGTCGCCCCGTTGCCATCGTCGGATGGGTCTGGGCTAGCGCGAGCGACTGCGCGCCGCCGTGCGCCGTGACGTTCACGCCGGACTCCGAGCGAACGCCAACCCTCGGCCAGAACGCATACACGTTCGCCCCGACGCCACGCGCGACCGATTCAGCGCCGCTCCGGCCGTAGCCGAAATGCAGGCTCACCGCGTCGTCAGCATGCCCCGGTACGATGAGAACCGGCAGCGTCAGCGAGCGACCGGCGGTGGCGAGCGTCACCTCACCGCCGTCGGCGACGCCGATCCGGCGCGCTGTCGTCGGGCTGAGAAGCGCGGCATTGCCCCAGGTCAATTGCGTGATCGGGGCCGGCAGCTCTTGCAGCCACCCGTTGTTGGCGTAGCTGCCGTCGTGCACTTTGTGGTCCGCGAGATAGAGCACGTCCACCCCAGCCGCGGCGGATGCAGGCATCGTATGCGCGGATGCGGATGACGGACTACTCATCGCCCCGGTACGCGCCAAGGCGGTGCCGGATACGATCCCGCGCTGAAGTGCGTCCGACCAGGCCGCGTCGGCGTCGCTCGTCACGCGCGCGGCGAAGGATGCGTGCAGCAGATCGTACGCCGCACCGGGCGCACCGCTGATCGCGGCGTACAGCTCGGCCGGAGCGATCGATTCATACAGCGGATTGACGAGCGGCTGAACGACCGACAGGGTACCGTCGTAGGCGCGCGCATCGCCCCAACTCTCGAGATAGTGCGACATCGGCGCGAACCAGCGAGCGTCGCGCGCGGTCTCGTTCTCGTACAAGCCGATGTACCCGGCGTTTGGCACGCGCCGCATCAACGCCGAGAAGCCGAGCGAGGCGGGCGTCGCGTACGACGGGTTGCCGCCGACGACGACGAGCGTGTCGACCGTGCCGGCATTGAGCGCGTCGAGCAGGTCGGCGAAGGGATGGAGCGGCACGCGCTGCCCGATCAGCGCCGACGGCGCGTGCCAGGTCGTGTGTCCGATCGCTCCGATCGCGGCGTTGATCGCGTCGCCGAGTGCGCGAACCTCCGGCGGCTGGTGCTCTCCAACGACCACCACGGCGCGTCCTGCGTGCGTCGACAGATCTCGCGCCACCGCGCTGAGCCACGTGGGCGCGCCCGGCGACGCAGTCGGGGCGGCAGTGGGCAACGCGAGCAGCGAATGTAGCGCCTGCAGGAGCGGGGCGACGTCGCGCGGGCGAACCGCAAATCGGTGGTCGGCGGCGGCGCCGGTCGGCGAATAGGTCGACTCGATGGCGTACAGGCGGTTCATCGGGTCGGTTGGACGCGCCACCCGGCGGCGGTCGGCGAACTGCCGCGCGTATCGCAAGTGAAACGGGCCACTCGCCAGAAAGTCGCTGTCGACGGCGAGGATCACGTCCGCCGCGGCGAAGTCGTAGTGCGGCACGACCGCATCGCGCACGCGATCCGCGGCAAGGGGCGCGTACATGTGGACGCGTGCATCGGGATGCGCGGCGAGCACGCGCGCGAGCTGTTCTTCCTCGAGCGGCGATGACGTTGGCTCGATGAGAAGCCGCAGGCCCGCGCCACGGGCTCCGGTGCGCGCTCTGAGCGCCGCCGGCGAGAGTCCCGCCGCGAGGGCGGCGAGCGTGGTTCGCGCCGACCCGATGCGTGCCGACTTCGCTCGGTCGGGATCGTAGAGCTGGAGTACCGACGCCTGCTCCAGCGCTCCCGTCGCGCCGAGACTGGCCGGATGCGCGGGATTGCCCTCGATCTTGGTCGGCCGCCCGTCGTGACTCTCGACGATCAGTCCAGTCGCGTATCCGTCGATCGACATCGCCGTCGCGTAGTGCTGCGCCGCTCCGGGGGTGAGCTCCGGTCGATTGTCGACATAGGGCAGAATGTGCTCGGCGGGCATCCGGGAGCAGCCGTCGAGGCCGGCCAGCGCGATGCTGGCGCCAGCCAATCGCAGGAATTCGCGCCGATCGAGCGCCGGGTCGTCGTCGTGATCCTCGATCATCGGTGACAAGTCGAGCAGTTGGTCAATCGTTGGACGTGATACTCGCGCACCAGTCGCGCGCCGAGTGAATCGGTCGCGGCGCTCCGTGGATGTGCGGCGCTCCATCCCATCGTCGTGATCTCGGCGCGTGGCCGGAGATTCGGCGCCGGATCCCGGTGGCAGCTCACGCACCAAGCCATCGACAGCGGCGTAGCCTGCGCGACTTGCGCCATCTCGTCGACGCGGCCGTGACAGGTCTCGCAGCCGACGCCTTTCGCGACGTGGATCGAATGATCAAAGAACACGAAGTCCGGCAGCGCGTCGACGCGGCGCCAGGCAATGGGCCGGTTCGACGCGAGGCTCACCATGACCGGCGCGAGTGGCTTGCTCTCTCGCATCACCTTGTTGTGACAGCCGACGCACGCCACCGTCGGCGGCAGACCGGCGCTCGCCGCCTGCTCGACGGTCGCATGACAGTAGCGACAATCGATGCGCAGCGAATGGGCGTGCACGCGGTGGTCGAAGGCGATCGGCTGTGGCACGGCCGCGCCTTCGCCTGTGGCGTACGACGTCCTGACCCAGAGCATGAGGGCAACGGGAACCCCGCCGGCAATCGCGACGATTGCCAGCAGCGTTCCGCGAGCCACGACGTTGGTCCATCGCGGGAAGAGCGCGGGCATGAATTGATTTCAGCGTGCGACAGCGGGCTGCATAAATCGATCCTTCCGCTTTGGATCCCACGCGCTCGCGACGTCGCGCATCCGTCGGCTCTCAGTGGACGACATACAGATACGCCGCGATGTCGCGTGCGTCCGCATCGGAGAGTCCGAGATCCGGCATGGCGTCGCCGGGTTTGAGCGATTGCGGCGCACGAAGCCAGTTCAGCAATTCATCGGGCGTGTTCGGCAGCATGCCGGCGATCGACGCGCGCCGGGCGAAGCCGGCGAGCGGAGGGCCGATCTGGTCGGCGCCGCGAACTGCGGCGAGGCCCGGCACGAGATGACATGCGTTGCAGCCGGCTGCCGCGGCGAGCTCGCGTCCGCGATTCGGATCGGCGCGGCGGACGCGCTCGCTCGCGGGCTCGGGCTCGCATGAAGTTGACCCGATGAGGAGCACCAGCAACACCAGCAACACGACGACGGAGATTCTCGGGGCGAATTGCGGCGACATGGGCACGGCTCGACGGGCCCATCAGTCGCACGATTCACGCCGCGCCGGCTGTGTCTGGCAGTGTGAGCGTCGCGACTTTCCGTCCCCTTCAGTCGCGGCGGAGCGCTCCGACCGGGTCGCTCCGCGTGGCTCGTCGAGCCGGCGGCACCGTCGCGAGAAGCGCGACGGCAAGGAAGCCGAGCGGGACGATAGCGAACGTCAAAGGGTCCGTCGTCGACACCGCGAACAACATGGCGTGCAGCGCACGCGTAGCGGCGAGCGCGCCGGCGATACCGATCGCCCCGCCGGCGACGCCAAGCAACGCCGAGCGGCGCAATACGAGTGAGGCGATGTCCCAGGGCGTCGCGCCGAGCGCCGCCCGCACGCCCAACTCGTGCGTTCGCTGACTCACGAGGTAGCTCATCACACCGTATATCCCGATCGCGCCCAACAGCACGGCGACGAGCGCGAACGCGCTGACGAGGATCGTGGTGAATCGCGATTTCGCCATCGAGCTCGCGACCACGTCTTCCATCGTTCGCACCTCGGTTACGGCAACCTGCGTGTCGACGCTCTCGACCACGGGGCGAATTGACCGCTCGATCGCACCAATATCGCCGCGGGCCCGAATCGCGATCGACAGCACGGGATTCGGGTCCGCGGTCAATCGTTGAGCGAGCGGCACGTACACCGCCATGGCGCTCGTATCACGCAAGCTATCCAGGCGAAGGTCGGGTACCACACCGACGATCGTCAGCCACGGACTGTCGTACGGATATCCGATGCGCTTTCCGATCGCGTCACCCGCCGGCCAGTAGCGCTTGGCGACCGACTGGCTGATCAGCGCGACGAGTTGCCCATCCGCTCGATCGGCGGTGGTGAAGCCGCGTCCGCTCACGACCGGGACGCCGAACGTGTCGAGGTATTCCGGCGTGATCGCCTGGGAGTGCGCCACCCACTGCAAGTTGTGGCGGACGTCTTCCGCCTGTCCTTGGATACGTATCGCCATGCCGAACACCGGTCCGGCGATCGGCAGCTGGTTCGTCGCGGCCGCGTTCACCACACCGGGAAGCGCACGCAGCCGATCCAGCACTTGTTGATAGAGCGCCAGCGTTCGCGCGGCGTCGGCGTAGCTGGCCTTGGGGGGATTGATACGCGCAACGACGATCCGCTCCGTGCGGAATCCGGGCGACAGCTCGCGCAGTGCGAGGAACGAGCGCGAGAGCAGGCCGCCCGAGATAGTGAGCAGCACGGCGATCGCGATCTCGCCGATGATGAGTGTCGCCGAAACGCGCTGATGTGCCGCGCCTCCGCCGCCAGGGCGGCCGAGACGAAGCGCGCGGGCCGTGCCGCGCGGCGCCGTGGCCCGCCAGGCGGGAAGCAACCCGAACGCGAGCGCCGCCGCGACCGTGAGCAGGCTGGAATACAAGTACAATGATGTCCGCAGGCCGGTCGCGCCGAGCCGCGGGAACTCGGCCGGCGCTGACGCCGCAATCCACCGCGTTCCCGCCGCCGTGAGCGCGAGGCTGGCGATTCCGCCGAGCGCCGCGATGACCAGGCTTTCCGTGAGCAGCTGACGAACGAGCCGGCCGCGCCCTCCGCCGAGTGCCGCGCGCACCGCCAACTCTCCCTCGCGAGCGCTTGCGCGGGCGAGCAGCAAGTTCGCCAGGTTCACACAGGCGAGGAGCAACACTACCGCGGCGCAGGCCCAGAGCAGGAGCGCGGCATCGCGCACCTTTCCAACGAGATGCTGACGGAACGGGATGAGCCGCGCGTCCTTTCCGTAGTTGGCGCCTGGGTCCCACACGGGATTCAGCCGTCGCATGCCGACGGCGACGGCGAGCAGCTCGCGCTGCGCCGACGCCAGCGACGCGCCGCGGCGGAGGCGCGCGACGAACGAGCCGCCCGACGTCGTCCACAGCGCGACTGCGCTGCCGCGATCGATCGTCATCGGGACCCAGAAATCGGCGCGCGCCGTTGGAAACTGGAAGGTCGGCGGCATCACTCCGCTCACGAAGTACGGCGATCCGTCGACGATCAGCTTGCGGCCCACGATCCCTCGGTCGCCTCCGTACCGGCGCCGCCACAGACCGTAGCCGAGCATGATCACCCGCCCTTTGCCGGGATCGTCCGCGTCGACTGCAAAGGGCGCCCCGATCATCGGCGCCACGCCGAGCAGCGGGAAGAGATTCGCCGTGACACTCTCCCCGTCGAGCTGGGCTGGATCGCCTTGGTCGTTCAGCGTGATCGATCGCGGCCGGTAGCTCGCGAGGTCCGCGAACGATCGGACCCGCTCGCGCAGCGCGAGGGCTTCGCCAAGCGTGCCGTTCACTCCGCCACTGACGATGGCCAGGCTGCCGGCGTCGCCGTACGGCAGACGCTCGAACAGCAGCGAGTCCACGAACGAGAACACGGTCGTGTTAGCGGCGATCGCGATCGCGATCGTCGCGATCGCCGTGACCGCGAAACCCGGTGCGCGCCCGAGTGCTCGCCACGCGACGCGCACGTCCTGCGTCACGTCAAACCACCACTCGCCGCGCGCGCGGCGGCGTTCACGCCGGCCGTCGATCGACCGCAATTCGCTCACGATTCCGGAGACGTCGCCGAACCGCTGCCGCGCGTCGGCCCGCGCTTCGTCCGCCGTCTTGCCGGCGCGACGCGCTTCGCGTTCTCGCATCTCGAGGTGAAAGCGTACCTCGTCGTCGACATCGCCGATCGGATCGCGCCGCAGCAAGTCGCGATAGCGGCGCCAGAGCGGTTCGCGGCTCATATGCGCACCGGCTTGACGGTGGCCGTGAGCACCCGTGCAACGGCGTCCGCATACCGCCACCAGTCGCGCGTGTCGGCGGTGAGCTGTTTCCGGCCGGCCGTGGTGAGCGAGTAGAACTTGGCGCGCCGATTGTTCTCCGACGTGCCCCATTCCGCATCGATCCAGCCTTTGTCTTCCATCCGGTGAAGCGCCGGATAGAGCGAGCCTTCCTCGAGGCGCAGCACATCGCTTGTCGTGTCCTGAATCCAGCGGGCGATCGAGAAGCCATGCTGCGGTCCCCAAGACAGCGTCTTGAGGATCAGGAGCTCGATCGCCCCCTGACGAAACTCGACGGTTGGCGGCATTGGTGCCTCACGGGTCGACTGCCGGGCGGCCGGATGCCGCTCCAGTAGATATGACTAGTGAGACAGCGGCGATCGCGAAAGGGTTGCCCCCCCCCGACCGGGTTACGCCGCGAGGACCGGCAGCCCGGCGCGGAGTCCGCGCTCGATCAGGCCGCCGCCCAGCACCCGCTCGCCGTCGTACAGCACCAGCGATTGGCCCGGCGTGATCGCCGCGACCGCCTCGTCCAACGCCAGCTCGATCTCGTCGCCGTCCACGCGCACGATCTCGGCGCGCGCCGCCGGTGCGCGGTGGCGAACCTGAACCTCGAGGCGCGTGCCGACCGGCGGCGCGTCGACCAGCCAGTTCACGCCCCGCGCCACCACGCCGCGGCCCAGCAGCTCGGCGCGCGGGCCGATCACCACCGCGCGGTCTTCGGGCCTGATCGCGACGACGAACATCGGTTCGCGGAATCCGCCCGGCAGCCCGCGCCGCTGGCCGATCGTGAATCGCGCGTAGCCGTCGTGCGTGCCGACCGCGGCGCCGCTCGAGAGCAGGAAGGGGCCGCGCGCCAGCGCGGGCGCGTCGGCGCCAAGACGGCTCCGAATCACGGCCGCGTGATCGCCGTCCGGCACGAAGCAGATGTCCTGACTCTCCGCCTTCTCGGCGACGACCTCGAGGCCGAGCGCGTGCGCCACGGCGCGCGTCTCGGGCTTGCTCTGCGCGCCGACCGGGAGCAGCATCCGCGACAACACGGCGCGATCGATCCCCCACAGGAAATACGACTGATCCTTGTTTCGATCGGCGCCGCGCCGCAATTCGCCGCCGACCACGCATGCATAATGGCCAGTGGCCACCCACGTCGCATCGATCGCGTCGGCCTTCGAGACGAGATCTCGAAACTTGGTGAAGGTGTTGCACCGCACGCAGGGAATCGGCGTTCGCCCGCGCGCGTACTCGTTCACGAAGTCGTCGACCACGTCGCGGCCGAACGCGCTCTCGAGATTGAGCACGTAGTGCGGCACGCCGAGCGACTGGCAGACGCGGCGCGCGTCGTTCACCGAGTCGAGCGAGCAGCAGGGGCGGTCGGGAAGGTCGCCGTCGTGGCAGAAGAGCTTCATCGTCGCGCCGACGACGTCGTAGCCCTGCTCGACGAGCAGTGCCGCGGCGACCGACGAATCCACGCCGCCCGACATGGCGACCAGCACCCGCTCCTTCGGCATCGCTCGGCTCACGACCGTCAGCTCGCGGCGCGCGCGAGGTCGCGCGGCTTCGCGTAGCCTGCGCCGCGCGCCTTGTCGACGAGCGCCGGAAACACCTCGGCCACGCGGTCGACGCAGGCATCCGTCGTCAAGCAGCCGAGGCTCATGCGAATCGCCGACATCGCGAGGTCCGCCGGAACGCCCAGCGCCGCCAGCACGTGCGACGGCGTGATGCTTCCGCTCTGACAGGCCGAGCCCGCCGAGCACCCGATTCCGCGCAGATCGAGCGCCATGAGCATCGACTCGCTGTCGGTGCCGGGCACTGAGATGCTGATGATGTGCGGTGCACGCTCGCCAGCATCGCGGCCATGGATCACGGCGTCGGGAATGCGCGCCATGAACGCCGTCTCGAGTCGGTCGCGCATCGCCCGCAGTCGCTGGCACTCGTCCTCGCGCTCGGCGACCGCGAGTTCCGCGGCGCGCGCAAAGCCGACCGCGTACGCGACGTTCTCCGTTCCGGGCCGACGGCCGCGATCCTGCGAGCCGCCGTGAAAGAGTGGTTCGATGATCGTACCGCGGCGCAGGAACACCGCGCCGATTCCCTTCGGCGCGCGAATCTTGTGCCCCGAGACGGACAGCACGTCCACCGGCAGCTTGCGCACGTCGATCGCGATCTTGCCGAACGCCTGCACCGCATCGGTATGGAAGAGCGCACCCGCGGCCTTGGCGCGTTCGGCGAGCCGCGCGATCGGCTGGATCGTGCCGATCTCGTTGTTCACCCACATCACCGAGGCGACCGCGGTGTCGGTACCGAGCAGCGCGTCGAACGATCGCTCGTCGATCACGCCGGTCGGGAGCATGGTCGCGACGCGTTCGTCGGCCCCTTCGCGCGCCGCCTGGTGCACGGCGCCAAGGATCGCCTTGTGCTCGATCGGCGAGGTGAGGATGCCGTTGCGCGTGGCATCGGCCGTGTGGCGCGCTCGCCAAGCGCCGAGCACCGCGATGTTGTCGGCCTCGGTCCCGCCCGAGGTAAAGCAGATTTCATCAGGCGACGCGCCGAGACATCGGGCCACGCGCTCGCGCGCTTCGTCGAGCGCTGTCCGCGCCTCACGGCCCCATGCGTGCACGCTCGACGGGTTGCCGAAGCGAGGGCCGTAAAAGGGCATCATCGCCTCGAGTACCTCCGGCCGAACGGGCGTCGTGGCGGCGTGGTCGAGATAGATCGGGGAGGAGCTGGCCATGGGTGAAATATACGGCTTGGGGCCGGTGCCACGCACGGTTCAGCGATGCGCTCCGGCCGCCCCCCCGCCCGCCATGGCGGCCATGGCCGCTACTGCGGCGACCCGGCTCCCAACCATTCCGAGCTCGCGCGGCGCTAATATGAGATCCGATATCCCGAGCGACATCAGCCACTGATGCAGCTGCACATCCGCCTGCTCGGTATACAGGACGATCTTGGTTGCGACGTGCTCTTTGGCGAACGCCTCGAGCAGCGCCGTTGCTCCCATGCCGGGTAGGACGACGTCGGTGAGCAGGACGGCCGGTCGCAGCGAGCGCGCGAACTCCAGCGCTGTCGGCCCGTCGCCGGCTTCGATCACCGAGCAGCCCGCGCCGGCGAGCAGCTCGTGCATCGTTCGGCGCCATCGCCGATCCTCGTGCGCCACGAGCACACGCGGGGCGGTCGTATTGTCCTCGTCGGCGCTCCGGGCGGTAGCTGGCGGCGGCGGCACCGCTCCGGCCATGGCCGGTCGCGGCGTGGCGCCGTCGGTCGGGCCGGTCTCGCCGCGCAGCTTCGCCAAGAGCGCGTCGATGTCGCTCTGCGCCGACTCGACGCCGGCGTCGAGTGGGATCGAGATGTTGTCGACCAGCTCGTGCAGCGACGTGGACCCGGCGAGCACGCGCTCGAGGCCCGCGTCCCAGAGCGAGCGCATGCCGCCATTGCGCGCCAACTCGAGCAGCGACGCGCTGCTGGCGCGCCCGGCGATCGCGCGCTGCAGGTCATCGGTCACGACGAGCAGTTCGGCCACCACCATTCGTCCTCGATAGCCGGTGCCGCGGCAGACGGGGCAGCCCACGGGGCGGCGCATGTGGTCGAGCTTTTTCCCCGAGACGAGCGATTGTTGCTGGAGCGGTAGCTCGTCGAGCTTGATGGGGACGGCGCACTCCTCGCAGAGGCGCCGGACGAGCCGCTGTGCGACGACCCCCTTGAGCGCCGTGCCGAGCGCCGCCAGCTCGACGCCGATGTCAGCGAGGCGATTGATCGCCGACGGCGCGTCGTTGGTGTGAAGGGTGGAGAGCACGACGTGGCCGGTCATGCTCGCTTTGATGGCGATGTCGGCCGTCTCCCGGTCGCGAATCTCGCCGACGAGCACGACGTCGGGATCCTGCCGGAGAATCGAGCGGAGCGCCGAGGCGAAGGTGAGCCCGGCGCGCTCGTTTACCTGGACCTGGTTGATGCCTTCGAGCCGGTACTCGACCGGGTCCTCGATGCTCACGATGTTCGTCTCCGAGGACTGCATCGAGCGGAGGACGGAGTAGAGCGTCGTCGTCTTGCCCGATCCCGTCGGCCCGGTGAGGAGGAGCATGCCCTCCGACGCGCCGAGCAGGCGCTTCACACGATGCGCCTCGCCCTTGGTGAACCCGAGCATCGACAGGTCGGGGTTTGTGTTGCCGATGTCGAGAACGCGAATCACCGATTTCTCATTACGCTCGCCGAGCGGGAGCGACGAGATGCGGAGGTCGATCGTCCGGTCGTCGAACACGATCGCCGCGCGGCCGTCTTTCGGCCGTAGGCGGTCGGCGATGTCGACGCCGGCGATGATCTTGATGCGGCTCATCAGAAACGGTGTCACGTCGCGCGGCACCTGACGGATGTCGTGCAGCACCCCGTCGACGCGGAAGCGCACGAGCGCCTCGCCGTCACGCGCCTCGATGTGAATGTCGCTCGCCCGCTGGTCGATGGCTTCGGTGATCAGCCAGTCGAGCGCCTCGACGGCGCTGCCGCTGGAGGGCAGCGTCGGCACATTGCCGGCGCGGTCCCGTGCGATCAGCCAGCGAAGCCGCGGGCCGGTGGCGAGCGTGGCACGCTCGCCGTAGACGCGCGTCTGTGCGGCCCGGATGTCCGTGGGGCTGGCGAGCGATACGCGCACCTTGTGACCGGTCGCGAACGCGAGGTCGCGCTCGAGGTGGAACGCGAGCGGGTTCGCCGTCGCCATCTCGATTCCGGCAGCGCTGTGGCCGAGTGGAACTACGCCGTAGCGAATGGCGAATGGCTGAGGCAGCAAATTGGCCAGCGACCCATCGGCGCCGCTGGTGTCGGCGGCCTGATATCCGGTCACGCCGCAGGCGACCTCGAGAATCTCGGCCGACGGAATGCCCGCCGCCTCCAACGATTCCCAGGCGCTCAGCGCGGCCGGTGGATGCCCGACCGCGGGATGATTCAGCTCACGAAATGCGTCGAGCAACCACCGATCGGACCACGGACTGCGGGGCTGCGCTGCGCGGGACGGCTCCATCGACATTGACTCATTCGCACCTTGCGTGCGTGCGGCGGGTAGGCGACATGTGGCCGGCGTCGGCCTGCGAGTACCAGACGGCCAGGGCTCACCCGCAGCAACGGTGAGGTTCCCCGTATGGCCTCGGTTACGATGTTCCCGGGTGCGGGGCCGACGGCACGCGCCGAGGCGTTGATGGAGGCGCGGTCGCCCCGAAGAATTTTCCGCGCACGGCCCACAGCTTGGGGAAATAGCGCTGGTCGATCGTGCTCTTCAGGTAGCGCGAACCGAGCGTTCCGCCGCTGCCGCCCGTCGCCGGTCCGATCACCCGTTCCACGACCTGCACGTGTGTGAAGCGCCACTGGGCGAACAGCTGCTCGTATTCGAGCAGCGCCTCGGCGAGAAAGAACAGGACGGTCGGGCCAGGCCCGAGATACAGCTCGTCGAGGTGAACGTCCGACGATTCGAGCAACGCCAGGAAGTGCTCCTCGATCGTCTCGGCGCGATTCTCCATGGCGCGGAACTGCTTGCTCTGCGCACCGCTCGAGCTGCCGAGGTAGCTGCGGAACTGCGCGAAGTGCTGCGGCGGCAGGCTCTCGAGCGACGTCAGCTGTGTGGCGACGATGCGCATCAGCGTGTTCACGCGCTGCATCCGCCAGAGCGCCTGGCCGGCCTCGCGAGCGTCGAGCGCGTCGACCAGGCCGTCGAGATCGTGGAGGATCGCCTTGAACCAGAGCTCGCTCGACTGGTGGACGATGATGAACAACAGCTCGTCGGGATGCTCGGGCGTGGAGCGCGGGCGCTGCAACGAGAGCAGCTCGTCGAGCTCGAGGTACGAGCTGTAGGTCGGCGCGTCGTCGCGCGGCGCGTTCTCGGCCGGCACGCCGCTCAAAAGGTCGACACCCCGAGCGACAGCACGTCGTCGACCTCCATCACCTCGGTCGTCTGGAAGGGCTCGCCATAGCGTTTGCGAATGAGCGTGCCATAATAGGCGCATTGGTGGCGCACGATGTCCTCCAGCGGCTCGCCGTTCGGGTAGACCTCGCCGGCCTGGGTGAGCCCGGCGAACTGCGACTGGTAGCAGCGGACGGCCTGCATCTTGAGCTCGAACTCGTCGGTCACGTCGACGACGAACGACGGCCGGGCGAAATCCTGCCGGAACGAAATGCAGTGGAGGACTTTGTTCGGCCGGTGCCTGGGGAGATCCGGCGCCAGCTTGGCGAGGCCGGCGAGGAAGCTCGCGTCGCGCACCAGCTGCGCCGTGGCGATGTGATCCGGATGTCGGCCTTCGCGCGCCGGCGCGATCACCACGCTGGGACGCAAACGTCGCAGCACGCGAGCCAATTTTTCTCGCGTCGGCGGGTCGTTCTCGATCGCGGCGTCGGGAAGGTGAAGGTTCTCACGCAGCGCGACACCGAGCACCGATGCCGCTTCGTCAGCTTCCTTGGCTCGCAGCTCGGCCGAGCCGCGTGTGCCCATCTCGCCCTGGGTCAGATCGAGAATGCCGACGCGATGGCCGGCGCGTACCGCCTTGGCGAGTGTGCCGCCGCAGGTGAGCTCGACATCGTCGCGGTGCGCGGCGATGGCGAGCAGGTCCACGGTTCCGGCGTCAGAAGACGTTGCCATGCGCGGAATATACGACGGCCGCCGCGCTGGCCGGAACGCGAACTGGTGATGCAGCGGGCTGCGAGCCTACTCGTAGCGGAGCGCGTCCACCGGGTCGAGCCGCGCGGCGCGCATGGCCGGCAGCATGCCGAACACGATGCCAGTAATGGCGCTCGCGCCGAGCGCCGCGACGATGGCGAGCGGGGGAATCGTTGCCTGGATCGGCGTCGCGTTGCGAACGATCACCGAGACGATCGCGCCGAACATGAGCCCGATCATCGCGCCGATCGCCGTCAGCGTCACGGCTTCGACGAGAAATTGCCAGAGGATGGTCCCGCGCGTGGCGCCCAATGCCTTGCGCACACCGATCTCTCGGGTGCGCTCGGTGACCGAGATCATCATGATCGCGACGACGCCAACGCCGCCCACGAGGAGCCCGATCGCCGACAGCACGATCATCACGAGGAAGAACATCCCGAAGATTCTGTTGTACGTGTTCAGCAGCTGATCCTGCGTGATGAACGCAAAATCGTTGTCCTGTGCCGGGTGCAGGCGGTGTCGCGCGCGCATCAGCCCGGTCACGTCGTCCATCGCGTCGTCGCGCGTGACCTCGTCGCGCGGCATGACGGCGATGCCGATATTCGCGCAGTATGCATGGAGCGAGCGACACGCCGTCTCGAACGGTATGATCGCTCGCGGGCGGTTGCCTCCCGTGAGGAAGCTCGCCGCGTAGTGATAGACGCCGATCACGCGGAACGGCGTGTTCGAGATGTTCACCACCTTG
>DATNAT010000076.1:0-14417 GCA_035572355.1 Gemmatimonadaceae bacterium
GACATCGACCGCATCGTCGCCAGGCTCACGGATCTCGAACAGGCCGGCGAAGCCGGCGAGCTCGCGCTGCCGACGGGAACGTTAGAGATCTCGAAGCTGGAGAAGGTGTTTTTTCCGGTCACGGGTCAGACCAAGGGCGACTTGATGCGCTTCTATGCGCGCCTATCGCCGATGCTGCTGCCGACCATGGTCGATCGGCCGCTCGTCATGAAGCGTTTTCCGAACGGCGTGCGCGGCAAGGCGTTCTACCAGCAGCGGGCGCCGGCGAATCCGCCGGCCTCCGTGCGCGTCGAGCCGGTCTCCGATGAAGGGCTCGCCACGCAGCCGCGCCTCGTTGGCGGCGATCTCGCCACCCTGCTCTATCTCGTGCAGCTCGGCGCCATCTCGGTCGATCCTTGGCACTCGCGCGTGCAGTCGGTTCGCTTCGCCGATTACTCGATCATCGACCTCGATCCTGGCCCACGCGCGCCGTTCGGCCGCGTCGTCGAGGTGGCCCACGCGGTGAAGGCGGTGCTCGACGGATTGGGGCTTACCGCGGTGCCGAAAACCTCCGGCGCGAGCGGGCTGCACATCGCGCTTCCGCTTGCCGCCGGCGTTCCCAACGAGGGGGCACGAACGATCGCCGAGCTCGTGGCGACGATGGTCGCCGAACGCTTCCCACGCATTGCCACCGTGGAGCGTTGGGTCAATGCGCGCGCGCCGGGGGCGGTATACGTCGACTATCTCCAGAATATTCGGGGCAAGACGGTCGCCGGTGTGTACTCGGTTCGTGCCGTGCCGCGAGCCACGGTTTCGACGCCGCTCGACTGGACCGAGGTCGACGATCGGTTGACTCCGGCGGCGTTCACGATGGACGCGGTGCTCGACCGCGTTCGCCGCGTCGGAGATCTCTGGGCGCGGGGCATGGCGCGACCCAATCGGCTAGAAGGCTTGGTGGCCCGTGGCTAGACCGCGCACCAGACGGCCCCGCCTCGACGATCCGATGCTCGCGTTTCTCGAGTATCTGGACGCGATCGATCGGGCGCTCACGCGGCACGACGCCATGGACGTCACGTCGCTCCTCCGCAAACGCATTGCGACGCATCTGCCGCGCGAGGTGCGCGAGGAGCTGCTCGCGCTCGCGCATGCGCCGCGCGCGAGCCTGCGAGCGCCGATGCAGTTCCTGCGGTTTCAGCATCGCATGACCGAGCTCGCCCGCGGCGGCGAGCACCTGCCCGCCGCGCAGACTGAGCTTCGACTCGAGCCGCGACCGATCGAGGGGGCGATCCGCCTCGACGGCGAGCGGCGCGCGGCGGCGCTCGAGGCGGCGCTCGACTCGAGCGACGCGGACGACGCGGACGACGCGCTGCGATGAGCCTGCCGCTGCCGCTCGACTACGCGCCGATGGAAGCGCGCGTCGTCCCGGAGCTGCCCGTGGGCCCGCAGTGGCAGTATGAGCCAAAGTGGGACGGCTTCCGCTGTTTAGCGTTTCGTGATGGAACGCGCGTCGAGCTCCGATCCAAGTCGGGGCAATCGCTGACGCGGTATTTCCCGGAAATCGTGGACACGCTGCGCGCGCTTGGCGCCAAGCGGTTCGTCCTCGACGGCGAGCTCGTCGTGCCGCAGCCGGGCGCGCTGTCGTTCGACGCGCTGTTGCAGCGGATCCACCCCGCCAAGAGTCGGATCGATCGCCTGGCGCACGAGACCCCGGCGGCCTATCTCGTGTTCGATCTGCTCGCCGACGAGCGCGGAACCGATGTCAGCGTGAAACCGCTCTGCGAGCGGCGCGACCGGCTCGATGCCTTTCTCGACCGGTATCTGACGGCGTCGCTGCGAGCGGGCGGGATTGCGGCGAGCCCGGCAACGCGCCGAATCGCTGAAGCGCGAGGGTGGCTCGCCGGGCACGCCGGAACCGACGGCGTCGTGGCCAAGCGGCTCGATCTGCCGTACGCCTCGGGCGAACGCACGGCGATGGTCAAGATCAAGCGGAAGCGAACGGCCGACTGCGTCGTCGGCGGATTTCGCTACGCGACGCGCGGGCGCGTGGTCGGATCATTGCTGCTCGGGCTGTACGACGACGATGGCCTGCTCCACCACGTCGGGTTCACGTCGAGCTTTCGCGCCGACGAGCGCGCCGCAATCACCGCCAAGGTCGAGGCAATCAAGGGCGGGTCCGGCTTCACCGGCCGTGCCCCGGGCGGGCCGAGCCGATGGAGCACCGCCCGGTCGAGCGAGTGGGAGGCGGTCGACCCGGTGCTCGTGGTCGAGGTGGAGTACGACCATTTCACCGGCGGCCGATTCCGACACGGGACAAAATTTCTACGCTGGCGCCCGGACAAGGCGCCAGCGCAGTGCCGAATGTCGCAGGTCGCGGACGCGCGCACCCAAGCGCGCAGCCGCCCGCGAGACGACCGTCGAACTACGGGTTCGAGGTCGCGTCGAGCGAAGTCTTCAACCCTTCGTGCAGCGAAGCGTCGCCGTTGATGATCGTGCGCCACGAGACTTCGGGCCCGTTCCGGCGGCCCTTTTCCGTGACCTTCACCCCGTCGGGCGCGATCGTGATCGTGTAGGTCTTCCCATCGAGCTCCAATTCACGCTTGATGGACTTGTCGAGCTTTGCAGTCATCGTTTCTCCGGTGCGCGGTTGTCAGCGGGACCAGGTCGCGGGGGACGGTCACATTCGACGCAGTTCAAAGTAGCACCGATAAAGCCCCGCCGCCCCTCCTCGGTCACCACCCATGGCCGGACCTGCCAGGGTGGGTCGTGCCTCACATGCTGGGTGTGACCGCAGTCGAGCTCGGCAACCCAGTGCTGTTCATCGTCCTGATGAAAGCCGGCGATACGACGCTCCGCCATCAGGCCGAGCCTCGGGCGTCGACCGCGGGCGCGGCGGACACGCGCTCCATGTACGTCGAGCGCGGCGGCTTGGTGCTGAAGCCAAACTTCTCGTATAAGGTTTGCGCGTCGCGCGTGAGCAACGCCATGCGCCGGAGGCCTTGCAGATCCGGGTGCTCCACGAGCACCTGCACCATCCAGGACCCTACGCCCCGCCCGCGAGCCGCGGGCGCGACGATCACGTCGGTCAGATAAGCGTAGGTGGCGAGGTCGGTCACGGCGCGCGCAAAGCCAAGCTGCCGCGCGCCATCGTACACGCCGACGCAGACGGAATTCTCGATCGACCGCTCGAGCACGTCGTGCGTGACGGCACCGCCCCAGTGCGACGCATGCAGGAGCGCGAGCACACCGTCGACGTCGATTCGCGCGCGATCCGTCGACAGCGTCAGCCCATTTCGATGTTGCTCGACGACGCGATCGTTCATCGCCGCAATATAGGGCGGCGGTGATCCGCTCGATGCGTGCTATTCGTTCCGCAGCGATTCGACCGGATCAATGTGCGTCGCGCGTAGGGCGGGTACGAGCGCTGCACCGAGGACGGTGGCGAAGAGGACCAACGCCATCGCGGCGAAGAGCGGAGCGTTGTAGGCATCGTCTTCGATCGAAAATGCGCGCAGGTACCAGATCGAGTCCTTGGTAATCCAGAGGCCGAGCGCGATGCCGGCCAGCGCGAACGCGTTTCCCTCGCGCAGCACGAGGCCGACGATGTTGCGCGACGACGCGCCAAGGGCAACGCGAACGCCGAGCTCGCGCCGCCGCTCGGCGACCGAATGGGCGACGATGCCGTACACGCCGAACGCGGCCAGCCCGAGGGCGAGTGTCGTGAACAGCAGGAACATCGCGGCGATGAAATCCTGCCCCTGGCGCATCTCGGCGATGCCCGTCGCCTCGTCCATCGTCACCGCCCAGATCACGGCGCCTGGCGCGACCGGCAACAGCGCCCGCCGCAGCGTGATTGGCAGTCGATTCGGATCGCTCGACGCACGGGCGACGACGGTGTAGGCAAACCTCGGCACGTGCGCCTTGAACCGGACGCTGTCGCGCGCGCCCGGCCGATAGTAGATGTTGCCGAGCCCCGCCGTCCGGTTCTCCAGGGGAGCGCTTGTGAGAAAGGTGTGAAGGTTCGGCAGGTCGGAGACGACACCGACGACGCGCACCCACGGAATGCGCGCCGAATCGGCTCCGAGCTTGATCCGGGCGCCGACCGGATTGACACCGGGCCACAGCTTGCGGGCCGTCGATTTGTCGACGATCACCTCCGACTCATTCGACACTCCGTAGACGAAGTCACGGCCAGCCGCGACGCGCCAACCATAGACTTTAAAGTACGAGGGCGAGACCACGCGGTAGGTGTACACCGGCGCTCTAGTCTCCTGCACCGTGCCATTCGCGGCAAACGAAGAAATGGCATGGCCAACGACCTGTTGGCTGCTCGTCACCGTGACGTCGGACACGCCGCGTGCGGAGCGGAGCGCGCCGGCGACTCGCTGGAACTCGTCGGCTAGATCGAACGCCGTATCGCGCGACGGGCGGAGCAACACCGACGCCTGCGACAGCGCATCGACGTCCATGCCCGGCTTCTCGGCGGATAATCGCACGGCGTCGTGCACGATGACGCTCGTCGCGCTGAGGAGCGCGAGCGACAGCGCAATTTGCGCGGTCACCATCACGCCATACTGCCGCCGATGCTTTGTGCTCGCGCCGGTTCCGGCTCCCGCCTTGAGCAACTCGTTTGGATCGACACGGGAGATTCGCATCGCCGGCACGAGACCGATGATGAAGACGCAGACGGCGCAGGCTGCGATCGCAAACACGAACACGCGCCAGCTCGTCTGCGGCGCGACCACGTACGTCGCGACCTGAGATGGGATGTGCCAACGGAGAAGGTCCGCCGCCCAGAATGTCGCGACCAACCCGAGCGCGAGCCCAGCGCCGGCGAGCATCGCGCTCTCTACGAGCAGTTGTGCCACGAGATCGCCGCGCGACGCGCCGAGCGCGGCACGCACCGCGAGCTCGCGCGTTCGGCCAATGCCGCGCGCCAGCTGCAGGTTGGCCAGATTGGCACAGGCGATCAGCAACACGGCGAGGACCGAGCCGATCAACGCGAGGTGAAATCCTTTCACTCGGAACTGGGACGACGTCACGGCGGTCAGTTGCAGCCGCACGTTCTTCGGATCGTCGCGCGAGACGAGCGCCAACCGCTGGGCAGCCAGCGCAAGCTGCGCGTCGAGCTGCTCCCGCGGCACGCCCGGGCGCAGCCGAAGCACGCTGATCGGCAGCGCCGACAGATTGACGTCGCGCGGAACGAGCTTCCATAGGTCGGCGTCAGACGGGCCCGTCGACCGGCGAACTCCGATCACCGTGTGCGGACCACCGTCGATCTCGATCACCTTCCCGAGCGGCGACTCGCCGTCGAGAAAGAGCGCGTGCGCGAGACGATCGCTGACCACGACGGAGGGCGTCGGGGCCAGCATATCCGCGCTTCCGAAGTACCGTCCGCTGACCAACCGCACGCCGAGCAGCTCGAAGTAGTTCGGCGCAACGATGTCGGCGGAGACCATACGGAAGCGCCGGCCATACTCGACGGCCTCCTGTGAGAAATCGCCCTCAACGTAGCTCGTCCCCTCGAGGTCGACCAACGAGCCCCGGATCAGCGAGGCCAACGTGGCATCGTCGATCGACTTGCGAGCGTCTCGCCAGATCCTGAGCGCGTAGACATCTCCCGGATCGCGAATGTCGAGCGCCGGGGAGATCATGGCGTCGAGCACGCCATACATCGTCGTATTGAGCGCGATCGCCAGCGCCAGCGACAGCGCGGCGACGATCGTGAAGCCGCGGTGCCGCGTGAACGACCGCAAGGCGACGCGAAGCGTTTGTGTCGATATGTGCATGATCGTGTCGCCGGGTTATTCGTTGCGCAGCGATTCGACCGGGTCGATGCGCGTCGCGCGCACCGCCGGCACAAGCGCCGCGAGCAGCGCCACCCCGAACAACACCGCGGCCATCGCGGCGAACAGCGGCGCGTTGTACGCGTCGTCTTCGAGCGAGAAGGCGCGGAGCCACCAGGCCGAGTCCTTGGTCAGCCACAGCCCGAGGGCGAGGCCCGCGAGCGCGAACACGTTGCCCTCTCGCAACACGAGCTTGACGATGCTGCCCGGCGCGGCGCCGAGCGCGATGCGCACGCCGAGCTCGCGCCGCCGCTCGGCCACCGAATGCGCGACGATGCCGTACACGCCGAACGCGGCCAGCCCCACGGCGAGCGTCGTGAACAGCGCGAACATGCCGGCGACGAAGTCTTGCGCCTGACGGTACGATTTGAGGCCGAGCCAATCCTCCATACTCGCCGTGGTGACGCGCGCGCCGGGCGCGAATGCAAGCGTCGCGCGCCGCATCGTGATCGGCATGCGTAGCGGATCTGCGCCGGCGCGCGTGACAATTCCGAACACGAGCGGGTAGCGCGCGCTCACGACCGCGCTGTCGCGAGCGCCGGGCAGATAGTAGATGTCGCCGACGCGGGAGCCGAACACGCTGGGAGAGAGCACCATCCGGAGCTCGTTCAGGCTCGTCGCGTTCGGGACGACGCCAACGACGCGAACCCACGGAGCATGCGAGCTGTCGGCGCCGAGCTTGATGCGTTTACCGACTGGATTCGCCCCACGCCACAGCACGCCGGCGGTACGCTCGTCGACGATGACCTCCGGCTCCGGGGCGACGCCCTGTGCGAAATCGCGGCCGGCGAGTATCGCTCGCCGTTCCGTCCGCATGTACGACGACGACACGGCGGTATAGCCTCGCATCGGCGCGGGAAATTCGCGCGTCGTCCCGTCTCCCGTCACGACGGCGATCGCGCCGTCGACCACGCTCATCGGACGATGAGCCGCCGCGTCCACGACGTCCCGCTGCGCCCGGGTCATCGCCACCATCGCGTTGAGCTCGGCGACGACGGTGACCGCCGTGTCCCGCTCGTGCGGCAGCGAGACGTAGGTCTCCGTGAGCGGCTTCATCTCGAAGCCGTACTCGAGGTCGTGGACCCGCACCGCCTTGTGGAGCAGCATCGCCGTCGCGCTCAGGAGGGCGAGCGAAAGTCCAATCTGCGCAACGACCATCGCGCCGTACTGGCGGCGCTGCTTCGAGTATGCGCCCGTGCCGGCGCCGGCCTTGAGCAAGGCGTTCGGATCGACCCGCGAGACACGGACTGCGGGGACGAGGCCGATGACGAGCACGCAAAAGGCGCAGGCGACCAAGCCGAACAGGAAGAGATGCCAATTGAGCTGCGGCAGCGTGATGGTGTATGCGGCAACGCGCGGCGAGACGTGGGAGCGCAGCAACGACGCGCCCCAGACCGTGCCGACGAGTGCCGCGGCCATTCCGGCGACGGCGAGCATCGTGCTCTCGACGAGGAGTTGCAGGACGAGATCGCCGCGAGACGCGCCGAGCGCGGCGCGCACGGCGAGCTCGCGGCTCCGCCCGATCCCGCGGGCAAGCTGAAGATTCGCCAGGTTCGCGCAGGCAATCAGCAGGATCGCCAGCACCGCCGCCGCGAGCGCGTAATCGAAACTCTGGAGCTGAAACTGCCTCCCGACGAATGGCGTGAGCTGGAACCGAACGTCGCGCGGATTTGCCTGCGCCATGGCGGCGACTCGGTCGGCCAACAACCGGAGCGCGGCGTCGACCCGGGCGGCCGGCACATCGTGGCGAAGTCTGACCACGTTGGCCGGCGTGGACGCGAGGTTCACGTCGCGGCCGGGAAGAGTCCAAAGATCGACGTCCGCGCGCAGTTGGTCAGTGGCCGACACGCCGAGAATGCCGATCACCGTTCGCGGAACACCGTCGATGTCGATCGCTTGGCCAACACCCGACTCGCCGCCGGCGAACAGCTGGCGCGACAAACGTTCGCTGATCATGACGGGCGACGCGTCGCCCTGCACATCCGAAGCGCCGAAGTAGCGACCAGCCAGCGGATGGACGCCCAGCAGCGCGAAGAGATTTGGCGCTACGTCGGCCGTAGACACCATCGCGAACGCTCGCCGATATTCGACCGCCACTTCGGTGCGGGCGCGGCCGATGTAGCTGACCCCTTCGAATGCGCGGGCGCCGTCGTGCAGCATCGTGGCAAGCGAGCCGTCGTCGAGGTGCCCCCGTCTCACACCCCAGAGTGTGATACGGTACACGTCGCCCGGGCTTCGCCAATCCGCCTGCGGCGAGATCATGGCGTCGAGCACGCCGTACATCGTCGTGTTGAGCGCGATCGCCAGCGCGAGCGACAGCACCGCGACGCAGGTGAAGCCGGGATGCCGCATGAATGATCGGGCGGCGACGCGAAGGTCGTGGCGCGAGAGGCGCATGGGGAGGGCCCGCCGAGTGTAGGCCAGCTGATCCGTGACCGGCCCTCCAGTGACGACGGACGCGCGCCGGCTGCAACTGCGATCACAGTTGCCGCGGGCGCGCCCGGCTCGTCTTCTCCTCCACAGGCCTAGGCCAGGAGCCGCGTCGTGGCGATCGCGCAGAATCCGTCGATGGAAACGTGTACGCATGACCGCGGGCCGGGGACGACGGTCTGCCTCCACTGCCGGTACGAAGCCCGCGTTGCGGCGCGCGCGCGACGTCAGCGTTTGATGCTGCGCGTCGGCGCCACGGCGATCATCGTCGTGACGCTCACCGCGGGCGGCGTAGCTGGTGCTTCCGCCATCCGCGGGCGAGGCGGACGGTCGAGCGGTGCGAATGCGCATGCCGCCGTGCGAACCGTCGACGCGACTGCGTCGAACGCGCGCGAGTCGTCGCGCGGGCCCGTGGTGCCGTTACCGTCGAGCAAAAGCCCCTCGCAGCCGAGCCGTTCCGCTGAACGTTCGGCCGACCGAGCCCCGCTCGCGCCCGTGATTCCGATGGGCCAATCGACCATCGCCGCCGGCGTCGTTGCCGCGCGCACCGACAGCTCGGTGCTGGTTTCGTTCGACGCCCCGATGCTGCGGACGCGAATGCCGGTCAAGTTCGAGAGCTTCGTTCGAAGCACGCTTCCGGCGATCTACGGACCGGCGGTCGATTCGGCGCTCGTCAAGCTGGCCGACGGCGGCATCGCGCGGCAGGGTGATCTGCTCACCGAGCTGCCGACTCGCGGCGTGCGGATTCCCGTGCGCGACGGTTGGACGATCGCGCTCTTCCCCGAGACGCGTCCTGGCCAGGATGGTCCCCTGGTGATCCGCTACCGAGTGTCGGTGATCAAGGGTTGACCGGCCGGCGGTCGGGCCGTCGAGGCCCCGCCGCGCTCGGTTTCGGGTCCTACTAGTACGATAGTTGACAAGTCGTTGCTCGCGTCGTATTCTACTACGACCATAGTAGCCGAGCGATCATGGATCAGACCATGGACGACATGGACGACATCGACGACTTCGTGCTGGGCGACCGCGAACTGGACATCATGGGCGTCCTCTGGGATCTCGGATCGGGCACCGTCGCCGAAGTGCGCGACCGCCTCCCCGCGGACCTGGCGTACACCACCGTGCTGACGATCCTCCGCAATCTGGAGGCGAAGTCGCTCGTCACGCACACCGCCGAAGGCAAGGCGCACCGCTACCACCCGAAGGTGGCGCGCACCACGGCTCGACGGAGCGCGCTCAGTCGCATCGTCGACAAGCTGTTCCACGGGTCGCCTGAGCAACTGATCGCCCAACTCGTGGAAGACGAACAACTCACGGCGGCGGACCTTCGCCGGCTGCGCGCACTTCTCTCCCCGTCCGCGAAAACGACAAAGGCAACAAAGAAGAAGGGAGGCGGCAAGCCATGATGACATCGTGGATGCTGTACACCGTGCTCGTGGCTGCGTCCGTGTCGGTTGCGGCGCTCGTGCTCGATCGGCTCGCAGCGCTCGGCGGCAGGCCGACGCGATTGATCTGGGCCGCGGCGCTCGGGGCATCGGTCCTCCTCCCCGCCGCGGCGACGCTTCGCAGCTATCTGGCCGCGCGCGCCGCGCCGGTATCGCTGATGCCGTTCACGATCACGGTGCAGGCGCCGGCGATGATCATTCGTGCGCGCGCCGGCTGGGGCGTTCCGTGGGACCTCGTGGCACTGATTGCGTGGGGTCTGCTCACCACGTTCCTCCTCGTGCGTCTGGCGCGGGACGTCGTCGCGCTCGAGCGCCGGCGGCGCACCTGGCGCGACGCACAGGTCGACGGCATGCCGGTCCGTCTGTCGTTAGACACCGGGCCGGCCGTGGTCGGCCTGCGCTCGATGGACGTCGTGCTGCCCGAATGGATTTTGTCGCTCGATGCATCGCTCCGTGCGCTCGTGCTGCGGCACGAGGAGGAGCATCGCCGGGCGCGCGACCCACATCTCCTGTTCGGCGCCGAGCTGCTCTGGGCGCTCATGCCTTGGAACTTGCCGCTCTGGTATCAGGCGCGGCGGTTGAGACTCGCCATCGAGATGGACTGCGACGCGCGCGTGCTGCGCGCTCATCCCTCGACCGAACGATACGGGCTGTTGATGCTGACGATCGCCCAGCGTCGCGGCGTCGCGCCATTGCTCGCCACCATGCTGTCGGAACCGGTCACGCAACTCGAACGGAGGATCATCGCCATGCGCACGACCACTCGCCGTCTCGCTCGCGCCACGCTCGTCGGAGGCGCGGCCGTCGCCCTTGGCGCGCTCGCCTTCGCCTGTTCGCTGCAGTCGGACAATCCGGTCGCCCCGACGCCGACGTCGCAACCGAAGGCGCTCAGCGCGCACCAGACCTACTTCGAGTTCCAGGTGGAAAGAACGGCGCACCCAGACAGCGGGACGGCAGCGCCTCGCTATCCGGACATGCTGCGCTCGTCCGGCGTCGAAGGCGACGTGCTCGTGCAATTCGTGGTCGGCACCGACGGCCGCGCGGACATGGCGACGTTCAAAGTTCTCAAAACGAGCCACGACCTGTTCACGGCGGCCGTGCGCAATTCGCTGGCGACGATGCATTGGGTGCCGGCCGACGTCGGCGGGCACGCCGTGAAGCAGCTCGTTCAGATGCCGTTCCAGTTCCGGCTCGGCGGCGCGACGATGGGGACGGCGGTGAGTCCGTCTCCGAGGAAGCAGCTCGGGCCGCCGGTGGGGTACGTCGAGTCGAGGGCGCCGCAAGCCGGAACGGCGAACATCGTGTCGGTGCCGGTGCGCCGCGCTGGAGAACCGGGCCGAGTGACTGACAATGACACCTACTTCGAATACCAGGTCGAACAATCGGTGTCGCCCTTTCCGACGAATCAGGCGCCCCGCTATCCCGACGTGCTCCGCAAGGCGAACGTCGAAGGCGAAGTGCTCGCTCAGTTCGTGGTCGATACCAACGGCGTGGCGGACATGAGCACCTTCAAGGTTCTCAAATCGACGCACGATCTGTTCACGGCCACCGTAATGAGTGCGCTCCCGTCCATGCGATTCCACCCGGCACTCGTCGGCGGCCGAAAGGTGAAGCAGTTCACGCAGATGCCCTTCCAGTTCAGTCTGACGAAGTAGCGGTCGATTGCGCTTCGGGCGCGGAAACCGCTCCCGAAGCGCCCGCCCACCACGCGGCGCAACCCTTGTTCCAGCCGGCGGACTGGTCCGGCTCGCGGCCGACTGGCCCGTGCTCCATACTCCAGCCGTACGCATCGAGCGGCCGGCGAGCCAGAGCCAACCATCGCCGGGGGCCGAGCGTATCTCTGGAACACTCGCTACTCGAGGCGACGGCCTCCTTCCGGCCCGTCCCCGCCGACTCTCGCCGCACCAGTCATGGCCAAGCCGATCGCCCGCCAGGCGCAGTCCTCCACGGCTCCGCTCACCCTTCCGCCGACCCAACGCTTTCTTCCGCTGCTTCTGCTGCTGTTCATCGGCAGCGGCTGCGCGGCGCTGATCTACGAGATCGTCTGGTTTCAGTTGATCGAGCTCGTGATCGGGTCCTCGGCCGTCTCCCTCGGCGTACTGCTCGGCACGTTCATGGGCGGCATGTGTCTCGGTAGCCTGCTCCTGCCGCGGTACGTGACTCCGTCGCAACACCCGCTTCGCATCTATGCCATGCTCGAGGCGGGAATCGGCGTGCTCGGGCTGATCGTGCTCGTGATCGTACCGCTGCTCGGCGGCGTGTATACCGCGACGGCGATGCATGGGCTGGCGGGAATTCTCTGGCGCGGCTTGTTGTGCGCACTGTGTCTGTTGCCGCCGACCCTGCTCATGGGCGCCACGCTGCCCGCCGTCGCGCGCTGGGTCGAGACCACGCCGACTGGCGTGTCATGGCTCGGCTTCTTCTATGGCAGCAACATCGCCGGCGCGGTGTTCGGGTGTCTGCTCGCGGGCTTCTATCTGCTGCGCGTGCACGACATGACGACGACTACGATCGTCGCCGTCGCCGTGAACTTCGCCGTAGCCGGTGCCGGGCTCGCCCTGTCGAAGCGCGCGCCCCACCGCCCCGCCGTCGTCGCGGCAAGTGACGGCGCGAACGAGGCGCCGGGTGTGCCGCGCGCCAACGCCGTCTACATCGCCATCGGTCTCTCGGGATTGTCGGCGCTCGGTGCCGAAGTGGTGTGGACGCGTCTTCTCTCGCTCATGCTCGGCGCGTCGGTCTACACCTTCTCGATCATCCTCGCGGTCTTTCTGATCGGACTCGGATTCGGCAGCAGTGCCGGATCGTTTCTCTCTCGTGGCGCGCGGCCGAGGGCGGCGCTTGGTTGGTGTCAGCTCGCGCTCACGGCGGCGATCGCGTGGACGGCGTACATGCTCGCGCAGTCGCTTCCCTACTGGCCGATCAATCCGATGCTGTCGCCGAGCCCGTGGATCACTTTTCAATTGGATCTACTGCGGTCGCTCGTCGCCGTGTTCCCGGCTGCGTTCTTGTGGGGGGCAAGCTTTCCGCTCGCCATCGCCGCCGTCGTCGCGCCGGGCCAGGATGCCGGGCGACTGGTCGGACGCGTGTATGCCGCGAACACGGTTGGCGCGATCATCGGCTCGCTCGTGTTCAGCGTCGTGCTGATTCCGCAGGTCGGGACGCAGAATGCGGAGCGGACGCTCGTCGTCGTGGCGATCGCGGCCGCGGTGGTCGTGTTCCTGTCGCTCGTCGGAAGCAAGCCCGCCGCGACGCCAGTCAAGCGCGAGACGCGGAATCCGGTGACGGCGCGCGGCGGCGAGCTGCTGGGCGCGCTGGCGGCGGCGATCGTCGCGATCGTGCTGACGACGAAAGTGCCGAAGGTACCCGACGGCCTGATCGCCTACGGCCGCTTTTTGCCGACCTACACCACGCAGCCCAAGTATCTGTACGTTGGCGAGGGAATGAACTCGTCGATCGCGGTGTCGGAGGAAGCGGACGGCGCGCGGAATTTCCATGTTGCGGGCAAGGTCGAAGCGTCGAGCCTGCCGCAGGACATGCGCCTCCAGCGCATGCTCGGCCACATCTCGGCGTTGCTCGTGCACGATCCGCAATCGGTGCTCGTCGTGGGTTTCGGGGCGGGCGTCACGGCCGGATCGTTCCTCACCCACCCGGGGATCAAGCGGATCGTGATCTGCGAGATCGAGCCGCTCATACCAGAAGTGGTATCGACGTATTTCACGGCGCAGAACTACGGCGTGGCGACGGACCCGCGCGTGGAGATCGTGTACGACGACGCGCGGCACTACATCCTGACGACGAAGGACAAGTTCGACGTCATCACCTCCGACCCGATCCATCCTTGGGTGAAGGGTGCGGCGACGCTCTACACGAAGGAATACTTCGAGCTGGTGAAGCGGCACCTGAACCCGGGCGGCGTGGTGACGCAGTGGGTGCCGCTGTACGAGAGCTATCCGGACGTGGTGAAGAGCGAGCTCGCCACCTTTTTCGACGTGTTCACCGACGGCACCGTGTGGAGCAACGACATTCGCGGCCAGGGCTACGACGTGCTCCTCGCCGGCCATGCCATGCCGCAGACGATCAACGTCGATTCGATGCAGGCGAAGCTGTCGCGCCCCGAGTACGCGCGCGCCGCGCAGTCGCTCGAGGAAGTCGGCTTCAACTCGGCGCTCTCACTGCTCGCGACCTATGGCGGTCAGGCGCGCGATCTGGCGCCCTGGCTCGCCGACGCGCAGATCAATCGCGATTCGAATCTCCGCCTGCAGTATCTCGCGGGCATGGGTCTCAACACCTACGAGAACGCCGCGATCTACGACGACATGCTTCGGTACCGCAAATTCCCCGACAACCTGTTCCAGGGCGCCGACAGCGAGTTGATGTTTCTGCGACAGGCGATGGGTGCGCCGGCTGGCGGCCCTTGACGCTCGCGTGAGCGACCGGTGACAGATGGTGCGGGCAGGCGGCTGATCGCCGTCACGCAGCTTCCCTCGCCGCGCCTGCAGCAGGGTGAGCGCACGTTCGTCGGCGACGAGCCGATCGATGCGGCGCTCGCACTGCGCCAGCACGAGCGCTATCGCGACGCACTCCGCCGCTGCGGCGCCGAGGTCGTCGTGCTCGACGCGAATCTTGCTTGCCCCGACGGCGTGTTCGTCGAGGACACGGCGCTCGTGCTCGACGACGTGGCGGTGATGATGTCGATGGGCGCCGCGTCGCGTCGGGCTGAAAC
>DATNAT010000077.1:0-11050 GCA_035572355.1 Gemmatimonadaceae bacterium
CCGTCGGTGATCGAGATGACGTTGGTCGGGATGTAGGCCGACACGTCGCCGGCCTGCGTCTCGATGATCGGGAGCGCGGTGAGCGATCCACCCGGCTTGAGGATGTTCGTGCCGTCGACGACGCTCGGGTCTTCGCTGAGCTTGGCGGCGCGCTCGAGCAGGCGCGAGTGGAGATAGAAGACGTCGCCCGGAAAGGCTTCGCGGCCCGGCGGGCGGCGCAGCACGAGCGAGAGCTGACGATACGCCGCCGCCTGCTTCGACAGATCGTCGTAGACGCACAGCGTCGGCTTGCCTTCGTTGTACATGAAGTACTCGGCCATCGCGCAACCGGAGTAGGGCGCGATGTACTGCATCGGCGCGGGATCCGACGCCGAGGCGACGACGACGATGGAGTACTCCATCGCGCCCGATTCCTTCAAGCGCTCGACGACCGATGCGACAGTCGACGCCTTCTGGCCGATCGCGACGTAGACGCAGATGACGCCCTGCCCCTTCTGATTGATGATCGTATCGATCGCCACCGCGGTCTTGCCGATGCCGCGGTCGCCGATGATCAGCTCGCGCTGGCCGCGGCCAATCGGGATCATCGAGTCGATCGCCTTGATGCCCGTCTGCAGCGGTTCTTTCACCGGCTGGCGGACGATGATGCCTGGCGCCTGCGATTCGACTTTACGCGTGGCCTTCGTGTTGATGTCCCCCATGCCGTCGATCGGCCGGCCCAGGGCGTCGACGACGCGGCCAACGAGCGCGGGACCGACTGGGACCTCGAGCACGCGCGAGGTGCGGCGGACTTCGTCGCCCTCCTTGAGCTGGAGGTAGTCACCGAGAACGACGGCGCCGATGTTGTCCTCTTCGAGGTTCAGCGCGAGCGCGGTGATCTGATTCCCGGTCTCCGAGGACGTGATCTGGAGCATCTCGCCGGCCATGGCTTTCTGGAGGCCGTAGATGCGCGCGATGCCGTCTTTGACTTCGAGGACGGTCCCGACTTCTTCGACGTCGAGGTCGTGGAGGTCAGCCGCTTCGATTTCGCGGAGCAGGATGTCCTTGATCTCGCCAGGGCGGAGTGTGGTGTCGGTGGCCATACGGGATAGGTGGGAAGCGGAGCGGCGTGAACGGACAGAGGTCGCTGGATCGCTGAGGCGCTACGGCGCGAATGCCGGGGCTTCGAGTGGCCTGAGGATGCAGGAAGTCAGGAAGAAACGGGAGGTCGCTGAAGCTTGTGAAAAATATCACAAGGATGGCCCTCCCTGCAAGACACAGGTTGCGAAACCTCGCCTCGCCGATCGCGCTCACTCCCGCGAATTACATGGGAGGCTGAATATTTCGGGGACCGGGTTCGCACCATTCCAGAACGCCCCGCAATGGATTGATGCCGGCGGGCTGCAACTTTTCGTCCATGTTGCCGCGCATGGCCGCAAGCATTCGGGATCTCAAGGTCTGGCAGGAGGCCGTCGCCCTCGCCGCTGAAACGGTTCGCGCCGCTCGGCAGAACGCCCGGCGCGAGACCAAGGTCGTCACCGACCAGATCATGCTCACTGCGCTTCAAGCGGCTGGCGCGATCGCCGACGGTTACGGACGGTACACATCACCCGAGCAGCGGCAGCTCTACCGATCGGCGAAACGCGAGCTGCTCAGATTGGAAACGCAGCTCGCCGTGGCGCGCCAGGCAGAGCTGCTGTCCGCCCAGACGCATTCGGATCTCTCCAACCGAATTCAAAGCGTCTCGCGGCTGCTCGGCGGGTACCTCGTTTACTTGGAACGACAGATCGAGGGGAAAGACGCGGGATGATAGCTGAGGCTGGCGGCTGAGGGCTATCGGCTTGGGGCTATCGGCTAGCATCATCCCTTAGCGAAGCAATCGGCTAACGGCGACAGCAATCAGCTATCCGGGCAGCGATCGGCAAAGAGGCTATCGGCGCGGCTGATAGCTGTCAGCTCATTTCTCAGACGACGATCACACCCGGGCGCCGCCGCCGATAGCCGTCCAGATAGCTGCGCCGATAGCGGCGCAGTCAGCCAACAGCCGCGCGGATAGCTGCCCCGATAGCCGACAGCCGTCGCCGTTAGCCGATCGCTCCGCTGAGCCGAGTGGCTAGTCGATAGCCCGCGAGCAGATAGCCGTCAGCTTCGACTTCGTCCATGCCCTCTCGCAAACCTCTCCACCAGATCGACCGTCCGTAGCCGAGCGAGCGACGCGGGCTTCGTCCCGACGATCCTCATCGCCGTGCTCGACAAGTGCGACGACGACGCGAAGCCGAGGATCTTCGCGACGTCGCGCAAGTCGTAGCCGGGGTTCTTCGCCAGCTCGGCCGCAGCGACGATGCGGACGAGATCGATGATGCGCTTCAGGTTGGGCGCGCCGTCGGCGGCGAACGAGCGGCTCAGATGCTCGCGGGTGACACGGAGCTCGCTGGCGAGCGTCGACGTTCGAACCGGGAGACCGGCGTGCGCCACGACGAAGCGCCACGCGGCGCACTGAAGCGGCGTGGCGAGCGCCAGCGGTCGCGGCGGTTCGGTGAGCGCGGCGGCAAACCGCGTCGAAAAGGCGAGGCTCGCGACGAGCTCGCGGGCGGCGCCGTCGTCGACGCCGTCGACGAGCACGTCCGCGAACTCGTAGTGCGCGCATTGCGCGAGCGCCGGTCCTTCGGCGGCACGAAGCGCGGCGAGGCCAAAGAACGGAACGGTGGGAAAGTCGGGTGCGCGCGACGCGACGCGCCAGGTTTCCTCGTGCGCCGCGCCGAGGTCGACGACGGCGGCGTCGACGAGATTGTCGCGGAAGGCCGTGTCGAAGTCGGCGAGGGTGCGCGTGAGCACGACGCGCGCCCGGCGGCGTGGAAAGGCGGCGCGCGCGAAGGCACGCGTGCGCTCGCGGCTCGCGAAGACGACAATCGCGGCGCCGCTCGGCGGCGCCATCGGTTGCGACGGGGCCGCGGCGGTCACGACGGACGGGTCATCGCTCGAGGGGCGCCGAGGATCCGACGAGCTCGCGCGCGCGCCGCAGCACGCCGCGCGCGTTGGTGTACGACACCATCGATTCGGCCTCGTCGAACTCGACCCAGCGGCAGGCGGTGATCCCTTCGGCGCGCTGCGGCGAGGTCTTGGACTGACCCGTCTCCATGAGGAAAAACTCACAGAACTTGTGAATGAGCTGGCCACGGAAGCGAAAGTACCAGTCGATCACTTCGATCGAGCCGCGGATGGCGAGGTCGGAGAGTCCGGTCTCCTCGCTCACCTCGCGAAGCGCAGCGTCGGCCGGCTCCTCACCCGACTCGACATGCCCTTTGGGGAAGCCCCAATTCTTGTAGCTGTCGCGAATGAGCAGAACGAGCGGATGGCCGCCGTCGAGCCGGTAGACGACGCCGCCGGCCGAAGTCTCACGACGCGCGCGCGCACGCGACCCTGCCATCAGCGGCCGCTCTCCGTCAGCTCCGGCTCGAGATCCGGCTTGCCTTCGATGAACTGCCGAACGATCGGATCGGTCGTATCGCGGATCTCGTCGACCGTGCCGACCTGGCGCACGCGGCCTTCGTACAACATGGCGATGCGCGTTCCGACCGTGTAGGCGCTGCGCATGTCGTGCGTGATGACGATGCCGGTGACGCCGAGCTTTTCGCGCATGCGGATCATGAGCTGATCGATCACCGCGCTCGTCACCGGGTCGAGGCCCGTGGTCGGCTCATCGTAGAGGATATACTTGGGGCGGAGCGCGATGGCGCGGGCGATGCCGACGCGCTTTCGCATGCCGCCGGAGAGCTCGGCGGGAAAGCGGTCGGCGACGTTCGGGAGGTCGACCAGGTCGAGGGCTTCGTGCACCCGATCGGCGATCTGCTGTTCGCTCAGCTCCTGCTGCTTGCGAAGCCCCATCGCCACGTTGTCGCCGATCGTGAATGAGTCGAACAGCGCGGCGAACTGGAAGACGTAGCCGATGCGGGCGCGGAGGGCGTAGAGCTCTCGGCGCGAGAGCGCGGGCACATTGTGGTCGTCGACGATGACGCTGCCGGAGTCTGGCTCGAGCAGCCCGACGATGTGCTTGATGGCGACCGATTTCCCCGTTCCCGAATAGCCGATGATCACCATCGTCTCGCCCTCGACGACGTCGAGCGTGAACCCCTGGAGCACGTGCTTGGGTCCGAACGATTTGTAGACGTCGATGAGTCGGATCACGCGTCTCGTTGGACGTGGGACGTTGGAAGTGGGACGACAAAAGGAATGTGATCCGCAAACGGAGCCGATGCCAGCCCGTCCACGAATGCGAAAAAGGGCCGGCGATTTTCGCCGGCCCTTCGCCGCTTTCGTAGGTCACGTCCCACGTCCGACGTCCAACGCGCTAGGCAGCAAAGCTCCCGAGCGCGCGGCCGACGTCGCCTTCGCGGAGCCGCTTGAGGGCGCGGTCGCGGAGCTGGCGGACGCGTTCACGCGTGACGCCGAGCATCGAGCCGATCTCCTCGAGCGTGTGCTCGCGGCCGCCCTCGAGCCCGAAGTACAGGCGGAGGACCTTGGCATCGCGCGGCGGCAGCGTGCTGAGCGCCTGCTCGATCTCGTCGGTGAGGAAGCGGTTCATCGCTTCCTCCTCGGTGTCGGGCATCTCGTCGGCGACGAAGCGCTCGATGAGCGAGCGATCGCCTTCCGGATCCATGGGTGCGTCGAGACGGACGTCGCTCGTGTTGAGCGCCGCCAACGATTGCACCACGTCGACGGAGAGTCCGGTGAGCTGGCTCAGCTCTTCCGGGCTCGGCTCGCGGTTGAGCTTCTGTCGGAGGATCTCGGACGCCTTGATGATTCTCGAAAGGTCGGCCGTGCGATTGAGCGGCACGCGGACCGTGCGGCCCTGCCGGGCGAGCGCCGAGAGAATCGCCTGGCGAATCCACCAGACGGCGTAGGAGATGAATTTGACGCCCTGGTCGGGATCGAACTTGCGAGCCGCGGTGAGCAGGCCGACGTTGCCCTCACCGATCAGGTCGATGAGCGGCAGGCCGCGGTTCTGGTATTTCTTGGCGACGGAGATGACGAAGCGGAGGTTCCGCTTGACCAGCTCCTGCAGCGCGTCCTGGTCGCCGGCGCGAATCTTCTTGGCGAGGTCGATCTCCTCCGTTCCTTTGAGGAGCGGATAGGTGGAGACCTCGTAGAGGTACTGGTCGAGGATGTCGCGTTCGGGTTCGTTCGGAGCGATCCCAGCGGGGGCCGCCCGGCGGCGACGACGCTTGAGTTCGGTCATTGTGCGGTTTGCCCTCGCGCTGAGCGCGTTGGAGTCGGTATGTATGGAGCGGCGGCTACGAGCTACTGCAGAACAACCGCGTCGCTACGATCTGATCACCTGCTGGCCCACTCGAACGCGCACTGAGCTGCGATCGATCACGCGTCGTGCTGGACTGCAATGCGTGCCAGTGCGTGCGTGGATCGATCGGCTCGTTGCAACGCGCCGGCCTCTCAACCTCGCGGAGCACGTGAGGAAAGGCGCTGCAAAATACCGGCCCCGGAGATTTTCGCCAGTCCTATTTTGTTGACACTCACTATACCCAGGGCTATACTTCGTGGTTCCCGGCGAGATGCGTCGTCGAGTGAGACTCGGCGCGATTTGTCGTCGTGGGCGGTGCCGAGAGAAGGGTGTCGCGAGAAAGGTGTCGCACGGTAGAGCGGGGGCGTAGCTCAGTTGGGAGAGCGCTTGAATGGCATTCAAGAGGTCAGGGGTTCGATTCCCCTCGCCTCCATGGCGGCGCCGAATGTTCAGCCCGATGTTCAGCGGAACGTTACCGGCGGTTTGCCGTGGTGATGACGGTGGTGCTGGAGCAGGTGGAGTCGCGGTGAGCCCGGTGCCGGCGGATGGATCAGCGGTGCAATCGCGGGAATAGCTCAGTTGGTAGAGCACAACCTTGCCAAGGTTGGGGTCGCGGGTTCGAGTCCCGTTTCCCGCTCTGGGGCGGTTAGCTCAGTTGGTTAGAGCGCCACGTTGACATCGTGGAGGTCACAAGTTCGAGTCTTGTACCGCCCATCAGTCGGGCCAGCGAGAGAGTGCGTGTCACGGCCGGCGTGTGTTGACGCGAGTATGCGGTAGAAATAGGTTGCACGTCCGTACGCAGGGTCACGTTCATTGACGGTTACTCCGAGAATCTCAGCAGGCTCGGACGGACCGAAGGTTGTGAGCTCAAGGCGGACGGCGCTCGGCGGTCAGGCGGTTGGGAGTTGCCGGTTCAGCGCCCCTAGCTCAATTGGATAGAGCATCTGACTACGGATCAGAAGGTTGGGGGTTCGAGTCCCTCGGGGCGCGTGGAGTAGCGGAAACGAATGACGTTCGGCGGGGCGTAGCGTAGCCCGGTAGCGCGCCTGCTTCGGGAGCAGGAGGTCGCTGGTTCAAATCCAGTCGCCCCGACCATTTGATGACGGCCATGCCCAACGATCCGGGCGTGGCCGTTTGTCATATGCGCGACACGAGATTGCGCTCGAGTCAATCGTTCCGAAGCGCCGCGGTAGGATTCACCGCCGCCGCGCGCCTCGCCGGCAGCGCACAAGCCGTGGCGGCGACGACGGCGAGCAGCAGCACGACCGAAACGAGCGTGAGCGGATCGCCCGCGCTCACGTCCACGAGCATCGATCGAATCAGCCGGTCGGCGACCAACGCGCCCGCGACGCCGAGTGCCAAGCCGATCACGGTCATGCCCGCCGCTTCGCGCATGACGAGCCGAGCGATCGACGCCGCCGACGCACCCATCGCGACGCGGACGCCGATCTCGTACGTGCGCTGCGACACACCATACGATACGACGCCATAGATGCCGATGCCAGCGAGCGCCAACGCCAGCGCGGCGAAACCGGCGAGCAGGAGCGTCGTGAATCGACGGCTCGCGATGGAATCGCCGACGACTGCGCGCATCGGCGTCACTCGAGAGATCGCCGCCGAGCCGTCGAGCGAACGCACGATGCGTCGCATCTGCGGGGCGAGTGCCGTCGGATCTCCGTTCGTTCGCGCGACGAGCGTCATCGACGTCGGCGTCACATAGGCGCTCTGCCCCGACTGCGCGTACGGGAAATACATCGTTCCCGGGATGTCCTTCTGCAGGCCGCGCAGCTTCACGTCTCGGACGACGCCGACGATCGTCGTCCAGGGCGACTGCGCGCCGAACATCTTGAGCGTGTGACCGATCGGATCGACGCCCGGCCAGAGCGTGCGGGCGAGTCCTTCGCTGACCACTGCTACGAACGGCGCGCCCGCGCGGTCCAGCGGTGTGAATCCCCGCCCGCGCACCATACGCGTTTGCATGGTCCGGAAATATTCCGGCGTGACCACCTCCGGCCGCGCGGACGGAGCTTCCGCGATGGTCTTCACGACGACGCCGTCGATCATGATCGACCAGCCGTTGTCGCTCCCCGAAATTGGCAGATTGTCCACCGCGCTGGCGCTCGTGACGCCTGGCAGCGACCGGGTTCGGCTCACCAACTGGTCGATGAACAGCGCCGCCGTGGTGTCATTGTACTTTCCACGCGGCAGCGTAACCTGGAGCGTCATGACGCCATCCGGATCGAACCCCAGATCCATGGCGCGAAGCTGAATCAGGCTGCGAACGAGGAGGCCAGCGCCGGCGAGAATCATGACCGCGAGCGTGATCTCGGCGACGACCAGCGTGCGGCGCGCCGCGCCCGACGCAATATGTCCCGAGGTCTTGCCGCCGTCGCGCAGCGCATCGGCCGAATCGCCCCGGCGCATCCGGAGCGCCGGCAACAGCCCGAATGCGACGCCCGTCAGCATCGTGATCGCGATGGTGAACAGCACGACCCGGAGGTCAACGCTTACCTGGTCGATACGCGGCAAGTCGCCAGGGGCGAGATCGACGAGCACACCCGTCCCGACCCAGGCGACGGCCACGCCGAGCAGCGCGCCGAAGGCAGCGAACAGCATCGACTCGGTCATCAGCTGCCGCATGATCCGCGAGCGCGATGCGCCGAGAGCCGCACGGATCGCCACCTCCTTGCGCCGCGCTTCACCGCGGACGAGCAGCAAGTTCGCCACGTTGACGGAGGCGATGAGCAGGATCAGCCCGACGGCGCCAAGGAGCGCGAGGAGGAAGGGACGCGTCGGTCCGAGCAAGTAGTCGGCAATCGGCTGCACGGTCCCGGTCAACGGCTTGTCCGGAGAGTACGTCTCCGGAAAGTCGTGCATCCATCGCGTGTCGAGCGTGCGCACCTGTGCGCGCACCTGCGCGAGCGACGACGACGGCGCGATGCGGCCGACGAGCCGCAGATAGTGGTTGTTGCGCGTCCACAGGCTATCGGGATTCATACGCCAGGGTGTCCAGAGCGACGCCTCGACGTCGGGAAAGGTGAAGGCCGCCGGCATCACGCCGATCACCGTGAACGGCGTTCCGGTGATCTGCACCGTCTTGCCGATGATGCGCGGGTCGGCCCCGAACTGCTGGACCCACAAGCGATGGCCGAGCACGGTCACCCGCGCGTGCGTCGACGGAGAGAACTCGTCGGGAGTGAAGGTGCGGCCGAGCATCGGCTTCACGCCGACGATGTCGAAGAAGTCGCGTGACACGCGAGCCGTGTAGGTCCGGAGCGGGTCGCCGTCGCCGCCGTCGAGCACGATACTCGGTGTGCTGTAGGCGGCGAGCTTCTCGAGCCCGGCCACGCCGCGCTCGTAGTCCCAGAACTCGGGCTCGGACACCGACGAGTACGGATCCTCGTGCGTGAAGTCGACGATGCGCGCCGCGTCGGCGAACGGCAGCGGTCGAAGAATCGTCGCGTTGACGACGGTGAAGATCGCCGAATTCGCCCCGATCCCGAGCGCGAGCGTGAGCAGCACCACCGCGGTGAACGACGGACGCCGCCGCATCGAGCGGAGCGCGTAGCGAACATCTTGAACGAGAATCGACATGTGCTCCTCGCGATAACGGGTATGCATGCGAGCGACGACCGGCGCGCACTCGGCCTCGTGATGCAGCCAGGCGAATCGCTCGGCCAACGCGTTGGCGACGAGATCGGGGACGGCCGCGAACCAGGTGCGCAGCATGCCGTCGTTTCGGACGCGCTCGCGATAGAAGTCGAGCATGTCCGCCGCATAGCGTGCGCGAAACTCGCGCGGGTAGAGCGCGAGCAGCGCGCGAACGAGTCGCTCGCCAGGCACACTCATGCGCGGCGCGCGGCGAGGGGGGCAATGATGCGGCGCTGCTCGCCGAGTCGAACGAGGGCGCGCAGCCGTTCGAGCTCCGCGGCGAGGACGCGCTTGCCGAACGGCGTGAGGCGGTAGTAGCGGCGGCGCTCGTCGTCCGAATCGGCTGCCGCGCGTCGGCCGCTTTCCTCGACGATGGCGTCGGCCTCGAGGCGGCGGATCGTGCGGTAGAGGTTGCCCGCCTCGAGCGCGATCGCGCCGTTCGTGTGATCGATGATGTCCTGCCGGATGCCGTATCCGTGGCGCTCGCCGGCGGAGAGCATGCTCAGGATGAGCAACTCGACCGGCTTGAGCGGGGTTTGCGACTCGGGTGTCATGGCTATGGTCAAATGGACTATAGCCGTTTGACAACCAAATGCGGCGAAGGGTTGGCCAGGCGGGAGCGGTGCGCCGCTACCGCCCGCCCGACGCCTCCTTCCAGCTCCGCGGCGGCCTCTCGCACTGCGGCACCCGCACTGGCTGCCCCGTGCGCGCATTGATCGGCGGCACGCGCCGCGCCCGCGACACCTTGGCCGGATCTTCCGACGCCTCGTAGGCGAACAGCGCGACGAGCGTCGCGTTTCGCTTCACCTCGTCGAAGTTGATCTTGTCGAAGGTGTCGCGGTTGGTGTGCCAGGTGTAGTCGGTGTACGACCAGTCGGACGACGTGAGAAAGAAGGCCGGTGCGTCGCGGCAGTCGAACGGGTCCGAGTCGGTGCTCTCGTTGTGGGCGATGCCGGGCAGCATGAGCGCGATGTGCGCCGTCATGTCGGCCGGCATGCGCGACATCCAACGGGCGAGCGAGCCGGCGGCGTCGACGAAGCCGTTCGTCTGCAGGCTGTCGATCTCGCCGGTGCCGTTGTCCTGGTTGAACAACGCCTGGAGACCGGCGAGGACTTCCGGATGATCGACCGTGAACGCCGAGGAACCAATCTCCCCCTCCTCTTCCCCGCTCCAGTGGCCGACCAAGATCGTGCGCTTCGGGCGAGGATACGCCGACTTGAGAATCCTCATCGCCTCGAGCATCGTGATCGTCCCGGTGCCGTTGTCGGTGGCGCCGCTGCCCGCGTCCCACGAATCGAGGTGCGCCGAGAGCATGACGTAGTCGTTTGGCTTTTCCGAGCCGTCGATGCGAGCGATGGTGTTGAAGACGGGCGACTCGTTCGGGGCGAGCGTGGCTTGAGCGACGGCGCGAATCCGCGGGTGCTGATGATGCTCAGCCAGACGGGCAAGGAGCGTGTAGTCCTCGCACGACACATCAAACGAGGGGACGGTCGCCGTGCGCGCCGACTGGATCTTGTCCACGCCCCAGCCGCGCGACCAGGAGTTGGACAGCACGCCGGCAACGCCGGCGCGCTCGAGCACGGCGCCGAACGCGCGCGGGGTCGTGTGCGCGACGGTGAAGCGCGCGTTCCAGTCAGCGGCGACGCTGTCGCGCTCGTGCTGGGCGTCGCTGTACACCGCGCTGTCGGCCCAGAACCTGATGTCAGAGTCGGGGCGGCAGGTCGGCAGCGGCATGCTGGCGAGAACGAACTTGCCTTTCACGCCGGCGAGCCAGCGCGCAAAGCCGGCGCTGTCGACGAGCTCGGCGGCGGGCGGGATGATCTCGACTTCAGCGGTCGTACCGGCAGCGGGGGTGGTCGCACTCCAGGCGTGCATCGTCGCCTCGAGCACGCGCACGCGAGGCGAGAGGAGCTCGAGACTGCTCGGCCCGCGCGTCCAATCGCGCCAGGTGCCGTACTGCTCGTTCTTGGCGCTGATGCCCCACGAGGCGTAGGTGCGAAGGAGCCAGTCGTTCGCGGCGCGGTTGGCGGGCGACCCGGTGAGTCGCGGGCCGATCGAGTCCATGAGCACCTGCGCAAGCTTGGACGCTTGCGAGTGGTGCATGCCTTCGTCGTAGATCTTCTG
>DATNAT010000078.1:0-3396 GCA_035572355.1 Gemmatimonadaceae bacterium
GTCGCCGGACGCGCCAACCGAGCCTTGCGACGGGATCCGCGGCAGCACGCGCGCATTGGCGAGTGCGAGGAGTGCGTCGACGAGCCCGCCGCGCACGCCCGAATGGCCGCGCGCCAGGCTGACCGCCTTCGCAGCGAGCACCAGTCGCACGACGGAATCGGTGAGCGGCGCGCCGACGCCGGTCGCGTGCGACCGCACGAGATTGCGCTGGAGCTCGGCGGCGCGTCCGGCGGCGATCTTCGTCTGCGCGAGCTTGCCGAAGCCCGTGTTGACCCCGTAGACGACCGTATCACGCGCGACGATGTCGTCGACAACCGCGCGCGCGGCGTCGATGTCGTCGCACGCCGCAGGGTCCAGCGCAAGCAGGACGCCGCCGCCCTGGATGCGCCGCAGGTCGGCGAGCGTCACCGCGCCCGGTCGCAACGTCAACGTGGGTAGGGCCGCCATCGGAAGTCGTCGGACGACGTGGCGAGGGTGTGGAGAGACGCCGCCGGCAGGTCAGTGGCGACGCAGGAGCCGCCCGACCGCGGCCTTGAGCGGCCCGTCCGGCAACGTGCCGCAAAGCTTCGACAGCGCTTGGGATGCCGACTCATCCCATTGAATCGCATGGGTTTTGCGCTCGACGCCGGCAGTCGGCCGAGGTTGCACGACGACCCTGATCGCCGTACACTCCAACCCCTCCCGCGCGAGCGCCGACATGAGATCGGACCCGCGCTGGCGCAGCAGGGCGGCGACCGCACCGCTGGCTGCAACGAGCCTCAATTCGCCCGATTCACCGGCATCGACGGTCAATTCGGCACCGAGCGCTCGAGGCAGGACCCGACGCAGCACCTTCATGATCGCCTCGTTTCGGGCGACGCGCCGTTGCCACTCCGCCGTTTGCGGATGCGCGGCGAGCACCCCGGCGAGGGATCTGGATGGCGAAGGTCGTGGCACCGGCGAGATCGTAAAGGAAGGCGACACGTGAACATCATACTGGTGAGCGGCGCGAGCGCGCGGGCGCGGACGATCACCCTCGACTGGCGTCATTGGCTCGCCGGGAGTGTGACGCTCCTTGTGCTGTTCATCGCGTTCACGCTGCTCTTCAATTTCCTGACGCTCGAATGGGCGGCAGCGGTCCGGCATCCGTGGCTGCAGGCGATCGTTTTGGCCGGCCAGCGCGAGGAGGCGCAGCGCAACCTCGAGAAGACGCAAGGGCACATCAACGCGATGGCGCTGCGGCTCGGCGAATTGCAGGCGCGCGTGCTGCGGCTCGACAGCCTCGGCGAGCGGCTCGCCAAGAGCGCGGGCCTCAATCCCGACGAGCTTCCGTCGGGCGCGGCGCCCGACGACGGCAAGGCCGGCAAGGGCGATGCGCCGATGGACAGCACCGGAAAGGGCGCGACCCGTGGACGCGATGCCGACCCGGCGCCCGGGCGTGGCGGGCCGGTGTCGTCGCTGCCGTCGCGCAGCTTCACCGAGCGTGAGTTCGAGACGATGCTCGCCAATCTCACCGAGGAAGTCGACACGCGCACCGACCAGTACGCCGTGCTCGAGGCGCTCCTCGTGGAAGATTCGGCGAGCCGCAAGTTCCTGCCGACGCACGAGCCGATTCCGGACCACTGGTTCTCGTCGAACTTCGGCTACCGGATCGATCCGTTCAACGGCCTGCGCACGTTCCACGAGGGCATCGACTTCCCGTCGCCGGTCGGCACGACGATCACCGCCGCCGCGAGCGGCAAGGTGATCTTCGCGGGCGTGCACAGCGACTATGGTAAAATGGTCGAGGTCGACCATGGCAACGGCCTCGTCACGCGCTACGCGCATGCATCGAAGCTCCTCGTCAAGGCCGGCGATCTCGTGCTGCGGGGCCAGCCGATCGCGCGCGTCGGCACCACCGGCCGCTCCACCGGGGCCCACCTGCACTACGAAGTCCGATTGAACGGCACGCCGCAGAACCCTGCGCGATTCTTCAAGCCAGGCTGAGACTTGGGCGGCGACGACGGCATCGGCAAAGGGGTGAGGGAGTCCTCACCCCTTGTTTTTTGTCCCAAGGCTCTCGACCTTCGCCGTTGCAGCGCCGCTGTGCCGTCCGCCCTTCGCGTTTGCGCCTTCGCCGTTCTGCTTTACGCCCTTCGCCGTTCTAGGCATTGACTAAATGATCACCGACCTCCTCACCCGCGTCTTCGGCAGCCGCAACGAGCGGATGCTGAAGCAGTTCAGCCAACAGGTTCGCGAGGTCAACCGCCTCGAGCCCGCGATCGAGAAGCTGACGGACGACGAGCTCCGCGGCAAGACCGACGAGCTCAAGGCGCGGGTGAAAGGCGGCGCGTCGCTCGACGACGTGCTGCCCGAGGCGTTCGCCGTCGTCCGCGAGGCCGGCCGGCGCACCCTCAACATGCGCCACTTCGACGTGCAACTGATCGGCGGCATGGCGCTGCACCACGGCAAGATCGCGGAAATGCGCACCGGCGAGGGCAAGACGCTCGTCGCCACGCTGCCCGCGTACCTCAACGCGCTCTCCGGCAAGGGCGTGCACGTCGTCACCGTCAACGACTACCTCGCGCAGCGCGACGCCGACTGGATGGGGCGGATCTACCGCTTCCTCGGGCTCACCGTCGGCGTCAATCTGTCGCAGATGGAAAAGCCGGCGAAGCAGGCCGCCTACGCGGCCGACATCACGTACGGCACGAACAACGAGTTCGGCTTCGACTACCTGCGCGACAACATGGTGTTCGCCGCCGAAGAGCGCGTGCAGCGCGGGCTTTCCTACGCGATCGTCGACGAGGTCGACTCGATCCTGATCGACGAGGCACGCACGCCGCTCATCATCTCGGGCCAGGCGGACGACAACATCGAGATGTACTACCGCCTCAACGAGCTCGCCCCGAAGCTCACGCGCCAGGCCGAGGAGAAGGGGCCGGGCGACTACTGGGTCGACGAGAAGCAGCACCAGGTGCTCTTGTCGGAAGAGGGCCACGAGCACGCCGAGCAGGTGCTGGCGCAGGCGGGCCTCCTGCCCGCGGGGAGCAGCCTCTACGACGCTCACAACATCTCGCTGATGCACCACCTGTACGCGGCGTTGCGCGCGCACTCGCTGTACCACCGCGACCAGCAGTATGTCGTCCAGGACGGCGACGTCGTGATCGTCGACGAGTTCACCGGCCGCCTGATGCCCGGGCGGCGCTGGTCCGACGGCCTGCACCAGGCGGTCGAGGCCAAGGAGAAGGTGAAGATCGAGCGCGAGAACCAGACGCTCGCGACGGTCACGTTCCAGAACTACTTCCGCAAATACAAGAAGCTGTCCGGCATGACCGGCACGGCCGACACCGAAGCCGAAGAGTTCAACAAGATTTACCACCTCGACGTCATCGTCGTCCCGACCAACCGCGTGCTCACGCGCATCGAGGAGCCGGA
>DATNAT010000079.1:0-14445 GCA_035572355.1 Gemmatimonadaceae bacterium
AGGACACGACCGCAGCAGACGATCTCGTTCGCTATCGCATCAAGCCGTCATCGATCGACCCGTCGGTCCGCGACTTCGACGAGCCCCACTACGTCGTATTCGCACGGAACGTGAAGGCCGACGCGCCGCTGTTGATTTTTCTCCCGGGGACCGGCGGCCGCCCGCTGAACACGAGCATGTTCTCGAACGTCGCGGCCGAGCAAGGGTATCGCGTGATCGGCCTCGAGTACGTCGATGAGCCGGCGGTGCAGCAGATCTGTCCCCGCGATCCCGATGCCTCGTGCGCCGAGAAGGTGCGGCGCAAGCGGATCTTCGGCGAAGACGCTACATCGCTGATCAACGACCCCGCCGAGCAATCCATCGTCGCGCGATTGACCAAGCTGCTGGTCGCGCTCGATCGCGATCACCCGCAGGATGGGTGGGCACGCTACCTGAAGAACGGCCAGCCCGATTGGACGCAGATCGCGGTGTCGGGTCTGTCACAGGGTGCCGGGATGGCCGCGTACATCGCGCAGCGCACGCTCGTCGCCCGCGTCGTCCTCTTCTCGAGCCCCTGGGACAACTACGGCCGCTTTCACACGCTGGCCCCTTGGGTGAAGCGCGGCAATGGAGCGACGCCGAGCGACCGGTGGTATGCCGCGTACCATCAGAAGGAGCTTACCGCCGACATCATTCCTCACGCGTACGCGGCGCTCAGGATTCCGGAGGCGCACATCCACGTCTTCACGCTCGAGCCGGCGCGGCGCGTATCAGAGAACCCGTATCATCCGAGTGGCGTCGGGAACGCTGCCACGCCGCGCGGCCCGGACGGCAAGCCGGCCTACGCCGCGGACTGGCGCGCGATGCTCGGCGACATGCGCTAGCGACGGAGCGCGCCGTCAGCCGCCGCGGGGGATCTTGAGCTCGTCGCCGGGGTGGATCACGTCGTCGTCGTCGAGACCGTTGGCGCTCTGCAGCGCGTCGACGGTGGTGTCGTGCTCGCGCGCGATGTCCCCGAGCGTGTCGCCGTCGCGCACGGTGTAGGTGGACGGCGCCCTCGTCGGCATGGCTGCGACGCGCGTGTCCGTGTGGGCGATGCTCGCCACATAGCGCGTGTACGGCGTCGAATACACCGCGACATGGAAGTGCGGCGGCGCGAACTCCTCGGTCGCCTCGAGCACGCCAGCGTCCTCGAGGTCGAGGAGCGTGGACCGCAGCCAGCGGCGACAGTCGCCATCGTCCGGTTTGCGCAAGTCGATCGCCATGCCGGTGGGATGCACCGAATGCGCGGTGCTGTTGCCGGGCTGCCGGTCTTCCGGCCGCACGGCGCTCGTGACGACGAGCGGCTCATCGCAGGCGGCGACGTACTCGGCGGCGAGGCGATGGACGAACGTCAGCGTTGCGGGGCGAACGTAGGGGTACGCGACGGCGTGGAGCGTGAAGTCCGAGTCGGGCAGTAGGCGAACGAGGGACCCGCTGGCCACGGCGCGCCGCACGCTCGACGGGGTCGCGAAAAAGCAAAAGTGTTCGGCGCGCGCGTGATGGTACATGCGCTCGATGCTGGCGCGGGACCCGTGAAGGGATTGTGCGGCGGCAAGCCCGGGGAGTACGCAGCCGAGCGCGGCGACGCGCGCCAGGCCGCGCGTGTGGGCGGAGGGAAACGTCATGGCGTACTCATCATGAGGGCCGTGCATGGAGGAGCGCGGCGCCAGGTGGTGGGATCATCTCATCATACACGGCAGGTCGGTATTGATCCAAGGGGGGCGGTGCTGTCCGGCTGCCTTGGCGCCATCAGTTCGCCGTGACGGCCGTCCCATGGAGGTTTCGCAGCGAATCGGGGGGGCCGGCGCGTGAGTCGCGTCCTGCAGCTAGTCTTTGGTTGTCGGCCCTCGTCCCGGCAGATACGTTGGAGCGTCTTTCGACGCGAGAGTCGTCATGGGTGTGATCCGCCTGCGCCTTCTTGGCGGCGTCGAGCTTTCGACGCACGAAGACGATCGTGAGCATCGTATCAGTGTGGCCCCAAAGCCACTGGCATTGCTCGCGTACCTCGCCGTCGCCGCCGCCGAACAGACGCCCGTTCGCCGCGACGTGCTGGTCGGGCTGTTCTGGCCGGAGCTGCCGACCGACCGCGCGCGCGCGGCGTTGCGTCAGCTCCTCTTTCAACTCCGGCGCACGGTCGGCGAAAGTGTCTTTCAGGTCGGCCGGGAAACGGTTGCGCTCGTTCCCGACGCGCTGACCTCGGACGTCACGATATTCGAACAGCGACTCGCCCGCGCAGATCGTGCCGGCGCGATGGAGGTCTATAGAGGGACCCTGCTCGACGGATTCTTCGTCGATGGTATGTCGGCGGCGTTCGAGGAGTGGCTCGGCAGCGCGCGGGCGCGATTGACCGCCAAGGCGTTCGCCGCCTGCACGGCACTTGCTGACGACGCGGAGCGCGGCGCGAACGGCATCGCTGCCGCACAATGGGCCCGTGCCGCCGCCGCACTCGCGCCGGACGACGAGATCGCGCTTCGCCGCCTCGTCCAGACGCTCAACAAATTCGGCGACCGCTGCGGTGCGCTGCGCGCGGCCGATGACTTTGCCCGACGACTGGCGCTCGAGTTCGACGCGACGCCGGCGGCGGAAACGCAGGCGCTCGTCGCGGCAATCCGTGCGCGGCGGACGGCACCGATCCGCGAGTCTGCTGTTTCTTCCACATCGACACAGGCTGTCGACGTTGCGCCGGCCGCAGCAAACGTCGAACGCGCACCGATCGTAGCTCGGTCGGTCGAGCCACGTACCGGCGTGAAGGGCCGCGTCGGTCGGGTGCTGGCGCGCGGTGGCGTTGCGGCGACCGTTGCCCTCGGCATGATCGTCGTCGCGCTCGTCCTAACGCGACGTGGCGGCGCAGTCCCGGGCCCGGGACTCCCCGTGCATGCCATGGCGCCGCCAATCACCATTCAGTCCGCCGCCGCACGCGGCTTGTACGATCTGGGCGTGGCTCGATACGAGGCCGGCGACGCACGCGAGGCAGATCGACTTCTTGTCGCGGCGCTCGCCACCGACAGCAACTGCGCGATGTGCGCCTATTACGCCGCGATGGCCAACTCGACCATCGACGATGGGGCCTCCGAACAGATGCTCGAGCGCGCGAACCGGCTGGCCAGTCGCGTCTCCGAGCCGGAGAGACTACTGATCCAGTATAGATGGGCCGACGCGACGAACAACTTCGTGCGCAGGGCAATCGCCGATTCGCTCGTCGCGCGGTATCCGCAATGGCCGGAGGCGCAGGCCGCCGCCGCCGAGGCGGCGGACATGGACGGAGCCTGGCTCGTCGCGGCAGATCACCTACGGCGCGCGATCGCCGCCGAGCCGCTGCCTCCTCCAACGTCGAACGGGCAATGCCCGCCCTGTTCGACTCGACTGTTGCTCATCTCTACGTACGAAGCCGCGGACTCGCTCGCCGCGGCCCTGCGTGTTGCGCAGGCGTTCGTTCGCGAACAGCCGCACGCGCGACTCGCCTGGCTGCAACTGTCGCACGCGCTGGCCTCGTCCGGCCGCTACGCCGAAGCGCGAGTCGCCATGGACTCGAGCACACGATACGCCGGCGGAACGGAAGATGACGTCGCCGAACACGCCGCGATCGAGATCCGCGCGCGAAACTTCGCCACGGCCGACCGCCTGCTGGCGACGCTCGCCCAAACCGGGAACGTCGACAAGAGGCGCGACGCACTTTGGGGCCTCATCATCAGTCTACGTGCACAGGGCCGCCTCCACGACGCGCTCGATGTAGCGCAGGGCGCATTTCGTCGAGTGAACGGATCGCAGATCGAGCACATGGGTCTGTCGCGCGCGGTCGAAGGGCAGATCGACTTCGAGCTCGGACGGTATCGTCAGGCCGCGTCGATGTTCGAGAGCGCCGCGGCGATGTCCGACAGCTTCACGACGGCTGCCCAGGGACGCAACGCGCGTCAGCACGCGTGGATGCTGACCCACGCGGGCTCCGCGGTTGCCGCCAGCGGCGACACGGTCATGCTGGCGGCGCTGATCGACACGGTTCGGACGTGGGGATCGAAGAGTGGGTTTGCGCGCGATCGCCGGCTGCACGACTACCTGACAGGGCTTCTATGGAAGGCGCGAGGGCGGCCCGACAGCGCCGCTGACGCCTTCGCGAGAGCGACGCTCTCGGAGACGGACGGTTTTTCCAGAGTCAACCTCGAACGCGCTCGAGCGCTGCTGGCGCTCGGGCGGCCGGACGCCGCAATCCCGGTCCTTCGGAATTCACTCGCCGGCCCGCTCGAGGCGGGCAACTTCTACGCGACGCCGACCGAGGTCGAGGAAGAATTGGCCCGTGCCTACGAAGCAGCCGGACAGCTCGACAGCGCCGCGGTCTACTATCGATACGTCGTTACCGCGTGGCGCGGTGCGGACGCGCAGTTTCAGCCTCGGGAAGGACGCGCGCGAGAGCGAATGAATGCGGATGAGCATCGCGCCATCGCCAGGCACCCGCTCGCTGAACCAGCGTTAGCGCCTCGATAACGATCTCGTAACGCGGTACTGATGTTTGCTCCTTAACCTCGCCGGCAATCGTCGCTGACGCGAGGAGCAAGCAACTATGTCGTTTGGAATTCAATTCGCGGGGCGGGCAGGCAGAGCGTCGACTCCCCGCGGATCGCCGATCGTCCCGCGGACCGCCCTGCTCATGGGAAGCCTGAGGCGAACCGTCTTCGCCGGCGTTGCGTGCGGACTCTGCCTCGGACTCGCTGCCGCGGACCCGGCTCCGCCTCCGGCGGCGCAGCCGGTCGTCAGCGCGAATTCGAACACCGTTGCGGCCGGCACGCTTCACGACGGCGTGCTCACGGTGACCCTCGAGGCGAAGGCGAGCCTCTGGTACCTGGACGGACCAAAACGTCCGGCTATGACGATCGAGGCCTTCTCGGAACCCGGGAAGCCGCCGCTCATGCCGGCGCCGCTCATCCGCGTGCCCGCGGGTACGGAGGTGCGGTTAACGATTCGCAACTCGCTCGCGAGGACGTTGACGTTCAAGGTGCCGGCGGCGGTGCACGGCGGACCGGATCGTGTGGCGGCGACCGATTCGGTCGTCGTCGCCCCGGGCGCGGTAGCAACGCTCACCACGCAGGCGGGCGTTCCGGGCAATTACGTCTATCACGGCGAGACACCGCTCCGGTCGGGAAAGGTGGATGCGCTCGCCGGACTGCTTGCCGGCGCCATCGTAATCGACACGGTTGGAACGGTTGCGCCACCGCACGATCGCGTGTTCGTCATCATGGCCAACAGTGACTCGGCCGAGACGGTGTGCAGAGACACCATCACGGGTGACGACGCGCGCCAGAACGCGATCCAGTGCGGGGGCGAGCGATTGCACTATACGATCAACGGCGCGTCGTGGCCCAACACCGAGCGGTTGCATGCCACCGTCGGCGACTCGCTGCATTGGCGCGTGATCAATGCCTCACAGGGCCTGCCGCATCCGATGCACCTCCACGGCTTCTATTACCGAATCGATTCCTACCGCGGGCAATCAGGCCCACAAGCGACTCCGCCAATCGTCCCCGGCCAGATGGTCGTGACGCAGCTCCTGCGGCCGTACGCGGCGATGTCGATCACCTGGTCGCCCGATCGGCCAGGAAACTGGCTGTTTCACTGTCATACGGCCATGCACACCACGCCGCCCGAGCTGATGCCATCGCCGGATGACGGCGCGGACATGAGCGGTATGGTCGGCCTCGTCCTCGGCACGATCGTCGCGCCGAGAGCCGGCGTCGTTTCCGCCGGCCACCCCGTCGCGTCGGTGAGGCGCCTCCGCCTCGTCGCCGAGGAAGGACCCGGCCCGTTGCCTCGAGGTCTCTGGCGCGAACCGGTGCGCGACAGCCTGCCCTTGATGCACTTCGTGCTCGAGGAGCACGGGCGCCGAACGGACACGCATGCGGACGTGAGTCCAGAGCTCGACCTGGTGCGCGGCGAGCCGGTGGCGATCACGATCGTGAACCATCTGCGCGAGGCGACGAGCGTCCACTGGCACGGCATCGAGATCGAGGACAGCTACATGGACGGCGCACCGGGATTCAGCGGGGCGGGCACGCACCTCGCGCCGGCGATCGCGCCGGGCGATTCGTTCGTGGCGCGTTTCACGCCGCCGCGCGCCGGCACGTTCATGTACCACGCCCACGTCGACGACCTGCGCGAGCAATTGGCCGGCCTCGAAGGAGCGCTGATCGTTCGCGATCGCGGCGCCTCGTCGAGCGACGATCATACGTTCTTCTTCAAGGGCTTTCGGCTGTCGACGCATCCGCTCGAGATCAACGGCCAGGCCAATCCGGACACGGTCGTGCTGCACGCCGGTCGCACCGCGCGGCTCCGGTTCATGAATCTGTCGATGAACGTTCCGTCGCCGTCCTTTTACCTGACGGCGCGTCCGGACAGCGTTGCGCAGATCGCGAACGACCCGATGCTGGTCCGCTGGCGGCTCGTCGCCAAGGACGGGTTCGATTTGCCGGCGGGCGTGCAAGGTCCGCGGCCCGCGCATTTGATCGTGGGCATGGGCGAGACGTGGGATGTCGAGTTCACACCCGAGCACGACGGGCCCCTGCAACTCGAGATACGAGAATCGGGCGGCCAGCACGAGCTTAGTGTTCGCGTGCCGATCCGGGTGGAGTGAGAGAATGATGATCGGCCGAGGCCGGGCGCTCGTCATCGCCGCATGGTGGGTCGCCACCGCTTCCCAATTGGCTGCGGCGCAGCGAGCGACGCCGCCGCCGCCGCCGCAGCATGACACTGAGATTCTCATGCTCGGCACCGCCGGGGGTCCGCCGTTGCGCGCGGATCGCTCGGAGCCGGCGACGCTGCTGATCGTGGACGGTCGGCCGTATCTGATCGACTGCGGGATCGGCGCGGCGCGACGGCTGGCAGAGGCTGGGATCCAGTCAGAAACGATCCGCACGATCTTCCTGACGCACCTCCACCCGGATCACGATCTGGGGCTTGCAGCCGTCCTGGCGGATGAGTTTCAACACCGCGACCGGCGCGACGCGGCTCCTCCGCTCGGCATCTATGGGCCGCCGCAGACGAAGGCTCTCGTGGATGCGGCGTGGCGTTACATCAGCATTCCGTACGCGGTGTTCGCCGCTGAAGAATTTGCAGATCTTGGCGCGGGGGTTCCCAAGCAAAGCCCATTCGAAGTGCACGAGGTCGACACGGGCGTCGTGTACCGTGATGACCTGATTCGCGTCGTTGCTGTGGAGAACTCGCATTACGCACTCATGTCGGCCGCATCGCGCGCCGTGATGAAATCGTATTCGTACCGATTCGAGACGCCGCATGGCGTCATCGTCTTCACCGGCGACACGGGTCCGAGCGACGCGGTGGTGCGTCTCGCGCAAGGCGCCGACGTGCTCGTCGCAGAAGCGCACGACTCCGTTCAAGCGATTCGTAGCGCGAATCGCACCGCCGACCAGAATCACTGGTCGCCCGAGCGCAGGGCCGGGTTCATCGCTCACGTCACGCAGGAGGCGCTCGACCTGCGCGGGGTCGGAGAGATGGCAGCCACGGCACACGTCGGATCGGTCGTGTTGTACCACATGATCCCGGCCGACCCCGGCGCCTTCGTCACCGGCGTACAGCGGTATTTTGCCGGCCCAGTCTTCGCGGGCGCGGACCTCGAACGGTATTGCCTGAGGGCGTCGCCCCCGGAACGCGCGTCGGGCGCCGGTCCGTTCGGGCGGTGTCAGCAGAGCGAGCGTACGAAACCTCGCACGCCGTGACTAAGTGCTCGGCGCGCCGACTCGAAAATCATCATGAACTCCGTGCGAACGACCTCTCCAGTCAAAGCACGGCATTGATCTTCGTGCGCCCGTCAACGGCCGGCGCATCCGCTGTCATTCTGTCAGGCGCTGCGCTGCCCGGCGGACCCGACGAAGCCGAGATGTCCGGAGATGTATCACTGACGTCCGAACGATCAAAGTTCCCAGATACATACATCCAAAGCAGGAGATGCAGATGAGCAGCATGTTTCATCGAACGACGGGAGCCACGGGAGCCCTTCGGTACTGCGCGGCGGGGGCGACGCTGCTCGTCAGCTCGCTCGCCGTTGCGGCCGGCCCAGGCGCGCGGTCCCTGCCGGAGCTGCGCCCCAACGCGAACACCATGACCGCCGGCACGCTTCACGACGGCGTCCTCACCCTGGCACTCGACGCGAGGCAGACCCTCTGGCGCTTCAACCCCGCTCGCCCGCCGATGCTCGTTGCCGCCTTCTCGGAGGCGGGCAAGCCGCCGCTCATGCCGGGGCCGTTCGTCCGCGTGCCGGCCGGGACGCAGTTGCACCTCACGATTCGCAACTCGCTCGACAAGCCGCTCACCTTTTCCATGCCGGAAGCATTGCATGGCGGGCCTGATCAGATCAGGGCGCGGGATACGCTCGTCATCGCTCCGGGCGCGATCGACTCGCTGTCGGTGCGCGCGACGGTGCCGGGCGGTTACGTCTATCATGCGGGGATACCGGACGGCGCCACCAAGATCTCACATATGGCAGGGGCGCTCGTCGGCACGATCGTCGTCGACAGTGTTGGAACACCGGCCAAGGCGATCGAACCCGTGTTCGTGATCATGGCGACGGAAGACGCTCCGTCGTCGGCGTGCGACGACACGACGACGGGGCCCAACCCGCTGGCCGAGTGCAAAGGTCGGCGCTTCATGTACACGATCAACGGCGTCGAGTGGCCGGAAACGCCGCGGATGCACGCCACCGTTGGCGACTCGCTGCACTGGCGAGTGATCAACGGGTCGGCCCAGGTGCACCCGATGCACCTGCATGGCTTCTACTACCGTGTCGACGCGCTCACTGGACCGCTGGTGGACGAAAGCAGTCGACCGGTGCCGGGGCAGCTGGTCGTCACACAGCTTCTCCAGCCGCAGACGTCGATGTCGATGACCTGGTCGCCTGAGCGGCCGGGCAATTGGCTCTTTCACTGCCACTTCGCGCTGCACAACACGTCGTACTCGATGATCGCGATGGCCGGCGACCCTGACATGCGCGACATGGCGGGCCTCGTGATCGGCACGATCGTCGCGCCGCGGCCGGGCGTGGTCATGGCGGGAGCGCCGGCGCCGGCCCGCCGTCTTCGGCTCGTAGCCGAACAGTCGCCAACACCGAGCGGCGGGAAGGGTGCGCTGCCGCGCAAGCACTTTGTCCTCGAGGAGGGCGCCCGGCGCGTCGACAACCGCACCGACTGGAGCCCCGAGATCGACCTCGTGCGCGGTCAACCGGTCGCGATCACGATCGTCAACCATCTCGACGAGCCGACGAGCGTTCATTGGCACGGCATCGAGGTGGAGGACAGCTACATGGACGGTGCGCCCGGCTTCAGCGGAGCGGGGACGCACCTCTCGCCGGCGATCGCGCCGGGAGATTCGTTCGTCGCGCGCTTCGCGCCGCCGCGCTCGGGGACGTTCATGTACCACGCGCACATCGACGAGCTGAGCGAGGAGATGGCCGGGTTAGAGGGCGCTCTCATCGTGCGCGATTCGAGCACCGGCGCGGACCCTGACGACCATCCCATTTTTCTCAAGGGCTCGCCCGGCGACCGCGCTCACCCGATCGAGATCGACGGGCAGGCAAATCCCGATACGATCGTGCTCCGCCTCGGGCGCCCGGCCCGGTTTCGCCTGATGAATCTGGCGGACGGCGTCGGCGGAGCCGTTCCCTTCGTCTGGCTCACGGCGCGCCCGGACAGCGCCGCCGCGATGGTGCGCGACAGCATGCTCGTGCGGTGGCAGCGCATCGCCAAGGACGGATTCGATCTCCCCGCGGCTGCTCGCGGACCGCGACCCGCCGATCAGATCGTCGCCGTCGGCGAGACCTACGATTTCCTGTACACTCCGGCAACCAACGGCCTGCTTCGCCTCGAGGTGCGGGGGAGCGGCGCCAATCACGGTTTGCTAATTCGTGTTCCGATACGCGTGCAGTAATACTCGGTGCGCCGCGCCGCGGGCGCCAGCCGCGCGACGCCGTACACGTGGAGATTCGTCATGACTCATCGCACCACTCGAACCGCTCTCGTCACTCTCGCATCGGCGGCGGCGGTAGCGGCGGCCGTTCCGGCGTCGACCACTCCCGCCGTTCGGCCGAACGCCAACACCGCGCGCGCCGGCGTTCTGAAAAGCGGCGTCCTCACGGTCAGGCTCGACGCGACGCAAAGCCGCTGGTGGCTCAACGGGCCGAAGCGCTCGCCAATGACGATCGCCGCGTTCGCCGAGTCTGGCCGCGAGCCGCTCATGCCGGGCCCGTTGATCCGTGCGCGCGAAGGCACGGAGCTCCGCCTCACCATTCACAACTCGCTCGGTCGTCCCCTCACATTCTACATCCCATCCGCCGTGCGGATCGCTGACGACGCGGCGATGGACTCGGTCGTCGTCGCGCCGGGGATGATCGGACACATCAGCGCCCGACTCGATGTGCTCGGCAACTACATCTATCGCGCGGCGACTGCGTCGGGTGCGAGCCGCGTGATGCAGTTCGCCGGCCTCCTCTCCGGCGCGCTCGTCGTCGACTCGGCCCAGTCACCAGCGAATCCGCGCGATCGGGTGTTCGTCATCATGGGCACCCCCGACTCGACTTGGGTCGCGTTCGCCGACACCGCCCCATTCAGCCTGGCGTCGCGAAACAGTCTGCCTGCCGGACGCCTCGTCTGGACGATCAACGGCGAGTCGTGGCCGGGGACAGAACGGATTCACGCGACCGTCGGCGACTCGCTGCGCTGGCGCATCATCAACGCCTCGCGCGAGCCGCACCCGATGCATATGCACGGCTTCTACTATCGCGTCGATGCGTTCGCCGCGCCCCAGGCCGGGCGCTTCGGACATCCAGCGCCGGGCCAGATGGTCGTGACACAACTCATGTCACCGTTCTCGACGATGTCGATGACCTGGTCGCCGACCCGTCCGGGAAACTGGCTCTTTCACTGCCACATCGCGGTGCATCTCGCACCGGACTCGCTGTCCGCCGCGCCCGATGATCCTGATATGCGCGACATGACAGGGCTCGTACTCGGCGTCCTAGTCCGCGGCCGACCCGGAGTAACGCTGGCGGGGGCCGCGGCTTCGACTCCCGTACGTCGGATCCGTCTCGTCGCGGAAGGCGGCGTCGCGAAGCCCGGAACGTTGGTCACAGACTCGGTGCCCGCGATGCGGTTCCGCTTAGAGGATGGCGAGCGTACCATCGCTGGCGGACGCGACTTCAGCCCCGAATTGGATCTCGTCCGCGGCGAGCCGGTCGCAATCACCATCGTCAATCATCTCGGAGAGCCGACGAGCGTTCATTGGCACGGCATCGAAGTCGAGGACAGTTATGTCGACGGTGTGCCGGGGTTCAGCGGCGACGGGAGGCGGCTCTCACCGGCGATCGCGCCGGGCGACTCGTTCGTGGCTCGCTTCACGCCGCCGCGCGCCGGAACGTTCATGTACCACGCCCATGTCGACGAGCTCCTGCAACAAGGGGCAGGAATGGAGGGGGCGCTGATCGTGCGCGACCCACGGGACTCATTACCAGTCGACGATCACGTCTTCTTTCTCAAGGGCGTTACCGGAAGCGTGGAACATCCGGTGGAAATCGACGGCCACGCAGTGCCGGATACGGTCGTGCTGCATGCCGGCCACGCGGCGCGATTCCGATTGATCAACTTGGCAACGATCAACGTCGACCCGATTGCTGATCTGACCGCGAACCCGGACAGCGCCCTGACGAGTCCACGCGATACCATGATCGTGCGCTGGCGGCCGATCGCGAAAGACGGGTTCGACGTGCCATCGGCGGCACAGACGCTCGCTCGAGCAGCCCAGGATGTCGCAGACGGCGAGACGTACGACTTCCTCTACACGCCACGCAGCCCCGGCATGCTGCATCTCGAGTTTCGTACGAACGGCCCGGCGCACCGGCTGATCATTCGCGTGCCGATTCGAGTCGAGTAGATGATCAACACAAATTCACATTTGAATCCGTGAAAGATCGATCATGACCATGCATCGAGCGTCGCCCGCGCTTGTTCTCATGGCGGCCAGCCTCGTCACGACCGCCGGCGCGCCACGTCGGGCGCTTCCCGTCGTGCTCCCCAATCCGAACACGGCGCGTGCCGGTGTGCTGCGTGGCGACACGCTCGTCGTCGCCCTCGAAGCTCGCGAGAGTGAATGGCGGCCCGATGGCGACAGGAAGCCGTCGATGACCATCGAGGCGTTCGCCGAACCGGGAAAGGCGCCGCTCATTCCAGGGCCGCTCGTGCGTGCGGGGCGGGGGACGATCATTCGATTCTCCATACGCAATTCTCTCGCAACGCCGCTCACTTTCTTCGTTCCCGCCGCCGTGCACGGCGGTCCCGATCGCATGAAGGCGATGGATTCGGTCGCCCTTGCTCCCGGCGCGGTGGGGGTGCTGTCGACGCGGGCAACCATTCCCGGCAACTACATCTATCGCGCGACGACGCCCGCACCGATCACGATCCAGCGAGGGGTCGCCGGCCTGCTCACCGGGGCGATCGTGATCGACACGGCCGGCGCGCCGCCACTCCCCGACGACCGCGTGCTCGTCTTGCTCGAGACGCCCGACTCGGCCTTCATCGCGAATTTTTCCCCGCGTCGCCCGCCGGCACTGGACACCGTCGGCCGACTGATTTACACGATCAACGGACTCTCATGGCCGAACACCGAGCGGATTCGCGCCACAGTCGGTGACTCGCTCCATTGGCGTGTCATCAATGCGTCGGTCGCGCCGCACCCAATGCACCTCCACGGCTTCTACTATCGCGTCGACTCCTTCACCGGGCCGCTCGTCGGGGCAGAAGGGCAGGGGGCGCCCGGGCGCCGCGTCGTCACGGAGCTCGTCTGGCCCTGGACTTCGATGGCGATGACCTGGTCGCCCGACCGTCCCGGCAACTGGCTATTCCATTGCCATTTCGCCATTCACCTCCAGCCCGACTCCATCTCCGCGGCGACGGACGATCCGCACCGGCGCATGATGGTCGGCCTCGTGATGGGGGTGCTCGTCTCGCCACGCGCTGGATCGGACGCAGTCGCCGCGCACCAAGCGGGCGGGCTGTCGGCGTCCGCTGCGCGCCACCTTCGCTTGATCGCTGTCGAAGACACCATTCCCGGCGACAAGCGCTTTCCGGATGCCGTGCCATCGATGCGCTTCGTGATGGACGAGAACGGCCGCCGCACGGACGCGCCGCCAGGTCGGAGCGCAGAGCTCGATCTGGTGCGCGGGCAGCCCGTAGCGATCACTATCGTGAATCATCTCGACGAGCCGACGAGCATTCATTGGCACGGCATCGAAGTTCAGGACAGTTATGTCGACGGAGTCGTGGGGTTCAGTGGAGCAGGCAACCACCTCGCTCCGGACATTGCGCCGGGCGACTCATTCGTGGCGCGCTTCACACCGCCGCGCGCCGGAACGTTCATGTACCACGCGCACATGGACGAGGTGCGTCAACAGCGTGCCGGAATGATCGGCGCGCTGATCGTTCGGGAACCCGGCGACATGCACCCGTCCGACGACCACGTATTCTTCCTGACGGGCTCGCGGCGCGGCGATCATGCACATCCGCTCGAGATCAACGGATCGATCAACGCGGATACCGTCGTCCTGCCGGTCGGGCGAACGGCGCGTCTGCGGCTGCTGAGCCTCGCCTGGGCCAACCCGACGCCGATGCTCACGCTCACCGCCCCGCGGGACAGTACGCGCGCCGACCATCGCGACGCGATCGTGGTCCGCTGGACGCCGATCGCCAAGGACGGTCTTGAATTGCCCGCCTCGCAGCAAACACCGCGACCGGCGCGCCAGGTAGTCAGCATGGGCGAGACCTATGATTTTGCGTTCACGCCCACGCGCGCCGGCGAGTACAGGCTCGAGGCGCGCACGAATCCACCGCCGGGGATTCCAGTGCCGCCCCGACTGGTCGCGCAGGTCGTCATTCGCGCGCAGTGATCACGGAGTTGTGCCTTGTCGAGCGAGCGTGACGAGAATTTGATAGCGCAGCAGATCGGCCGCGGTGTATTCGACTGAAGCAGTCTGGCGCGCCGCTCACACCGGCGTCGAAACCCGCTCGGCGCCGAGTGGCCGCTCGCCAAGCGCATCGTTCACTTCGCGTTGCGCGTCGGCGAGCCGCCCCACGTCTTCGCCGAGCGCACGCGCGGCGTCGAGCAGTGTGGTGAGCGGCGCCAGGTCCGCCGCGCCGGCGTGCAGGCGCAAGAGATCGAGCCGTATGCCTTCGAGCGCGGCGACGCTCTCGGCGAGATGCGCGGCCGCGGCGTTGCGCCGGGCCGCGAGTACCGCGACAGCGTTGGAGCCGGACGGCGCGAGCGCAGCGATCACTTCCAGCTCGGCGCGCGCTTCGGCGGCTCGGGCCTCGAGCGCGGCGACGGTCGCCGGAAGTTCGGCGAGCTGTTCACGGAAAGCCTTGGGCAGCGCCGCGAAGAGCT
>DATNAT010000080.1:0-16138 GCA_035572355.1 Gemmatimonadaceae bacterium
GACGGCGGCGCCGGCGTCGGCGCGAGCTATCAGTTTCTCTTCACCCGGAACATTCGATGACCGCCGCGCCGCAGCCGATCAATCTGCTCGATCTCGCGCCGTCGGCGGCGCTCGACGCGCTCGGCGCTTTCTTCGAAGCGCGCGGCGACCCGAGCTACCGTGCGAAGCAGGTGGCCAGGCGGCTCTGGCTCGCACCCGCGCCGACGTTCGACGCCATGACGGAGCTGCCGAAAGGGATGCGCGATGCGTTGGCGAGCGCGTTCGCGCTCCCTCGCCTCGAAGTCGCGGCGCGCCAGAAGTCGGCCGACGGCACGGAGAAGTTTCTCTTCCGCCTCGGCGATGGCGAGGCAATCGAGACGGTGGCCATTCCCGATGGCGATCGCGTCACGCTGTGCATCTCGTCGCAGGCCGGATGCGCGCTGCAGTGCGCCTTCTGCGCCACCGGCGCGATGGGGTTCAGCCGCAACCTGACGCCGTTCGAGATCGCCGGGCAGGTGCGCGAGATGCGGCTGCTCGCGCCGCCGATCGCCGTCACGAACGTGGTGTTCATGGGCATGGGCGAGCCGCTCATGAACTGGAAATCGGTCGACGTCGCGCTCACGTTGCTCAACGATCCGACGGCGCTCGGCATCGGGGCGCGGCACATCACGATCTCGACGGTCGGAGTGCTTCCCGGCATCGTCGCGCTCGGCCGCCGCCCCGAGCAATTCCGGCTCGCCATCTCGATCCACGCGCCGAGCGATTCGCTCCGGCGCGAGCTCATGCCGATCAACACGAAGTTCCCGCTGACCGACGTGATCGCCGCCGCGAAGACGTTCGACCGGCGCGTGACGTTCGAGTACGTGATGCTCGGGGGCGTGAACGATGGCGAGGAGCACGCGCTCCAGCTCGCGTCGCTCGCTCGCGAGTGTCGAGCGTTCGTGAATTTGATTCCTCTGCATCCTGGCGGCGCCCAGGGATTCACGCCGACGCGGCCGGAACGCATTCGCGCCTTCGCGCGGGAGCTCCGCTCGGGCGGCGTGGAAGTCGCCCTGCGCAAGAGCCGCGGCGTCGACATTGCCGCCGCCTGCGGCCAGCTACGGGTCGAACGACTCGGGCGGCGGCCGCCAGGCCGACCCAAGCACGATGGCGACGTCCAGGTAGCGTGAGCTGTCCGTCCGCGTCTCGATTCGCGCCGGCTCGAGGGCGCGGGCGATGCGGCTCGCCCAGTCAGGATGGCCGGAGAGATCGAGCACCACAGTCGTATCGCGCGAACTGACGACGGTGCCGGTTTCGACGACGTCGTAGCCAAGGTCGCGGAGGTACGTCGTCGCCTGCTGAGCGAGCCCGTGAGTCTTCGTGCCGTTGAGCACTTGTACGCGGACGCGGACACCCGGGGGAGCGTGCGCCGGATTCGCCGCTCGGCTCGCGCCCGACCCATGCCGGCGGACCGTCGCCATTGCGATCGGAACGCCGAGCAGGACGACGATGCCAACGAGGCCAAGAATTCGCCGCGCCGGACTCATCGCACCGAGTTCCAGAGCGCCACAGTTTCGGGAAAGAGCGCGTATCCCTCGCGCAAGGCATACTCGAGGCGCGCCCGAAGCACCTGGCGGAACACGCCGTCGAAGTCGTGCGGCGCGTGCTCGGCGAGGAATGCGCGATCGCGCCGCGTGAACGAGCGCCCGGGTTCGAGAAAATCCGCCATGAACAGCGCGCGCCCTACGCGATCCCACTCGGCGCTCCCGACGGTGTGATAGCGAATGGCGAGCAGCACCGAACGGTTGGTTTCGCCCGTCGATTCGAGGAGCGCGGCGGCGGCGGGCCCGTGCAGGACTTCGGCGTCGCGCGTCTCGTCGCCCGCCAGCTCGCGGAGCTCGGCGTCGGGCGCGTCGCGGAGCGCGTCGTGCAGGGCGCCCGCGCGGAGCCACTCTCCGCGCTCCGCCGCGGAGATGTGCAGCGCATCCGCCCACGACGACAGCAGCGCCGTGACGCGCTCGATGTGGGCGCGCCGCTTCGGCGTGACTTTGGCCCACGGCGGCAGCTCGATCGCGGCAGGCCGCGCAATGGCGCTCATCGCCGCGCCGCCTCGAGCTCGGCGAGCTCGCGCTGCCAGAAGCCGCGCTGCGGCAGCTCGGGATGCGGGACCGTGAGCTGCGGCGTGTTCACAGTCTGCTCATCGAATCGAACGATATCGAGGTCGAGCGTGCGCGGGCCCCACCGCTCGCGCCGCACCCGGCCTTCGGCCGTCTCGATCCGGCGAAGGGCGTCGAGCAGCTCGGTCGGGGCGAGCGTCGTCTCGACGGCGAGCATCTGATTGAGGTACGCCGGCTGAGCGATCGGTCCAATCGGCGCCGTTTCCTCGATGCTCGATTCGGCCAGCACCGCGGTGGACGGCAGCGCGCCGATCGCCGCACGCGCTCGAGCGAGATGCTCGGCGCGGTCGCCGAGATTGGACCCGAGCGCGATGTACGCGGTGTCACGCACCGGCCGCACCCTCCGCCACGACCTCGGCGTAGTCGAGCGGGCCGCCGAGCGCGACGTGCGGCTTGCGAACGGCGACCCGCGCCCATCGCACGCGTGGGCCGTGGGCGAGCGCGTGCGTCACGACGGCGCCGGCGATCTCCTCGAGGTAGTCGATCGGTCCATCGCTCACCACCTGCGCGACGAGCGCGTAGAGCGCCCGGTAGTCCACCACGCCGTCGCGCGGCTCCGACGCGACACGCACCGTGAGGTCGATCTCGATCGGTTGCGCCGTCACGCGCTCGTGCGGCAGGATGCCGACGAGCGCGTGAAAGCGCATGGCGCGCAGCGTGATCTCGTGCTGGTCGCTCATCGGCGTTGGAGCGCGGCGCTCAGGCCGCGTCGATCGCCGCGCGCAGCGACGCAGTGAGCGCGGCGGCGCGCTCTACACTTTCCCCGGACGCGCGCACGATCGCGCTGCCGACGACGACGCCGTCGGCGATGCGGGCCACTGCCGCGGCGTGTGCCGGCGTCGACACGCCAAACCCGACGCACACCGGCAGCGTCGTCGATTCGCGCAGCCGCTTGACGGTCGCCGGCAACTCCGGCGGGAGCGCGTCGCGCACGCCGGTGACGCCAAGCCGGCTGATCAGATAGACGAACCCGCTGCCGTGCGCGGCGATCTCTTTCATGCGGTTGGCCGGCGTGGTCGGCGCCACGAGTCGGATGAACGCGAGCGGCCCGGCGCCGAGGCGCGCCTCGAGCTCGGGATCGGCGCCGACCGGCAGATCGGTGACGAGCAAGCCGCCGAACCCCGCCGAGGCCGCGCGGCCCAGCGCGTCCGGGCCCGCGGCGAGCACCGGATTGAGATAGCTGAACAGCACGAGCGGGATGTGGGCGCCGGCTCGCCGCGCGATGTCGAGCATGCGGTCGAAATTCATTCCCCGCTCGAGCGCGCGCTGTGAGCTTTCTTGAATGACGGGGCCGTCGGCCATCGGGTCCGAGAACGGGAGCCCGAGCTCGATCACGTCGGCGCCCGCCTGCTCCAGCGCCTGGATCAGCTCGACCGTGCGGTCATCGTCCGGGTACCCGGCCGTGATGTACGGCACGAGCGCTCGCTTGCCGGCGGCACGCAGCTCGGCAAATCGATGCGCGATCGCCTCAGACGAAATAGTCACCGACGCGGACGCCATAGCGCTCTGGATTCTCGGTCTTGATGATGGTGCGGAGGAACACGCCGTCTGCGTTCCGGTCGGCGAGGTCGACCAGCGCGCCCGGATGGAGCAGGTTGCCCTGCGCGTCGCTGATCACGCGAACGATCGGGCGCGACAGCATGTCGGCGAGCGGATTGGCCGCGTGCACGATGCCCAACTCGAAGGTATCGAGCACGACCAGCGTGCCGACGGGGTAGATGCCGGTGAGGTTGATGAACGCCTTCACGATCACCGGATCGGCGCCGCGGCGCGGATTGTCGCGCAGCTCAGCCATCACCTGCGCCGGGGTGAACGGCACGGTCTGATAGGCGCGCCGCGACGTGGCGGCATCGAAGCTGTCGGCGATCGCCACGATCTTGCTGAACACGCTGAGCGTTCGCGGCCGAATCGCCCGCGGATAGCCGGTCAGGTCGCGCTTCATATGATGCTCGTGCGCGACGATCATCGCCCGGTAGGGCAGCTCCTGCGCGCCGCGGATCTGGAACAGCGAGAGCACGCCCATCCACGGATGGTTGGCGATTGTGCGCCATTCGTCATCCGTCAGGCCGGTCGTCTTGTTGAGCACTTCCTGCGGCACGCGCGACTTACCGATGTCGTGAAACAACGCCGTCATGCCGAGGTCGTAGAGCTGCAGCTTGGTGAGCCCGAGTCGTTTGCCGAGGGCCACCGAGAAGATGCAGACGTTGACGCTGTGCGTGAACGTGTACTCGTCGTAATCGCGGATCGTCGTCAACCCGATGAGCGAGGTCTCCTCGTTCAGGATCTGATCGACGATGCCCTGTACGACGCGCTTGATCTTCTTCACGTTCGGGCTGCCGCCCATTCGCACGGACGACATCAGCTCGCGCGTCGCGGCGACCGACTGTGCGTAGGTGCGTTTCGCCCGCTCTTTGTTCTTCTCGCGATTGTCGCCGCCCGGATCGGTCGGGGCCGAGAAGGTGAAGGCCCGCACGTCGGCGCCCTCGAGCTTACGCATGAGCTGCTCGAGCCGTTCGGCCGCGTCGTCGGAGCCCGGCGCTTGAAGGAGCGAGAGGAAGACCAGCCAATCTTTCGCCGTGATGGCCGCGGCGATCGTCACCGAACCGATTCCCGAGGCGCGGAGCAGCGCGAGCAGGTGGCTGAAGCTCGCGAAATTGTCGAGGTCGAGACGGAGGCGCGTCTGGTTGATGAAGATGAATTCGCCCGAGATTCGCACCTCGAGCTCGCCGTCGCTCGTGATGAGCTCGTTCGTCTGGCGCGTGAGGTCGGCGAGCGCCTTCTGCACGGCGGCATTCTCGACCGGATAGAGCTTGACCGCGCGGAGCGCGCCATAGGTGGCGAAGATGAGCTGTCGCCCCGCGCGCCGCAGGAAGGAGTCGTCGACGACTTCCGCCCCCGTCGGCGGCGTCGCTCGGGCGTGGCGCGCCGAGGTCATGACGCCCCTACGCCGCCGCGGAGCGCGCGGCTGACCGCGTTGCGAACCACGACGTCCTTCTCGGTAGCCGCTTTGCGGAGCGCGTCCTGCGCCCGCTGTGAGCCGATCCGTCCGAGTGCGATCGCCGCGCAGGCGCGCGTCTCGACGTCGTCGCGTCGACCGAGCAGCCCTTTGCCGTTCAAGATCGCGTCGAGGTGCGGCACGCCCGCGTCGCCGCAAACGGCGCCGTACGCCTCGAAAAAGGCCATCTTCTCGGTGAGATCGGCGTCGCGTACACCCTTCCCCTTCACCACCGCTTCGAGCCGCGACAGCGCCGGACGGTGCGCGCGAGCGGTGAACGCACGCGCGGTCGTGAGCCTCACCTCGCGGTCCGAATCCTCGACTACGCGCTCCAGCGCCTGCATCGCGCCCGGAGAACCGATCTCGCTGAGCGCGTGCGCCGCGAGCTGCCGCCGTGTGGCGTTCGGCTCGCTCAGCACTTTCCCTAACGCCGTCACCGCCGCTTGCGCCCGCAGCGCACCGGCGCGGCGAATCGCCTCCGCCGACACTTCCGGTTCCTCGGCGTTTATCAAGCGCACGAGCTCCGCGGTGTTGCCCGCGGCGAGACGACCGGCGGCCGACTCGAGCAGGGTGCGAAGGCGATCGTTCTCGGTTCGGCTCAACCAGAGGAACACGGTGCCGAGCGACGTGGGCCGGAGCTCGTCGAAGAGCTCGGAGAGCTCTGCCTCCGGCGGGAGCATCGGCGCGTCGTCGAGCGCTTGCAGCAGCTGCGACAGCGCGTCGGCCGCGCTCAGACGATCGGCAAGCTCGCTCAGCATGCCGCGATGCGTCGGCGACACGTCGGTCGCCCGGTCGAGTGCGGAACGCCCTTCGCGCAGCAGGTGCGCCACCCCGCGAAAGTGCGCGGCAGTCAGCAGGTAGACCATGAGCGAGTGGACGCACTCGACGACTTCCGTGCGTACCGCGCCGTCGACCTGCAGCTCGAAGATGTCGAGCAGCACCGATGCCACGTTCGCGCGAAGATCCTGACTGTATTCCCGGGCGATCTCGGAGTGGAGATATTCGATCTCGCGATCGTCGAGGAAATAGATCGTCGCGTCGAAGTCGGACATGTTGACGACCGACGAGGCGCGCGACTCCTCGACCGCCTCCTGTGCGCCGCGCTGCACGTCATCCGGCGATGCGGCACCTCCGCCATCGCCGCCGTCGGCGAGATCCTCGCCGCCGCCGCCGTCCTGCAGCAGGTCGACGTATTTGTACTGGAGCAGCGAGAAGTCCGCCTCCCACAGCATCGTCACCAGGTCGTCCTCGTCGGGCGACGCCTTCCGGGCCCGCTGGACGATGCCGAGGAACGCGACGATCTCCTCCTGCTCGAATCCCTTGAGCATTTTCAGCTCGCGCACGCCGTCCTTGTAGAACAGCCATGCGAGGTTGTCCGGGGACTTGGGGCCGCCGCCGGCGCTCTGCGCCTGTACGACCGCATCGTACCAGTGGATCTCCCCTTCGAGAATCGTGAGCACCAGCTCATCGGTCTCGTCCCACACTGGCGCGAACCCGGCGCGCAACGCATCGAACGCGGCGCGGTAGATCGGGTTGTTCGGCAGGTAGAGCTGTTGCGCGCGCGCGGCCTTCGACACCAGTCGCAGCAACTCCTCGACCGGTGCCGGTGCAAATGGGGGCTCGGCTGCTGCCGGCTCCCCTGTCATCCCCGGTGCAGCTGGAGACGGGGCCGACAATGTCACGAATCCAGAATATTCATGTCGCTCACCTGCGCCACATCCTTGTCGCCGCGGCCACTCACGCAGAGAAGGATCGCGTCGTTCGAGTTCCAGTGGCCGCGCTGCGCGGCAATCCAGGCCACCGCGTGCGCAGTCTCCAATGCTGGAATGACTCCCTCCAGGCGGCTGAGCAACTGAAATCCGTCCAGCGCCGCTCGATCGGTCACCGCGACGAAGCTGGCCCGGCCGGAATCCTTGAGATAGGCGAGCTCCGGCCCAACTCCGGGGTAGTCGAGGCCGGCAGAGATGGAATGCGCCGGATGCACCTGACCGGCCTCATCCTGAAGCAGGTAGCTGTACGTGCCGTGCAGCACCCCTGGCCGGCCGCGCGAGAGCGACGCGGCGTGGCGCTCGGTGTCGAGCCCCTCGCCCGCCGCTTCCACGCCAATCAGCTCGACCGTGCGGTCGCCGACGAAGGCGTGGAACACGCCCATCGCGTTCGAACCGCCACCCACACAGGCCACGACGGTGCTGGGCAGGCGGCCGGCGCGCTCGAGCATCTGACCGCGTGCCTCGACGCCGATCACCGATTGAAAGTCGCGCACCATGCGAGGGTACGGGGCCGGGCCGGCGACGGTGCCGATGATGTAGTGCGTGTCGTTGACGTTCGTGACCCAATCGCGGATGGCCTCGGTGAGCGCATCTTTGAGCGTCCGCGTCCCGCTCGTCACCGGGACGACCGTAGCGCCCATGAGCCGCATCCGGTAGACGTTGAGCGCCTGGCGCCGCATGTCTTCCTCGCCCATGTACACGACGCACTCGAGGCCGAAGCGTGCGCACACCGTGGCCGTCGCGACCCCGTGCTGCCCCGCACCAGTCTCGGCGATGATCCGACGCTTGCCCATCCGGCGCGCCAGCAGCACCTGCCCCACGGTGTTGTTGATCTTGTGCGCGCCGGTGTGATTCAGGTCTTCGCGCTTGAGCCAGACCGGCGCGCCCACGTGCTCGGAGAAGCGCGGCGCGTCGCTCAGCGGCGACGGGCGGCCCACATAATGGTGCAGCATGTCCTCGTGCTCGCGACGAAACGCCGGATCCTCCCGGGCCTCGTCGTAGGCGCGCGCCAGCTCCTCGATGGCGGGGATGAGCGTTTCCGGGACGTAGCGCCCGCCGAAGGCGCCGAAGCGATCTAAATTATCCAATTGAAGTGTGCTCATGCGGAAAGCGCCGCGATGGTGACCGCGTCCCTGAAGACGCGCATCCGTGAGTGATCCTTGATGCCGGGCGCCGACTCGACGCCCGACGACACGTCGACGATGTCGGGCGCCAGCGCCTGGATGGCGCGCTGCACGTTTCCCGCGTTGAGCCCGCCGGCGAGAATGATCGGCCGGTCGCCATACGCCGTTCGCAGCTCCGCGACGCGCGGCGCGAGTGCCTCCCACGGGAGCGCGACTCCGGTGCCGCCGAGCGCGCCGTGGACGTACGAGTCGAGCAGCAGACCGTCGCCGACGTCGTCCGCGACGCCGCCAACGAGTCCGTCCGCCGGAAGCATCGTCGGCCCGAGTCGGAGCACGCGCCAGATGTGGCCGCGAAAGAGACGCCGCAGCTCCGAGAGGCGGCGGGCGTCGTAGCCGCCATGCAACTGCACCACGTCCAACCCGGCCGCATCGGCGACGCGCGCGATTTCGTCCGGCGCGTGATCGCTAAATACTCCGACGCGGCGAACCGATGCCGGTACCTCCGCCAGCACTTCCGCCGCGCGAACTGCCGTGAGCTGCCGCGGCCCGCCGGCGAGGATGACGCCGACGTACGAGGCGCCAAGCGCCACCGCCTGCCGCGCGTCTTCGCGACGCGTGAGCCCGCAGAACTTGATGTCAACGCGCACGCGACACCCGGGGCACGCCAGCCAACCCGCCGACCGCAGCCGCTGGATCGGCGGCGGCCGAGATCGCCGAGCCGACGAGCACCGCGTCGGCGCCTGCCAACGCTACGCGCTCCACATCGGCCCGTGCCGCGACACCGCTCTCCGAGATCGCCACGACCGACGCGGGCACGCGCGCGAGCAGCCGTTCCGCCGTTCCCTCCTCGATCTCCAGCGATTCGAGGTTTCGGTTGTTGATGCCGACGAGCGAGGCGCCGACGTCCAATGCACGCGTCAGCTCGTCTTCGTCGCGTACCTCGATCAGCACCTCGAGCGCGAGCGATCGCGCCGCGTCCGCCATCCGAACGAGCGCGTTGGGCGAAAGCGCTCGGGCGATCAGGAGCGCGGCTGATGCGCCGATTGCCTTGGCCTCGACGAGCTGAATCGGCTCGACGTGAAAGTCCTTCTTCAGGACGGGAATGGCGACCGACCGGCGCACGGCCTCGAGGTCGCCCACCGAACCGCCAAAGTGAACCGGCTCGGTCAGAACGGACACGGCCGCCGCGCCGCCGCGTTGGTAGGCGAGCGCCTGGTCCGCAGCAGTGAGCCCCGGGTTGATCCACCCTTTCGAGGGCGAGCGCCGTTTGACTTCGGCGATCACACCAACCGCCGGCCCGCGCAACGCAGCGACGAACGACGGCGGCGCGGCCGCTCGGCTCGCCAAACGCCGCAGCTCGGCTTCACGGCCGCGAAGGGCGACGGCGCGCTCGAACGCCTCCGCGACGATGCCGCCCAGGGTGCCTTGGGGTGGGGTCCAGACAGGGGAAGCTTGCACTTCGGTCCTTCTTCGGATATCGTAGTGTTCGGGGCCTCTTCGGTCAGGCTCGCCGGATCGCTACATCATATACACGGGACAGGTGGCTGCCCATGCCGCTCACGAAGCGCCAACGCGAAATACTAAACTACCTCACGGCTTACGCGGAGCAAAACGGCTTCGCCCCCAGCTTCGAAGAGATCGCCGAGAACTTCGATTACAACTCGCTCGCGACAGTCCACGAACACCTGACCAACCTCGAGCGCAAGGGCTACATCAAGCGCAGCTACAATGAGAGCCGCGCCATCGAGATTCTGCCGAGCGAGGCGACTCCCCGCGCGATCGAGCTGCCGCTCTTGGGCAGCGTCGCCGCCGGTGTGCCGATCGAAGCGCTCGAGGTCAACGAAACCTGCTGCGTTCCCGAAACGCTGGTCGGTCGCGGCGGCAGCCACTACGTGCTTCGCGTGCGCGGCAACTCGATGGTCGACGAGCACATTCGCGACGGCGATTTCGTGGTCGTGAACCAGCGGCAGCGAGCGGACAATGGCGAAACGGTGATCGCGCTCGTCAACGGGGCGTCGGCCACCGTCAAGAAGTACTATCGCGAGCGCGACGGCCGCATTCGTCTCCAGCCGGCCAACGACACGATGCAGCCGCTGTACGTCCACGAGAACGACGTCACCATCCAGGGCATCGTCGTCGGAGTGATGCGGCGGTATTAGGGCTGCGTCGATCGCCGGCGCTACGCGCCTTTCTTGCGGTACGCTTCGCGCAGGCGATCGAGCGCCACGAGCCCGACGCCCGAATCGATCGCGGCGCGTGCCGCGTCCACTCCCTCGCCAAAGTCCGCGACGCGTCCTGCCGCGTAGAAGGCCGCTGCGGCATTGAGCAGCACGGCCGCCGTCGACGCGGCGTTCCCTTCTCCGCGCAGCACGCGCAGGACCGTCGCCGCGTTGGCGGCCGGCGGACCGCCCGCCAGATCCTCCGGCGTTCCGCCCTTGAGCCCGAACCGCGCCGGGTCGATCGTCCACTCGCGCATCGTGCCGTCGCGAGTCTCGAGCACTTGGGTCTCCCCGAACGGCGAGATCTCGTCCATGCCGGCGCCGTGGACGACGATCGCGTGCACCGTTTCGAGATCTCGTAACGCTCCGGCGATCAGCGGCACCCGCTTGGCGTCCGACACGCCGACCACCTGCCGTCCCGCATTGGCCGGATTGGCCAGCGGCCCGACGAGGTTCATCACGGTCTGTACGCCAAGTTCGCGGCGCACCGGGCCGACATGGCGCATTGCTGGATGCATGAGCGGCGCGTACATGAACACGATCCCCGCGTCGCGCAGCGCCGCTTCCATGACGTCGACGGTCGTCTCGATCGGTACGCCGAGCGCCTCGAGCACATCGGCGCTGCCGCACTGCGTGGTGAACGACCGATTGCCGTGCTTGGCCACGCGAACGCCGGCGCCGGCAACGAGCAACGCCGCCGCGGTGGAGATGTTGAAGGTGTTGATCGTTCCGCCGCCGGTGCCGCAGGTGTCGACGAGCTCGTCGGGGCGATCCGCGTGGAGCACGACCATCGCCGCCCGGAGCGAGCGCACGACCGCCGCCAACTCGGCCGGCGTTTCGCCCTTGACCCGAAGGCCGACGATCAGCGCGGCCAACTGTACCGGCGTCGCGTCGCCGGCGAAGATCAGTCGAAACGCGTCGGTGAGAAGCTCCGGCTCGAGCGTTCCGCCGGTGGTGAGTCGGCGGATCGAGTCGAGCAGCGCGTTGGGCGGGCTACTGGACACCGATCGTTTCGCCGAACCGTTCGGGGAGCCGGGCGTTCGACGCGACGAGCGCGATGACGAGCCCGAGCAGCCGAACGCGGTCGACGTCCTCCTCGACGAACACGCCGTGCATCGCTCGGTTGGCGAGATTCACGACACCGACGAGCTCGTCGTGATACACGAGCGGAAAGCTGATGAACGAGCCGGTGGTGAAGTACTGGTCGCGGAGGAGCGGATGGCTTTTCGCCTCGCCAACGTCGCGCACGAGAAGCGGTTCGCGCGTCTGCGCCACGCGTCCGGCCACGCCCTGGCCGAGTGCCACGCGGACGCCCTCCGTCACGCCGGGCGCGACGCCGCGCGCCGCTGCGATGTACAACGATTGCCGATCGGGCGTGCACAGCATGAGCGAGCATCGATGCGCATGCATGTCGTCGCCGACGAGTGCCATCAACCCTTCGGCGAGCTGCTTCGGATCGTTCGTGCTCGCGTCGAGCGTGAGCACCTTGTCGATCAGGTAGATCGAGCGCGTCTTCTGGCGCAGAGACTCACTCCGACGGTGGAGCTCGACGTGCGCCTTCTCGAGCTGCTCGACGGCGGCGGCGATCGTCGCCTCGACGGCGTTGGCCCGTTTCATGGCGCGGCGGCTGTCTTCGGCGCTCTGTGCCAGCTCCCGCTCGAGCGACACGACGCGCGCCGAATCGCCGGCCGACTGATTGTTGTTGGCGTCGGTGAGGCGTGCCTCGAGGTCGGCCAAGCGCCGCTCGTACTCTCCGTGCACGGCCTGGGTCACGTCCTCGAGTGTGCGCACGGCGTCAGCCCGTGCGTCGTGCTCGAGAAATCGTTGATAGGCGAGCTCGAATAGCGCGATCGCCGGCAGAAACCGCTCGGCCGTCCGGGCACCGAACAGCTTTCGACCTTCGTAGAGAGCGAGGATCGAGGTGAGCTGCCCCTCGTACCGCAGTCCGCGCGCGCTCAGCCAGCCCGGCTCGCCGAGCGACGGGATATGAACCAGCCGCGCAAACTCGTCGCTCGAGTCGGCGAAGTCGACGAACTGGCCGCCCGCTTCGATCGCCGCGCGTTCGCGAACCGGCAGATGGTCGAACGTCGTGTCGAGCGACGCGACATCGAGCCCCGTGTCGGCAACGAGCTGGCGCTCGCGGAGCATCCCCTGTCGCGCGTCGAACCGGATGAGGGCGATTCGCGCGAAGCGATCGACCTCGGTGAGCGCCTCGCCCAACGCCAGCAGCGCGGCGTCCGGGCTGGCGGATACGGTCAGCGCGTGAGCGAGAGAAGCGAGTGTGCGCGGCGGCATCGGAGGGGAGGCTCGCCGCGCGCGTGACGACATCCGTGCCTCACGCCGCGCCGGCGGTGGAGCTTCAACCGTGGCGAAATGTGATTGCGTACGTCTCGCAAAGTCAATCGGTTGAATCACTGCGCGGCGCGCGCGCGCGACGCTGCCGATTGCTTGACACACCCCCTCGCGCTGGTAGTTTTCGAGCAATGGCCGAGCGCACCGTGCAGCTCGTATTGCACTACGACGGCGCCGGATTCAGCGGGTGGCAACGCCAGCCGGAGCAACGCACCGTTCAAGGAGTCTTGGAAAACGCACTCGAGCGGTTGTGTACCACGCCGATCGCCGCGCTCGGATCCGGCAGAACGGACGCCGGCGTACACGCGCGAGGTCAGGCCGTAGGAGTGCGGGCTCCCGAGCGGTGGGTCGCCGACAAGCTGCGTCGCGCGTTGAATGCGATCCTGCCCGACGACGTCTGGGTTGCCGCCGCCACCGAAATGAAGCCGGAGTTCCACGCGCGATTCAGCGCCGTCGCCCGCCGGTACTCCTATTCGGTTGGCACCGACGAGGCGGCCCACTCGCCGTTCCGGAATCGCTTCGAGCTGGCCCTGCCGCGACCGCTCGATCGCGCCGCGCTCGATGCCGCGGCCTCGCATCTCGCAGGCGAGCATTGTTTCCGCGCCTTCGCCGTCGCCGGCACGGCACCCGTGCACGACGAGCATCGCTGTACGGTGCTCGAAGCCCGCTGGCGCGAACGGCTCGGCGGCCTGGTGTTCGACATTGAAGCGAACCGCTTCCTGCACCACATGGTCCGCTTTCTGGTCGGCACGATGCTCGACATCGCCACGGGCCGCCGCCCGCTGGCCGACCTCGAGCGACTGCTCGGAGCCGCGAGCAATCACGACGTGTCACCGCCCGCGTCGCCGCACGCGCTCTGCCTCGAGCGCGTGACCTATCCGCGCGAGCTGTACCTGGAGCCCGCATGAAGCTCCATGTAGCATCGGCGAACCTGAGCGACATTCGATGGGCCGCGCAGCGCCGCTTGATCGACGGCGTGTTCACCACGCAGGCGCTCATCCACGCCGAAGGGCCGGACGACGATCGCGACTTCATCGCCGACATCTGCCGCGTGTCGCCCGGGCCGGTGTTCGTCACGGCGCACGCCGTCACCGCTGCCGACGCGTACCGGCGGGCGCGCGAGCTCGCCAAGATCTCGGACCAGATCGTCGTGCAGGTGCCGTTGCTCGAGGACGTCGTCGAAGCGATCGGAAAGTTGTCGACCGACGGCGTGCGGGTCGCCGCCACGCTCGTCTTCAGCGCCGCGCAAGCCTTGCTTGCCGCCCACGCCGGCGCCTCGGCGGTCATCGTACCGGCGGACGACCTCGATGCCGCGGGACATGACGCGGCCGCCGTGCTCCGCGAGCTGCGCAGCGTGTTCGACGCTTCGGGGTCCGAGGCCGACATCGTCGCGCTGCGCCCGACGAACGCCGCGCAATTTGCCGCCTGCGCCGCAGCCGGCATCGATGCAGTTTCGGTGAGCGCCGAGGTGCTGCGCTCGCTGCTCGCGCACCCGCTGACCGATCGCGGCGCCGACTCGTTTGTCCGAGAGCTTTCAACGCATCCCCCGTCATGGTCGCTCGTTTGAGATCGCGCCGCGCGACGTCGCGGCTCCGCTGGCTGTTCATATTCGCCGTGCTCGGCTGCGGCCGCCGGCCCACTCCGTCGTCGGCACAGTCGTCCGGCGTCGCCGTGCCGAGCAACGCACAGGTGTCGGCGAGCCGCAAGAACGCGATCACCAACGCGGTCGCCGCCGTGTCGCCGTCGGTCGTCACGGTCCAGACCGAGGTCGTCGATCAAGCGCCGCAGGATCCGTTCGACATTTTCTTTGGCCGCGCGCAGCCGCGCACACAAGCTGGGCTCGGCACGGGCTTCGTCGTCCGCGGCGACGGCGTGATCGTGACCAACGCGCACGTCATCGCCGGCGCGACCAAGGTGTCGGTCATGATGCGCGACGGCACGGTGTACCCGGCCCGTGTCCTCGGCTCCGACGAGACGAACGACATCGCCGTCGTCAAGATTGACGCCAAGAATTTGCCAACCGTGAAGCTCGGCAACTCGAATCAACTCCTGATCGGCGAATGGGCGATTGCGATCGGCAACCCGTACGGCTTCTACCTTGGGAACAGCGAGCCGAGCGTGAGCGTCGGTGTGATCAGCGCCACGCAGCGCAACCTCGTCGCGGCGAGCGAGGGACAGGGGTCGTATTTCGACATGATCCAGACCGACGCGGCGATCAATCCCGGCAACTCCGGCGGGCCGCTCGTCGACGCCGACGGCGAGGTGATCGGCGTGAACAGCAACATCTTCACGCCGAACGGCGGGTCGGTCGGGCTCGGCTTCGCGATCCCGATCAATCGCGTGGCGCGTGTCGTCGACGACTTGCTGACGCATGGGTCGATTCGCGCGCCGTGGATCGGGGTCGGATTGCAGCGAGTGCAGTCGAGCAACCCGCGCGACGTGCTCTCGCACGGCGCCGTGATCGCGACCGTCACGCCCGGCTCGCCGGCCGACAAAGCGGGACTCGAGCGCGGCGACGTGATTCTCCGCGAGGGCTCGCGCACCGTCCACAACGAGTTCGACTGGAACGCCGCGCTGCTCGATCTTCGGGTCGGCTCTCCGGCTCATCTCCACATCAAGCGCGGCTCGCGCGAATTCGACGTCGACGTGCCGGTGTCGGACTTGCCCGACGTTACCGCGCCGAAGGTGCAGGTGCTTCGCGAGCTTCAACTCGTCACCGTCACGCCGGCGATCGCCTCGGAGCGCAGTCTCCGGCGGCAGTACGGCGCACTCGTCTACAACATCAGCCAGACGATCGCCGACCAGACGGGCCTCGCTCAAGGCGATGTGATTCTACAGATCAACAACACGGCGATCCGGAGCGCCGAAGACGTGCAGCGCGCCATCAATCAGTACGGCGGCCGAAGCTATCTCCGGGTGATCGCCGATCGCGGCGGGCAACTCGTCGTCACCGAGTTCGGGGTTCGATGAGCGACCACCGCCGGTATTCGTCGCCATTGGCGGAGCGGTATGCATCGACTGCGATGCTCGAGCTCTGGTCGCCGGCGACGCGCTACGGCCTCTGGCGCCAGCTCTGGCTCGCTCTTGCCGAGGCGGAGCGCGAGCTCGGCGTGCCGATCCCCGACCAAGCGCTCGCCGAAATGCGGGCTCATCTCGACGACGTCGACTTCGACGCGGTCGCCGCGTATGAGCGTCGGTTTCGACACGACGTCATGGCGCACGTGCACGCGTTCGGCGACGTCGCACCGGCCGCGAAGCCGTTCATTCACTACGGAGCGACGAGCGCGTACGTCACCGACAACGCCGATCTGATTCTCATGCGGCGCGGCATGAGCCTGCTCCGCGCCAAGCTCCTCCGCGCGCTTCGGGCCCTTGCAGCGTTCGCGCGCGAATGGCGCGCCGAGCCGACGCTGGGCTCGACGCATCTGCAGCCCGCGCAGCCGACGACCGTCGGCAAGCGCGCGACGCTGTGGATGCAGGATCTCGTGCTCGACGTCGCGGAGCTCGACCATCGAATCGCGACCCTGCCCTTTCGGGGCGTCAA
>DATNAT010000081.1:0-31983 GCA_035572355.1 Gemmatimonadaceae bacterium
CAGGGCAAGCATTCGAGCTACTTCGGGTTCGGCGTGCTGAGCGAGACGCAGCTCGGCGTGAATCGCAGCAACTTCTACGGCACGCCGTTCGCCGTGCTGCCGAACGGCTCCGTGCGCGTGAACTCGACCTTCGCCGACGGAACGCCGAGCGTGCAGGGCGTGTCGTTCGGCGGAAACCCGACCATGAACACCGGGCAGACGTCGACCACCGTGCAGGCGACGAACTCGCTCGCCTGGTTCAGCGAGAACAACAAGCACAAGCTCAAGCTCACGACCGAGCTTCGGCGCGACATGTTCGCGCAGGACCTGAGCGCGAACGAGCTGGGGACCTTCTCGTTCAACTCGCTGGCCGATCTCGAAGCCGACCGCCCGGCGGCCTTCACGCGCCAGCTTTCGTCGAGCCGCCGGACCGAGAGCCAGTACGTGGCCGGTACGTCGCTCGGCGACACCTACCGTCCGACCGACAACCTGCAGCTCCAATACGGTGTACGCTTGGACGGCAACCGATTCGACGGCGGCCCGGCGAGCAACCCGGCGGTCGAGCAGCTGTTCGGCGTGCGCAACGATGCGGTGCCCAATCACCTCTACGCCAGCCCGCGCGTCGGCTTCTCGTGGACCTACGGCACGGCGAGCCAGGTGAGTGCATTCGACGGCATGGTGCGCGGACCCCAGGCGGTGATTCGCGGCGGCATCGGGATCTTTCAGAACACGCCGAGCGCAACTTCGATCGGCTCGGCGATGGACAACACCGGGCTGGCCAACGCGGTGCAGCAGATCGCGTGTGTTGGAGTCGCCGCGCCGCCGGCCGATTGGTCGGCGTACGCCACCGATCCCGGCGCGGCGCCGACGCAATGCGCCGACGGAACCACCGGCACCGTGTTCTCGAACAGCGCGCCCAATGTGGTCTTGTTCGACCACGGATACTCGGCGCCGCGCGCGCTGCGATCGAATCTCCAGTGGAGCGGCGTGACGCTCGGCAACCGCCTGTCGACGACGATCGACGGGACGTACTCGCTCAATCTGAATCAGGCGAGCACGTTCGATCTCAATTTCAATCCGGTGCAACAGTTCTCCCTGGCCGACGAGGGCAACCGGCCGGTGTATGCGCGGGCGACGGCCATCGTGCCGACCACCGGTGCGATCGGCGCCGGCGAAGCGCGTGTGGCGCCACAGTTCTCTCATGTGAGCGAGCTGCGGTCGGACATGGAATCCGACGCCAGGCAGCTGACGGTGCAGGTGCGGCCCTATTCGTTCAGCTCGAGCTATTCGTGGAGTCTGGCCTACGTGTACTCGAACGCGCGCGAGCGGTATCGCGGCTTCACGAGCACGGCGGGCGATCCGCTCGACGCGACCTGGGGGCGGTCGAGCTTCGACTCGCGCCACCAGATCGTCTACACCCTCACCTACAACGCCTTCGACTTCGTCCGCCTCAGCTGGTACGGCTCGTTTCGCTCCGGGCTGCCGTATACGCCGGTCGTCGCGGGCGACATCAATGGCGACGGATATTCGAACGACCGCGCCTTCATCTTCGATCCGGCGTCGGCGCCCGATTCGTCGGTCGCGGCGGGGATGCGATCGCTGCTCGCCAACGGCTCGAGCTCGGCGCGCGACTGTTTGCTCGGCCAGCTCGAGCACGTGGCGGCGCGCAACAGCTGCCAGGGGCCCTGGTCGTCGACGGCGAACCTGACCTTCTCGTTCAATCCGGTGAAGGTGCGCCTGCCGCAGCGGGCGACCCTCTCATTCCAACTCTCTAATCCACTCGGGGCCGTCGATGCGCTGGTGCACGGGCCGAGCAATCTGCACGGTTGGGGGCAGACGTTCATCCCGCAGAGCCAGCTGTTGTTCGTGCGCGGCTTCGACCCGTCGACGGATCGGTACACCTACGAGGTCAACCAGCGGTTCGGCGCGACGGCCCTCGCACAGACGGCGACGCGCCTCCCCGTGACGTTGACGACGATGCTGCGCGTCGACGTCGGTCCGACGCGCGAGCGCCAGGGACTGACGCAGATGATCGATCGTGGGCGCACGACGCCGGGGCAGAAAGTGCCCGAGATGCTGTTCAAGGCGATGTACGGCACGGGCGGCGTGATCAATCCGATGGCGACGCTGCTCCGCCAGGCCGACACGCTCCAGCTGAACGAAAAGCAGGCGGACAGCATCGCGATCCTCAACCGCTCGTACACGATCACGCTCGACTCGATTTGGACGCCGACGGCGAAGTATTTCGCCGCTCTGCCGAAGACGTACGATCAGGACGAGGCGTACGACCGGTACCGCACGGCGCGGGAGGCATCGGTCGACGCGCTGATCCGCATCGCGCCGCTGATCAAATCGCTGCTCACCGCCGATCAGATGCGGCGCCTGCCGACCTTCGTGTCGCCCTACCTCGACACGCGGTACCTGGCGTCGGTGCGATCGGGCACGGCCGGGACCGGCCTCGGCATGATCATGCTGCCGGGCGGCATGGCCATTCCGGGCGGCGCGATGGGCGGCGCCGTGCGAATCGAGATCCAGAAGCCGTGACGGACGACGCGACCTTTCAATCCCAACTCTGATATGCGTACACTCCATTTCGTTCTCTCGAGCCTGGCGGCCGCCGCCGCGGCCGGCGCCCAGCAGCTGCCGCCGGTGCGGTTGATGAACGCGCCCGACGCGTCGTCGCCGCACACGTTCGGCAACGTCCTCGCGGTGCGACCGCTTCCCGACGGACAGATCCTCGTCAACGATGGCGGCAACCGGCAGCTGGTCCTGCTCTCGGCCGCCCTGCAACCGGCCGGCATCGTCGCCGATTCGGTGAGCGGCAGCCCGAGCTCGTACGGCATTCGACCGGGGTCGCTGATCGCGTATGTCGGCGACTCGTCGCTGTTCATCGATCCGGCGGGGCTGTCGATGTTCGTGATCAGCCCGTCCGGCACGATCGCCCGCGTGGCCTCGGTGCCGCGCTCGCAGGACGCGGCGACGCTCGGCGCGCAGTTCTCGAACAACCCGGGCGTCGACTCCCAGGGGCGCCTCGTCTATCGCGGCCTGCCGAGCCGCGGCCTGCCCATGCCGCAGACGAAGGGCCAGCCGTTCCAATTCCCCGATCCGCCGGACAGCGTCGCGCTCGTGCGCGTCGATCTGGCGACGCGGAAGCTGGACACGGCGGCCTTTTACAAGATCGCGAAAGTAAAGATGAACATCACCCAGAACGAACACGGCATCACGATGATGAGCGAGATCAATCCGATGCCGCTCATCGACGATTGGGCGGTGATGTCCGACGGCACGGTGGCGATCGTGCGCGGACAGGACTTTCACATCGACTGGGTGAACGCCAACGGCTCGCTGACCGCCGCGCCGAAGATTCCATTCGACTGGCAGCATCTCTCGGACGACGATAAGATCGCGGTCATCGATTCGGCGCGGAACGCGTTGACGGCGGCGCGCACGGCCGCGGCGGCGAACGGACAGGACGCGGGCGGCGGGCGCGGCGCGGTGCCGGCCGACGGTATGGGACAGCGCATGATCGTGATGAACATGGCCGGCGCGGAAGCGACGGCGAAGGGAACGGCCCCGGCAGGCGCGCCGACGGCGCCGGCGCTCGCCTTCGTCGACGCGAGCGATCTGCCCGACTACCGGCCGGCGTTCGGCGGCAGCGCCGCACGCGCCGACTGGGATGACAATCTCTGGATTCGCACGACGGCGACTCGCGCCGGTGCGATCGCCGGTCCGATCTACGACGTCGTGAACCGGAAGGGCGAGCTCGTCGATCGGGTGCAGATTCCGGCCGGCCGGCAGATCATCGGGTTCGGCAAGAGCGGTGTCGTGTACATGGTGGCGCGCGAGGGCAAGACCAGCTGGATCGAGCGCACGCACCGGCCGATCGAGTAGCTCGCCGGCACGAACCCAACGCGAACGGGCGCGCGACTCTCGAGAGTCGCGCGCCCGTTCGCGTTCATTCGTGTCTATTCTACCGCAAGTTCACGTTGGTCGTCGACGTCAGCGTCATCGAGCTCCCCGCGGGGATCACGGCCTGCACGTCGCCGGTGCCGAGCGAGATCACCGTGCCCGCCGCCGCCCCGAGGAGGCCGCCGGTGATGATCTTGCTGAGCTCACCGCCGCTGATGATCGCGCCGAGCACCGCGCCCGCCGCCGCGCCCGTCACGGCGCCTTTGGTCGCGCCGTTCTTGTTGACCTGATTCGTCGCCCGCACGTTCGACACGCTCGCGTCGAATGGATACGACCGGCCGTTCATGTCGAGACGGTCGAAGTCGAGCCGAATGACCGACTGTTCGCCGACGACGGATCCGGAGTGCAGCCCGGTAACGTGCCCGGTGACCGTTGCTCCGGCCGGTACGACCGTTTCCCCGTCGCTCGCGATGAGCGGGCTCGACACGGTCGCCGTGAACTGATCGCCGACGTGACTCGACGTCGTGCCGATCGATTGGTTGAGCGTCGCCTGGAACGAGCCGCCGATCGGCAGTGTGGCGGCGTTGACGGGCGTCACCGAGCCGACTTCGCCGGACGACGAGGCAACGTTCGCGGTCGACGCGCACGCGGCGAGCGCAGCGGCGGAGAACACGAGTGCGATGGTCTTCATGGTACATCTCCTGAGGAATCCAGCCGCCGAATCCGCAAGCGACGCGCCGGAGAGCGACGCGACGCACGGCGCGCCAGCGGCGCGATGTGCGCCGGTGCGCCCATTGCACTAACGTCCCCCGATGCCGATCTGCCGTCCGAATCACTTCGTCACGCGACTGTGTTGCGGCGCGGCACTGAGCCTGGCGGCCGCCGCCTGCGCCGAGAAATCGAGCTCAGCGCGAGACAGCGCGAATCGACCGGCCCAGGCCGCCGACAGCGTGAGCCACGCGGCGTCGGCCGTCCCCGCCGCCCACCCGAGCGCACCGGAGAACGACTCGGCCTCGGGCGATTTCGGCCGCGGCGCGCACGACAGTGCCGCCGCACGGCGCACCGGACCGGACTCGGCGATCCGCATCCAGATCGCAACGCAACCAAAGTCGCGCACCAAGGCGGACAGCATCTCGCTCGTCGCGGCGATCCGGACCGGCCTGTCGACGTCGGGCTGGCCCGTGAAGACTCCGGCTCTGCTCGCCGGATCGATCCTGCCGGCGAAGCGGATCGTCGCCTTCTACGGCAACCCGCTGTCGAAGCGGATGGGGATATTGGGTGAGATCCCGTATGATCAAATGCTCACGAAGCTGGACTCGGTGGTCGCCGGGTGGCGAGCCGCCGACCCGACGACGCCGGTGCAGCCGGCGTTGCATCTGGTCGTCTCGGTCGCCCAAGGAACGCCGGGGAAAGACGGGATGTACCGCCAGCGGTCGGACCCCGATCTGATCGAGAAGATCTACGGCATGGCGCACGCGCGCGGCGCGATCACGATTCTCGACATTCAGGCTGGGAAGAGCACGATCGACTCGGAGCTGCCGCCGCTGCTGCCCTTTCTCCAGCGGCCCGACGTCCACCTCGGGCTGGACCCCGAGTTCTACATGCACTACAACCGCGAAGGCCGCGCGCCGGGGAGCAAGATCGGTTCGATGGACGCCGCGGATGTGAACTATGCGATCGACCAGCTGGCGGCGCTCGTGACGAAGTACCATCTGCCGCCAAAGGTGCTGATCGTGCACCGGTTCACGACGAACATGCTGCAGCACGCCGAGCAGATCAAACTCGACCCGCGCGTCCAGGTGGTGATCAACATGGACGGCTGGGGCCAGCCCTGGCTCAAGTTCGACACCTACGCCCGCTGCGAGGCGTCAGAGCCCGTCGAGTACACCGGGTTCAAGCTCTTCTTCCACAACGACACTCGAAAGGGCGACCGTCTGCTTTCGCCGACCGAGGTGCTCGCCCTGCGCCCACGGCCGCTGTACATCCAGTATCAGTAGGGCGTGGAACATGAGACGTGGATCGTGGGACACAATGGCTCAGCGATGAGCTACGAGCGGCAAAGCTCGAGCGAGCCCCGCGACCCCAACGTTTTTGGCTCTGGCGTTGTGCGTTGTCGCGCCGGGCCGACTGTCCGTTTGCGTCCGTTCGTGTCCGTTGAATCCGTTCTCCCAATCGTTACGGCGTCCCGAGCGGCTGTGCTCTCGAGCGCGAAGTGGCGTGGCGCGCTGGGCTTGAACGTGAACGGGCCGGCATCTCTCGCGATAGCCAGCCCGGTGAGCGTGGGGACCGTGGCGAGCGCAATCCGCCGCGTATGCTGGAAACAACTTAGGTACGGACACCGAACGGGCACGAACGGGCACGAACGGGCAAGAACGGACGAAACTCTGAATGTCGCGGGGGCACCGCTTGCTCAGCACTCGCAGCTCATCGCTAAGCAGTTGCGTTCCACGTTCCACGCCACATCGTCATCTGAACTCGTGATAGAGATTTATTAGAAAGCCGATGCCCAGCGACTCAGCGCCGTTCAACAGTGCGACGCTGTTGCGGCTCCGGCCGCCGTTGGTGGGACGCCATGACGCTTGGGCGAAACTGCCGGCATATGCACCGATGATCCGCGGCCAGGCGATCGGATGCGTGCCGTTCGGCAGTGGATCGGTCACCGCCGCCTGAAGCGCCCACCCGATCCGCCGGCTCGCATCGCGGCAACCGCAGCGTCGATAGTCGAGCGGCCGCTTCATGATCGCCGCCAATCCTTCCGTCACACCTTCCTGGATGTAGAACTCGCCGACGTTCGACAACGCCCGCTTCTTGTAGCCTTCGGCGCCCCCGCCCCACTCCGGCGGATCGTTGTTCAATTGATCGAGACCGGCGAAGGCGAGACCCTCGGCGGTGCCGTAGAGCGCGTCGCGACCAAACCGCTGCAGGCGGGTCGACGAATCGGAACCGACGCGAACCTGGGCACGCAGCGGACGCGCGGTGATCGGAAGGACGATGGCCATGGCGGCCGCGAGCACGGCACCATGAATGTGCGAGCGATGCATGATCGATGAGCCTGTGCGTTGCGAGTTCGGCGCAACGGAGGGCAAGCACCGAGCCAGCTCAGGAGCGCCGGTGTCGAAAGCAGCGCGCCTGCGTCGCTCTCGTCAGGCGAACAACCCGACCTGACCGCCGGTATGCCAGAAGAGCACGGTCTCGTTCGCCGCGAAGCGCTTTTCTCGCAGGTAGGCGATGAGCGCGGCAAATGCTTTGGCCGTGTACGTGTAGTCGACGAACAACGCTTCGGTGCGCGCGGCGAGCTGCTGCGCCTCGCGTGACTCCGCCGTCGGAAGGCCGTATCCGGCGCCGACGTGACGATCATCGACCTCGACCTGGCCGTCGAACGACTCGAGACCACTGATCCCGTGGACGAGGCCGCGTACGGTCGCCGCGATCGACGACGACGGGTCGTCGGCGCTCACGCCGATTACGCGCGTGGCAAGACCGTGCAGCGTGATCCCGGCGACGAGTCCCGCCTGCGTGCCGCCTGACGAGCTCGCGTGCACGATGACATCCGGCCGAATGTTCTGCCCGACGAGCTCGGCCACTGCCGCAACGAAGCCGAGCGCACCCACGGATGTCGACGCGCCGAGTGGAATGAGATGCGGGCGCCGGCCGGCGGCGCGGAGCCGGGCCACGACACGTTCGGCCGCCGCGCCGCGTTCGGCCCTCGACGCGATGTACTCCACCTCGGCGCCGAGTAGCTCGTCGAGCGCCGCGTTGGCGGTCGGGCGCGCCGGGGGCGCGCCGTTGAGGATCAGCACGCAACGCAGCCCGAGCTTCGCGGCAGCGGCCGCGGTGGCACGGGCGTGGTTCGACTGTACGCCGCCGAGCGTGACGAGCGTATCCGCTCCGTCGGCGAGAGCTCGCCCGAGCACGAATTCGAGTTTACGAATCTTGTTGCCGCCAAAACCGAATGGAATTGCGTCGTCGCGCTTGATGAGGAGCCGCGGTCGCGCACCGAGGGTTGCGCGCAGCCGATCCATCGACTCGACCGGCGTCGGGCCGGAGAGGAGTCGAACGCGCGGCGCGTCGATCGCCGCCACGCTGTCCGCGGCCGGAGTCACGGTGCGCCGGCTGCTCGCCCGCCGAGCGTCGGCGCGAGCCGCATCGCCGTTCCGTAGCACAGCACCTCGGATACGCCCGGCATGATCTCGGTCGCGTCGTACCGGATCGCGACGAGGGCGTTGCCGCCGAGCGCGATGGCGTGCTCCACCGCTTTGCCGAACGCTTCGGCGCGCGAGCGCTCACAGAGATCCTCGAGGAGCGTGATGTTTCCGCCGACGAGCGTCTGCAGACCAATGCCGATTCGGCCGAACACGGAGCGCGAGCGCACGACGATGCCGCGCACGACGCCGAGACTCTGCACCACGTCGTACCCCTCGACGGAAATGGACGTCGTCGTCATGAAGTCGGCTTGCGGGATTCTGGGCATACCTGCCTCGTGTCGGTGGGAGGATGAAACGGGTCGCGTCAGTCTTCGGCGGCGGCCGGCGGTCCGCCGCTCCGCGCCACCTGATCGGCCTTGATCTTGTTCGTGTCGAAGCGGCGCGCGCTGCCGATCATCTTGTCGATCGTCTCGTCGAAGTCGACGTTCGGTTTGCGCTGAAAGCGCAGCGGGTTGATGCGCGCCACGACGAACGCCTTGAGGTACGGACTGTCGAGGCCCCGTCCTTTGAGCCCTTTCACGGCTTCGTTCACCAGCTCGTTGAGCTCGAGCAGCTTGTCGGCGCGAAGGCGGCGCGTGTCGAGCGCCACCGGAAGCTTGGCGCCAAGAAACTTGTCGCAGCGCTTGAGCACCGGATGATACACGCCGCCGGAGAAGCGACCGTTCTGCTCGTAGCAGAGCCCGAGCGTGACGAGCGCGGCCTCCTCGAACTCGGTCGCGAACTCCTTCTCGGGCCGCTCGTCCATCACGGCGAGCGCTTCGGCCAGGCGCGCTACCTCGAGCGCGCGCTCGCGCAGGTTGTGCGCCTTCTCGGTGTTGAGCAGCAGAATGCGGTGCGCCACCTCCGGCTCCGGCACGACGAGCGCGACGATCGACTTGGCGCCGAGCTCGCGCATCGCGCCGAGCCGGTGATAGCCGTTCGGCGACCAGTACTTGCCCTCGCCGGTCGGCACGGCGATCACCGGATCGAGATAGCGGTCGAGCTTGTCGATCGCGTTCGCGACGCGCTCCACGTGCGCGGGTGAGAGATCGCGCTGAAAGGGAGTGGGCTCGACGATGTCGAGCGGCAGGGCGGCGAAGATCTGCCAGTTGCCGCCGAGTGGATCGCGATACGTCGCGAGCACGGCGCCGCCGTCATCCTCGATCGTTCGGCCAAGCGTCGACACCGACACCGGCGGCGCGGCGGAGGCCAGTCGGCGGGCGTCGAGACCGCGGGATGCGGCGGCGGCGGTCACGCGTTTCTTTTTGCGAGCGGGCATGGAGGTGGATCGTGGATCGTGGATCGGACCAGCGCGACGCGCTACCGCGGCCAGCCGTTCTGTGGCAGGCCCTTGGTGATCCGTAGCGCGTTCGCGAAATAGACTTTCTTCAACACGCTGTCCGGAAGATCGATGCCGTAGAGCTTCCAGAACGCGTGGTACGGACGGTAGTAGTCGAAGTAGTCGTCGGCCGTCTCGAACACGCGCCAGTAGTACGGATATTCTTCCGGCTGGAAGGAATCCTTGCCGAACAGAATGCGGTCCTGGTACTTCACGAAGAAGGCGTGCGCAGCGCGCGGCTGGCGGCCGATGTCGTAGAGCACGGCGCCGACTTCCGTGTTCACGTTCGGCATCTCGTCGAGCATCTTCGCCAGCGCCGGCAGATCGTTGGCGTGCCAACCCATGTGCGCCGCCACGAACGTCGTCTTCGGATGCTTGCGGAACATGTTGTCCCGCTCCGTCATCAGCTCCTCGAAGCTCGGGAACCGGTCCTGCGGATACCGGCGGTCGGCGAAGAGCGAGAGCTCGAGCCAACGCTCGTTGTGGTAGTCGATCGGCTGAAAGAATTCCTGCGGGTCCGCAGTGTGGATGAACACCGGTATGCCGAGTCGCGCCGCCTCGTCCCAGATCGGGTCGAGCTCCGGGTCGTCGATCCGCAGCCGCGACCCGTCCGGTTTGTGAATCGACAGGCCGAGACTCTTCGGGATCTCACCGATGCCGACCGCGCCGGCGGCGACGTCGGCGTCGAGCTGCTTCACGGCGCGCTCGGCCCAACCCGGGCCGACGTTTCGAAAATCGACGCCGGCGAGAATGCGCACGCGATCCTTCATCTTGTCCGACGCCCGCACGGCGTCGAGCGCACGTTTCAGCCGGTCGCCCGACAGATTGTCGGCCGACACCATCATGCGAACATTCAAGCTGTCGAGCGCCGCGGCGAGCGTGGCCAGACCATCAGCCGAATTGATCAGACCATTCGGATGCCCGTGAAAATCGATCGCCGGAAACTTCGCGGTCGGTTTCATGTGCACCGCGGTGACGAGCGTCGACCGCGGCCGGTAGTCGAGAATGCTCGGCGGCGTGCCCTCGGGCGCCATGCAGCGCCGCGGGCGGATCTCCGTCTCGCCGGGCGGGCAACTTTCGCCCGGCTGGATGGCGTTGCCTCGTCCGCCGCCGCGTCCTCCGGCCGCGCCGCCCTGTGCGGCGAGCGACGGCGCCGTCAGCGCGGCTGTTAGAGAAATCAGAAGAAACGCACTGCGCATACGGGCTCCTGGACTGGTCAGCCTGATCTCCGAATTGCCTCGAATCGACTCGGGCGAGGGCGGCGCGTCAACGGCCGGCCGTCGCGTGCACGATCAGAACATGAAGCGTCGATACACCACGCTTACATCACCGGCGTTGGCCGGCACGATCGACGGCGGGCGCGGTGGGATCGCCAGGCCGGGAATCGCCGGCAGGCCCGGACGTCGCGCCGTGACGTCGAGCGTGAACGGTTGCCCGATCGGCAACGACAGTGCGACGAGCACCCCGCTGTCGGGCGGCGCCGCGTAGTCCATCGCCCAACCCTTGATGTGGTAGCGATAGCGCGTCGTGTCGACCACGCGTCCGTCGATCGATGCCGAGAGAACAGGCGCGCCGGATCCGCGCATGGCGAGCGTCATGACGCCGCGCGGCGCCATGACGCGCAGGACGAGCCGGCGATGTGCGTCGATCGTCGTGTCGCGTAGCCGCGTGACTACCGGCGGATCGAGGGGCACGCGCGGAACGGCGCGTCCGCGAAGCGGCGAGCCCGCCGACGCCATTCGCGTCCACGGCGGGCCGACGGTGGGCCGAGGAATGATGCCGCGCGACCAGTCGGACGCTTGTCCGCCGACGGCAAGCCAGGCTCCGCCCGTGTCGGCTCGTTCGGCGTAGATCAGGTTCGTCGACAGCGGCCTGTCGGTGCTCGGATGCACGGCGGCGAGGGCGACGATCGTGCAGACGAGCCCCGCAGCGAACAGCCACAACGCCCCCGCCCACCGTGCACCGCCCGCGACGCCGGCGAGCAGCGGCAGCAGCAGCCACGCGATGAACGACGTGAAAAGGGCAAGCGCCGCCGCACCAATCGCCGTCACGCCCAGTGTGACGACGGCGGCCGTATAGGCGAATCCCGCGAGGAGCGTGAGCGCGACGACCGCCGAAACCCACTGCGGCACGACGCTCCGCGAGCGCGCGGCGACGGCGGCGAACAGCAGCGGCCAGACGAACAGATAGCTCGCCCCCGGCGCGACGAAGGTGATCGCAATCGCCACGACGAGCCAGAGCGCGAGCGCGCCCGTGTGCAACGCCGTCAGGTCGTCGCGCTTGCGCCGCGCCAGCGCGAATGCCGCCGCGTTGACCGCCAGCACGAAGCAGACGACCGCCAGCGCCGTCCAACCACTCCATACCGACACGCCGACCAGCACGAGACGCGCCGCGATCAGCGCCGTGATCACCGTGCCGATCAACGACGCGCCAAAACCGAGCGCCATGCCGGCGCTGGGCGGAAACACGGCGAGCACGACGAGCACGAGCGCGATCAGCGCCAGCGACAGAGCGATCCATCGCGGATACTCGACCATGCCGAGAAAGGGAAAGTCGAAGTACACCGCATCGCCCGAGCGCGCGAGGGGCAGCGGCCCGTTGGCGAAGATCTTCGACAACGCCAGCATCTGCATCCCCTCGTGCTGCACCGTGCCGCTGTCGAGGTGAGCGAGATCGTCGCGGCTGGTGTGATAGCGGAGCAGCCCGTCGACGAAGCCAAAGTTCATCGCCGGCTGCCCGAGAGGCAGCAGCTCCGACAGGTCCGTATCGTTGGCGAGCGAGCGATAGATCGTCGTGAACACCGAGCCGGCGGTGACGTCGTCGACCCGGCGCAGCGCGGCGACCGTCGAGGCGTCGCTCGGCGCGGTCTCGAACATGTACACACGGCCGCGCGTCCCGCGCGAATCGAAGTTGAGGATGACGCCGACGTCCTTCGCCCAGCGATGCTCGCGCGCAAAGGCGGCCGCGCCGAGGAGTCCCGCCTCCTCACCATCGGTGAACAGCGCGAACAGATCGTGGACCATCGGCTGCTTGCGAGCGCGAAGCGCGCGCAGCGTCTCGAGCATCGCGGCGACGCCGCTGGCATCGTCGCCCGCGGCGGGGCCGGCGCCGACGCCGTCGTAGTGCGCAACGAGGAGGACCGCTTTGCCGCCCGTCGCGGTGCCCGGCGTCCAAGCGAGGATGTTCTGCACCCGTCCCGCGACCGGGTAGCGCGTACCGATCCCGGTCGCGACCTGCAGCGTCGGCTGCATGCCGAGCGCGGTGAGCTGCGCCACGATGTAATCGCGCACCCGGTCGTGGTCCGGCGAGCCGATGGGATGTGGACGCGCCGCGATCGCTTCGACGTGGCGCATCGCGCGCTCGGCGGAGAACACGGTGTCGGGCGACGCTGCCGGAACCGGCCGTGGCGGCCGCGTGTCGCGCAGCACCGAGAGCAGCGTGAGCACGGCGAGGCCGAGGGCGGTAACGACGCGGACGGTGGTAGACATGGTTCTCCGGTCCTTGCGCTTGTCTTGCGATCCACCATTCTACATCGACGACCTATCCAGTGGAGCATCCATGCCCGAAGGGACTCAGGTGGGCGGCGGCAAGACGGTGTTGGTGGTGGACGATCACGACACGACGCGGCAGACGATCCAGCGCATGCTGGAGGCGGGCGGATTCACCGTCTTGACGGCGAAGAACGGCGTCGAGGCGCTCGAACGGCTGGCCAAGGAGCGCTCCGGCATCGACATCGTGCTGTCCGACGTCACGATGCCGGGGATGAACGGCATCGATCTATCATATAAGATTCGTGAACAGTATCCGACCCTGCCCGTGGCCATCGTCTCCGGCGACGTGAGCGAGCTGGAACGCAGCATCATCGGGCGGTCCGACGTGCCGTTCATCAAGAAGCCGTTCCACGCCGAGTCGTTGTACAGCGCGGTGCGCGAGGCAATCCGCAGCGTCGGCGGCTGACCGGCACGGTCCGGCGACCTAGTAGCGGCCGAGATCCTTGCCGACCACCACGTCGCCCGTGAAGCCGCCGGCGCGCACACCGCGCAGCAGCGTTTCGTCGGTGGCGCCCATCCGCACGATGTGGGTGAGCACGAGCAGCTTGGGCTTCGCCCGCGCGGCGAGCCGCCCGAGCTCGACGTCGGACGTGTGGAAGGATCTGAAGTAGTCGTTCGTCGTATCGCCGAGCCGCGCCCCGCGCTGCGCCGCGTAGATCGAGTCGGGGTAGACCTCGTGCACGAGCACGTCGACGCCCGTCGCGGCGCGGACGAGATCGTCGCTCGGCCGCGTGTCGCCGGAGATGACGATCGTCCGGGTCGGTGTCTCGATGCGATAGGCGAGCGCGTTGGGCCAGGAGCCGTGCAGGACCTTGAATGTGGTGACGCGCACGCCGGCGCTGTCGTACACGACGCCCGATGTCGCCTCGTGCACGGCGAGCCGCCAGCCATTGGCCGCGTCGCCCTCGAGGCCGTGTGTGCGGATGTCGATGTCCTCCGCATAGGCCGCGTCGAGCGCATCGACCATTTTCGCGAGGCCCGGCGGCCCGATCGTCGGAATGGCCCGGCGCCGGCCCATCACCCAGGTCGTCAGCATCAGGTCGGGCAAACCGATCGTGTGATCGCTGTGGAGATGCGTGATGAACAACGCCTCCGGGCCGCGAAGCGGAAGCTTGGCGACGGCGAATTGATGCATCACCCCCGCTCCGGCGTCGAATAGGAACACGCGCTGGCCCACGAGCACCACCGTCGCCGGACCGAACGCATCGGGCAGCGGCCGCGGGAAGCCGGTGCCGAGCAGGAGGACGACCGTGCTGTCCGCGGCCGGCTGAATGCGCGGCGCATGCGCGCGCGCCGCGGCGCCGAGCATCGGCGCCGCGAGCAGGAACAGCGCGCCGGCGAGGCGCCGCGCGCTCGTCAGACGATCCTCACTTCTTTTTCGCGTCCTTGAAGATCTTGGTGTCGCCCTCGTACGCAAACTTCACGTCGGCGCTCTTTTCCACCTGCGAGATCGCCAGCAAGCTCGAGTCGATCGGCGCGCTGAACGATGCGTCGCGGTTGACGAGGTTCATATCCGGAATCTTGATGTCGAGGCCGTACCAGCGCGACAGCGCGTCGACGGTCGCGCTCAGCGGTTTGTGTTGGAGACCGACCCGGCCGTCGACCCACGCGAAGTCGGCCAGCCGTTCGTCATCGGTGGCGGGCCGCGCCGCTCCCTGCTCGAAGTGGATCGCCTGCCCCGCCGCAACGGTCATCGGTGCGGCGGTCGACTTCACGGTGACCGATCCCTCGCGCACCTGCACGCTGATGCCGCTGTCGTTCGGGTACGCGGCCACGACGAGTTGCGTCCCCGTCGCGATCACATGGATCTTCTTGGCGACGACGCGGAAGGGCAGCGCCTGGCCCTTGGCGACGTCGAACATCGCGGCGCCCTCGAGCCGAAGCGCGCGGATCTTCGACGGGAAGCCGTCGGGCACGAACAGCTTGGTCTGCGGCGCCAGATGCGCCTTCGTGCCGTCGCCCAATACCAGCGTGGCGAACTGGCCGGCGTCCGAAGCGGCAAGCGGCTGAATCGACACCGCGTCGACCGTCGAGAGGATCGCATCGTCCTCACCGAGCCGGTCGGCGTACAGCACCGCGGCGACCGAGACGACGAGAGCGACGATTCCGATGGCGAGCGGAAGCACCCATGAGCGTCTTTTGGTCGCAGACTTCATATGCTCCGCGGCGCCGTGGCCGACGACGCCCGGCGCGTTCAGCGCGGCGTGGGCGCTCGCCGACCGCTCGGCTCCGTGGATCGCGGTCTCGATCTGTCCCCAGACGCGAGCCGGATCGGCCGCGTTGGCCACGGCGTGCGAGCCCGTGTTGCCCGCTGCGCCGAGCGCGCCGAAGCGATGCCCCGACGCGCGCCGACTCAACGCGCGCGCCGACCCGTGCATCACCTGTTCGACGAGCACGCTCGTCAGCTGCGTTTGCGTCGTGATCGACGCCCGCTCGTTCCAGGCGTGGACGAACGCGCCTTCGACGACCTTGGGCGCGAGCGATGCCGCTTCACCGAGGTGGCCGCGCGCGCTGTTCAGGTATGCCGCGAACTCGGCGTCGAACACGCGCTTCAGCGCCTGCTCGTCGGTGAGCACCGACGTGGAAGTCAGAGCGCTCGGCGATCCAGTGCGGGTACCGCCGTCGCGTGGGGGAACACTCGTCGACATGCAGCCTCCGGTCCTCGAGTTGTGCCTATATCATGGCACGCGGGCGCGAGGCTGCAAGGTGCGCCGGCCAACCATCGGTCCGGCGCCGCCCGCTAGGGAGTGAAGGGCGTCGACGTTTCCATGGCGCGCCACCCGCGCGCCACCCGCTCGCTTGGAAACCAGGCCGCCGCAGTCGCACCGGCCGCGTTGGTCGCTTCGGCGCGAATTTCCTTCGTCTTCACGTCGCCGAGGTAGCCCGCATGCTCGTCGAGACCGCGGAGCGGCGCGGCGGCGGAAGCGCCGAGGCGCATCGGAAGGACGTCGTCGAAGAACATGATCGAGAGATCGCGCGACCGTCCGACCACATGCGCCGCATCGGGCTCTCTGGCCAGCGCCCACAGCGCGCCGCCGCGGCGGTTGAGCGAGAACAGCCCGGTGATGATGTTGATGCGCGAATCCAGATCCTTGGCGCCGATGAACAGCAGCGCCGGTACCTGGCGCGTGGCGCGCGACGCCAGCGCGGTGTAGTAGATCCCGCCCTTGTTGACGACGAATGCGGCAACGCGGTCGGGTTTCCAAACGGCGAACTCGTAGTCGAACTCTCCGCCCGCCGACATCCCCCAGAATACGAGCGGCGCGCCCGCCAGCTCCGGATGCGACGCGCGGCCGGCGAAGTGCCCGAGCGCGTCGAGCAGCGCCTGTCCACTCCCGCGGCCCACGTCCACGTACTCCTCGATGAACCCTTCGTCATGCGGCTTGTCGGTGAACCGGCAGGCCACGATGGCGAGCTTGTTCCGCGTGGCGAAGGCCTGCCACACGGTATCCTGCGCCATCGCCCGCCCGTCGCCGTTCGAGCCTGGAACCAAGACGAGCGTGCCGCGGAGCGGGCCGACGTCGGCCGGCGTCCAGAATCGGAACTGCGCCTTGTCGTAGTTGTTGCCTGGCGCGATGGAATCGTCGAGCGTCGTGCTACTCGCCGTCTGCCCGAGCGCCGCGTTGAATCCGGGCGACGCAAAGGCTGCGGCAACGCAGGCGAGGATGGTCGAGCGGAAGAAGACGTGCGAGCGCAGAACCAGCTCCGGTGAAGGCCAGGCGATAATACCCCCGGCCGCCCCCGGCGACTAGCGCGGCGTCAGTCTGCGGCGTCAGTGCGCGGCCGAAGGATCAATGCCATAGCTCTCCGGATTGCTGGCGATCGTCGCGGTGGCGATGAGCTTCGGCACGTAGTCGCGCGTCTCCTTGGGAAGCGCGGGAAGGATTCTGAAGAAATCGGCGTCCGTGCCGGTGGTGCGTCCGGTGACTCGCTTCAGCGCGCGCTGCACCGTTCCCTCGCCGGAGTTGTAGGCCGCCGCGGCGAGGTACCAGGAACCGAAGCGCCGGTGCAGCGCCGCGAGATAGCTCAGTGCCGCATCGGTCGACGCCGCCGGACTCTTCCGCTGATCTACGCCGCGACCGACCTGAAGGCCGAAGCGACGCGCCGTGGTCGCCATGAATTGCCAGAGACCCACCGCGCTCGCGTGGGAGCGAGCCGTGGGCTCGAAGCGCGACTCGATCATCGCGAGATAGATCAAGTCGTGCGGCATGCCGCGGTCGTCGAGCTTGGCGGTGATCATGTCGGCGTACTTGTTCATGCGGCCGAGCGATTGCTCGACGTCGCCCTTGAGCGACGTGCTCAGCTTGTGCACCCAACTCTCGACGCGCGGCTGTGTGCTGCCCGGATCGGTGAAGGCGAGCAAAGTGGTCGCCGAATCGACGGGCTTCACGGCGGGTGAATCACCCGCCCCGGCGGAGTCCGGTCTCACGGCAACGGGAGATATTGCCGGAGAAGCCGCGGCAGGTGCGTGGCGCGCCGAATCCCCCGCAATCGCGGAAATGGTCGAGCTCGTCAGACAGTGCGTGTAGTGCGCTCCCAGCGCCGCCACGGACAGGCTGCCGATGCCTGCCGCGAGGGGGACCAGCGCACGCCGTCCAGCTCGCTCGACGAGACGCGAAAATGGCTGCATGAGGCTCCTCCTTCTCAGTCCTATCTCTATGCAGCCACGTAATTTAAGTCGATAATTCTCGATCGGCAGACTTGCGATTCCCTGAGGTCCAATTGGCGCCCTCGCCGCCGCACCGAATTTTGACTTGGCGTTGGTGGCGATTGCATTAGAGTGGGTGCCGGCGGATCGCGCACGACACCGGAACCAGCGCCCCGGCGGCACGGATTCCGCTTCGCACTGCCCGGCCCGACCCCAATCTCTTCTTTCGCGACCTGAATGAAACGGCGCTTGAGCGACGATACGCTGATCGTCACCACGGACGACGGCACCATGTTCCGATGCTCGCTTTCCGCGTTGGCGCGGGAGGGTGAGCCGCGCTGGGTGCTGCTCGATTCGCACGGAGCGCAGTTCATAGGCCCGCCGGTGACCAAAGACCGATCGCCGGCGGCGGTGCGCAAACAAATCAACGATTGGTGGGCGGCACGAAAAGACACGGCGCCAACTGCCCATCGCGATCGGCGTCCGTCGCGCTGACATTTCGCTCGACCCGTTTCCCCGGCCCGCCCCGCCCCCCGCGCATCACCGAGCAGCGCCGCGGTCGTTCTCCCACCTTCCTCCGCGCCATGCACATCCCAACGCTCCTCAAACGGCATCCGATTGCCGTCGTCGTCACGCTGCTGGTCGCCCTGCCGGTGTTCATCTTCACCGTATGGGCAGGAGCGACCCTCCACTACACCTACTCAACGGGCGAACGAGCCGGATTCCTGCAGAAAATCTCGCGGCGCGGCTGGTTCTGTAAGACGTGGGAGGGGCAGATCCAACTCTCGGCGCTTCCCGGAGCCACACCGGAGGTATTCGATTTTTCGACGCGCTCGGACTCGATCGCGCACGAGCTCAATCGGCTCAACGGCCAGCGCGTGGTGCTCGACTACGAGCAGCACAAAGGCGTTCCGAGCTCCTGCTTCGGCGACACGGAGTACTACGTCGTCGGCGTGCGCCTGGCCGGATCCTAGCCGCATCCTCGCCGAATCGTCGGCGCGAGCTAGACCGGCTCGGGCTCCGACGTGGGCGTTCGCTGCACTCGGCCCTCGAGGAGCCGCATCATGCGCACGAATTCGGCGGCGACCGTCGGCTCGAAGTCGGTGCCGGCGCGCTTCTCGATGTAGTCCAGCACCCGCTCCGATTCCCAGGCATCGCGGTACGGGCGATGGGTGCGGAGCGCGTCGTACACGTCGCAGACGTGCACCAGCTTGCTCCCCTGGTGGCAGTCGCGGTGGAAGTGGCAGTGCGGGTAGCCGGCGCCGTTGATCATGATGTGATGCTCGTAGGCGACGGCCGCCGCGAGATCGAGCTCGCGGTCGCTGGTGATGATGATGCGGGCGCCCTCGACGGTGTGGCGCTGCATCACCTCGCGCTCTTCGTCGGTGAGCTTGCCCGGCTTGTTCAAGATCTCCAATGGCACGCGGACCTTGCCCAGGTCGTGCAGCAAGCCGGCCACGCCGTACGCGCGCACCTCGCGCGCCGAGAGCTCGAGGTGTTCGGCGAGCGCCATCGTCAAGACGGCGACGTTGAGCGAATGCGTGGTGGTGTATTCGTCGAACTCGCGCATCTCGAGCAGCGGGATCAGCATCTCGCTCTCCCCGTGCATGGCGAGCGACAGTGACCGGACGACCGCTTCGGCCTCGGCGAGCGGGAGCATGCCGCGCTCGCTGACCTCGTCGTGCAGCCACTCGATCGCCGCCGCCTCTTCCTGGAGCGACATGCCCAGCCCGGGAAGCGCCAACCGCGACTCGATGATCGGCCGCGACTCGCGCGTCTCGCCGCGAACGCCGATCGCGCCGAACTTGATCGTCGTCCGGCGCGTCGTACGCATCTCGGACGTGTCGATCGCCGTGAGCGCGAGCCGCGCTAGCACCTCGTCGAGAAATTCCTCGTACTCGTCGCGCGTCACATCGGGCTCGAACTCCAGGCGCTGCACGCCGGCATTGGCGAGGCGGCTCGCCCATTCCCAGTCGCGCATCTCGCGCAGCGAGAGCTGGCCGTAGACCGTTTCCTCGCCGAGGAAGGTGAACTGCGGCCGCGCGTCGAGCGTCTGCAGCTCGCGGAGCGCGTCGAACGACCGATCCACGGCGCGTTCGCGCGCCGGGTGCTTCTGGCCGTACAGCGCCATCGTCGACAGCGACTGCACGAATGACGTGAGAAACCGAACGGGATCGGTCATGACGCGCTCGCCGCGGCGGGTTGTGCGCGCACGGCAGCGCGGTACTGCGCATCGCGGCTCTTCATGGCGAGCTGCATCAGTTGGCGCGCGCCCGGGTCGTTGCGCCACCCCGCAGCGATCGCTCCGACGGCGGCGATGCTCTCGGGAGTGGCCGGCAAGAGCGACAGCCGGCCAAAGAAGCGCGAGGGCCGGGCGGCGCGAGACGTGAGCCAGTTGAGCGTCTCGGGAGTGCGCGCCGTAGCGGCGGCGCGAATACCGAGCACGCGCAGCGACGGATCGAGCTCGCCACGCTCGACGCGCAGGCGGATGCGGTTCACGACGTGCCGCGGACAGCGTTCGCCGGCCGCGGTGAGGCCGAGGTACACGATGCGCGCGTCGGCGTCGTCGACCGAGGCGGCCAGCGCCTCATCGCGCGCCGTACCGCCCGCGCGCAACAACACCTTCACTGCCTCACGCCGAACCTGCGTGTCGGCGTGCGTGAGGTAACGGCGGAGATCGACGTCGATCGGCAGCACGCCGCCCGGCGCCAAGCGTCCGAGCAGCGCGATGAGATCCCGCTGCTCGGTCGCGAGCGAGCCGCGGTCGGCGTCGGCGAGCCGCCGCGCGACGACGGGCGGCGCCGCATCGCCGAGCGCGGCGACGAGATCATAGACGTGCTCGCGCCGACGCGGATCGGATACGCCCGCCGCGGCGCTCAAGATCACGGGAATGGCCATCGCGCCGGCGCGCTCGACGATGCGCTCCGCCGTCGCGAAGTCGACGCGGTCTGCAGTGAGAATACGGCGCAGCGGTCCCGAATCGGCGACGTGGCGGACGATCGCGTCCGCAGTGTCCCGATCCGGCGCGCCGACCACGAGATCGAGCAGCTGCGCCGCGCGCCCTTCGCGCTCCATCCGGTCGACGGCACGCCACAACGTGGCGCCGACCGCGCCGATCTCGAGCGCCATTTTCACGATGCGCTCGGGCTCGCAGTCGGCGGCGCGAGTCGCATTCGTCCCGCCGGCGGCCGGCGCGGCTCGCGACACCTGCTCGAGCACGGCGCGGTACGCGTCTGGGTTGGGGTCGGACAACGTCCATTCGCTGACCAGGCGCGTCACGGTATCGCGAAGACTGCGGTCCGCCATCACGCGCCGCGATTCGAGTGGCGTGTCGGCGTGCTTGGCAAGCTTGGCCAGCAGCCGCACCATCGAGTGCGACACGGTCTGCTTTTCGGTCCGCGCGGCGGCTCGCACGAGGTAGACAACGGCGTCGGCGCTCATGCCCTGCGTGGCGTCGAGCAGAAACTGGCGTCGTTGCGCCACGTCGCCGCCCATGTCGAGCAGGCGGGACAACGTATCCGGCTTGAGAGCGCCGAGCATCTTCGAGATGCGCGCCTGCAGCGCGGCCGACTCGTGCGCACCGGCCGCGCCGTTGGCTGTCAGCTCGTTGGCGATCTGCAGCATGTAGCCGACGATCACCTGATCGTACGCCTGTTCGTGCGAGTGTTCGTCGATCGCCTTCGCGACGGCCGCCGGCTCGAGCGGCGTGTCGTCGTCGAGCGTCATTCCCGTCGTCTCGGCGGCTAGGGCGGCGGTGGCGAGCCCGACCCAGAGCTCCGCGGCGCGGCCCGAGGCCATCTGACTTTCCGTCGGCGCGCCATCCTCACCCTCGAGCAGCTCGAGGCGGTCGTAGCTGAGCGGGAAGGCGCGAATGTGCGTCCATCGCATGCCGAGCGTGTCGGTCTCGAGACCGACGGGTTTTCCGCTGCGGCCCGCATCGACGGAAATCGTGACGAGGAAGTCGGCGAGCTCGGTGCGCTCGACACCACGCTCGAACTTGATGGCGCCGAGGTGGTGGCGGTGCAGACGCTGGGCGAGCTCCTGAAGCAGCGGGTGGTTCGGGTCGGTCGCCACGCCCTCGATGACGAGCTGTCGGCGAGCCACGCCGAGGGACAGCAGCGGACGTTCAGCGAGCAGTCCCCAGAGCGTGCGGGTGACGGAGTCGGCAGCGCCGTCGAGCAGCGGATGGCCGGTGGGGTAGATCGCGTGCTTGTGCACCGCGATCGACAGCTCGACGAGAAAGTCTCCAAGCTCGCGCGACAGCACGCTGGCAGCGGGCGGCGCCAGGCCGACGGCAGGAGTGCTGGTTGGAGTGCCGGCGGGGATCCCGAGCGCGGCAGCCGCGGGGGTCGGCGAAACACCGCGAATCGCGGGTCGGCCGCTCCCTCCGCCGGCGTCTCCTTGCTCGCCGGCCTTTGCGCTACCAGGCGGCAGCTCTGCTCGGATCAAGGACATGCGGATGGGGCCCGGGTCCGGTTCCTCTACCAGACGATCGAGCCCCATCTATAGCACACATACGCAACCACACATGCATTCGGTGAAAACAAACGCTCCACCGGCGCCGATACCCGGAGCGTTGCGGTCTGCGCCCCCTCAGGGCGAACCGATGCCAGCGGGCTCGGCTACCGCGCTGGCCGGCTCGACGGCGGGACCATGCCGTTCATGCGGAAGTACGTGACGAGATTGCCATAATGCTCATTGTCGTGGGCGGCATTCTCGATCAGCGTGAACAACCGGCTCCGCTGGCTGCCGAATAGATCGACCATCCCGGCCGCCGCCGCATCGTCCTGCGCGTACGCTCGCGCGCAATCGTCGTTGGACTTCTTGAGCGCGGCGATCAGGGCGTCCTTGCCGAGCTTGCGTGACTCGACGGCGTCTTCGGCGGCCGGCTTTTCGCCGAGCGCGATCGCACAGAACATCGACTGGGAGCCGGCGACGTGGGCGAGGATCTCGCCGAAGGTGCGTACGGACGCGGTGGGCCGATACGAATACTTGGCTTGCGGCATGTCGACGGCGGACTGGACCAGGTAGTCGCGCACGGAGGCCCAGTTGGCCTGGGCGTCGGCGACGGCGGAGGCCTTGGGCGCCGATTGAGCGGCGAGGGGCGCAGCGGCCAATAGTGCGAGAAGTGATATTCTCATAATCTGATTACGATGGAAGGGTGGGCGGGTGAGCTGATCAACGTACGTGCACCGGGACGGTGATCGTCGGCGGCGGCGGTGATTGCCCCGGCAGCGGCGGCGGTCCGCCCGGGCTCCGCGGCTCGGGGCCGAACACGAGGGCCAACTCGCCGCGCGCGTGTGGAGTATACTCGAAGTCGTAGATATCGCCCGGATCGAAGAGAAGGGTCGCCGGGCGGTTGGTCGCCTCCGACGCCGGCAGCGGATAGCCGTCCTTGGCCACAGCGCGCCAATCGACCGGTGAGGAATCTGCGGCGACGCTCGAGCGCAGCGTGAAGAAGAGGGGTTCGTCCCCGGCGAGGTTGAGCAGGCGGAATCGGTACGTCGTTCCAACGCGCAGCGTCATCGGCCCCGGCTGCCGCTGGCCGTTCATGAGAAAGGCCGCGAACGGTCCGTACACGACGTTCTTCGTGATTCCGGCGGTGCCGAAGAACAACACCTTGTCCGTGACCGGGTCGAATCGCTTTCCCGGTTCGAGCACGATGATCGGCCCATACAAGCCGCCGCCCATCTGCTGATTCTCGTTGAAGTGCGAGTGGTACATGAACGTGCCGGCACGCGGCGGCGTGAACCGCACGGTGAGCGAGTCGCGCGGCTTGATCGGCTGCATCACGTTCGTCAGCGAGCCGCTCCAGCCCGGAACGCCGTCGGGATAGCTCTCGAGCTCGATGCCGTGCCAGTGCACGGCGGCATGATCGTTCGATTCATTGACCACGGTGATGGCGACCGGCTTGCCACGCTCGAGAATGATCGGCGCGCCGGGCACCGGCATCGCGTCGGGGACCGCATCGGCGGGCGTACCGCCGAGCACGAACGAGTACCCCGTCTGATCGCCGTATACGTTCGACTTCTCGCGGACGAGCAGCCGAATCTTTCGCGGATCGGCCGGCGGCGGCGGCGCCACACCACGCGGCTCGACGGTGAGTCCCATGACGAGCCCGAACATCTGATGCGGACGGTCGGACATGTGGTGCGACAGCATTGCCGAATCCAGGTCGCCCCCCTCGGCGTCGAGTGAGACGAGTGACGAGATGTGCGCCGAATAGTGGCAGTGGTACACCCAATTTCCCGGTCGGTCGGCGCGCCAGGCGAGCTTCATCGTGTGGAAAGGCTGAAGCACCTGGGTCACTTCCATGCGCCGGCGATCGCCCGTGAACAGCGAGTCCGTGACACCGTTGCCATTGGCTTCCAGACGGAAGTAGAACCCGTGCAGATGCATCGGGTGATCCAGCTCCGTGAAATTCACGACCCGCCAGTGCACCGAGTCCCCCTGTTGGTACGTCAACCGCTCGGTGTGCGGCCACGACAGACCGTTGATCGCCATCGTCGTGCGCCCGATCCCCGTCTTGCTCTTCGGGTCGATCGCGGACGACCAGCTGATCGTCAGAATGCGCTCGGCGGAATCGACGCGCGCGCCGGCCGGATCGACGACGATGACTCCGTTGAGCTGCATGTCCTCCCGCACACGCGGCCCGGGCGGACTCGAGGCTCGCTGCCCGACGTAGTAGAACGTGCCCGCGGCGCTCGGCGTGAAGCGAACGTCCGCCGTACCGCCGGCGGCGACGACAACGCTGTCGGACGCGGCGTGGACGCCAAGCCCGAACACGACGAGGGGCATCTCGAGCGCGTTGTGGACCGTCGCGTGTATCTCCGTACCGAGGTGCACTCGAATGAGCGGCCCAGGGGTCGAGAGCCGATGTCCGACCTCGGCGAACGCGGCGGCATCGAGCGCGCGGCCGTTTTCGCCCTCGGGTTGCCACAGTCCGCGCCTCGCCTCGAGCGCGACGGTGAGCACGCTGCCGTTCAACGTTCCCGCAGTGGTGCGGTTGTCGTTCGGCGTGACGTGCTCGGGAGAGACGGGTGTCGCGAGCTGCGCGACGAACAGCGCCAGCGGGACCAGCATCAGAGAAGCGGTCGGGCGCATCATGGATTGTGCCTCGTACGGCGGGAGGGAGAGCGACGAGGACTGCCGGAGTGGCGAGGCGCGAAACGTAGGTGCGCTCTCGCTTCCACGCCAGGCAATACAGACGGCGCATTACTTCACACGCCGATGAATTGGATCCTGCGCGCTATTGTCGAACGAGCATCAGCGGGCACACACCCGTGTCGACAGAATGGAATACGCCGCCGAGCGTCAGCGTATCGGCGAGCACTGCGCTGAACGGCGGCGTCCAACCGTTGCCGAACGCCATGCTGCCGGTGAGTTGATCGGCAGTGCGCTGCGCATCGAGCGTCACCGTTCCCGTGCCGCGCAGCGTGCCGCCGCCGCAGCCAAGCGTGTTGTCGCCGGAAACGGTGAACGTGCCGCCACCGACGACCGAATCGGCGAACCAGTGCAGCGACAGCGTCACGGACACGCCGCGCGACGCGCCGCTCCAGATGCCGTCGAGATTCACCGCAGGTCCGCTCACGACCGCCGTGGAGAGCGCGACCGTTCCGGCGGGAACTTCGCTGTCGATCGCGGGCGTCGTCGCCGCGCGCGCCGTGAGCAGGTACGAGCCTGACGGAAGACTGTCGCCGAGGATCGACGCGACGTCGATCGTGCGCGTGAGATCCGCGGCGTCGCCGGGATTGAGCGTTCTCAGAACGAGCGCCGTTGGGCAACCGAGGGTCCGCGGCAACGCCGCCGACGACCAGGCGAGCACACGCACACCGTTCACGAGCCGGTAGGCGCGCAAATCGAACGGACCGCTGCCGCCGCAGTCCACGCCCCAGGTCACTGTCTGGGTCGCGAGGCCGATGTTGGTGATCGTGAGCGTCGTGAGGACCGCGCGCCCCTCTGCGCTCGGTACGATCGAGCTCGACGCCGATTCGCCGAAGCTTGGAATCGAGCCATCGCCGGTCGTGATCGTCGCCGTGCAGGCGGCGGCGGCGAGTCCGATCGCGGCGAGAGAGATGCGGAGTACCGGTCTGTTCCTGGTCATCGTACCAGCCCAACTTCGCGGAGCGGGCGTAGCGTCACCGAGTGCCGTTTGGGCGGTGACTATCGGCTGACTGGGTGCGGTCGTCAACTTGTTCCCTCATGAAATCACTCGACGCCCCGGGCGCTTCAATCGCCCGCTGGTGGCAGCGGCTCTCGCGCGTCCCGTACGGGCGCGCGTTGTTCAGCCAGATCATTGGACGCATGGCGCCCTATACCGGCACCGCCGGCGCCCGGGTCGACGAGCTCCGGCCCGGCTACGCCCGTTGGCACATGCGCGACCGGCGCCGCGTGCGCAACCATCTGCGCTCGATTCATGCCGTCGCGCTGGTGAATCTCGCCGAGGTGGCGAGCGGCACCGCCATGCTGATGACGCTGCCCGCCGGCGTGCGCGGCATCGTCGTCGCGCTCTCGATCGAGTACCTCAAGAAGGCGCGCGGCACGATCACGGCGGAGTGCCGGTGCGACATTCCACCCTTCGACGGCGAGACGACGCTCGACGTTCACGCCGAGCTCCGGGACTCGGCGAACGAGCTCGTGGCGCGCGCCACTGTCACCTGGCGCCTCTCGACGATCGGGCGCACGGCCACCTGAACAGCTGCCGTGCGCCCGATAAAGAAACTCTCATGGCCGCGTGCGGGGGCCGCGTGCGGGGCGCCGCGTGCGGGGCCGCCGCTCAGCTCACACGCCGCCGCCCGAGCAGTAGGTGCATCGTGCTTCCTGAGCGTGGTTCACGCCCCACGTGCCCGACGGAATGACCGTGATGCCGGGAATGACGCCGGCGAGCCATTCCTTGGCGGCGACGTCCTTGGTCACGCCGGCATTCGGCGCGAACATCTCGCTCAGCACGTGGAGCGCGACGTTGCAGGCGCCGAAGATCACGCCCTTCGCCATCAGCTTGTCGATGCCCATGTCGTCGACGAGCAGCGAACCCGGCGCGGCGTGGTAGAAGGGATTCTTCAGCGCGGGCTTCTTCGTCGTCGGATCGTCGACCTTGATTGCCTCGCCGATCTTGTACTTCGCCCAGACCGCGTGGTCGAGCGCGAGCGGCATGGCCATGTGCCGGAGGACCACGACCGACGCGCCGGGATCCTTGGGCGACTGCATCGCCAGAAACGTGTACGCAAAGGCGAGTGGAAGGCCTTCGTTCGGCGCGTAGCCGTCGACGAGCTGGCGGTGCTTCGCCTTGAGGCCGACGAGCCACTTGGAGCCGTCGGGCTGCTGCCCCTGCGATTCGCCGAGCAGCGTCGCCGGCAGGCCGAGCCCAGCGCCGGCCAGCGCGAGTCCGCCCGCGCCTGCCGCCAGCTTGCTCAGGAACGCGCGCCGGTCGGCGTGCGTCGCGTCATTCGCGTCGTTGGTGGAACTGCCGCCGTCGACGGCGTCTGCTTCGCGTCCCGGTTCGTCGAGTCTGTCGCGCATTCGTCGCTCCCGGCGCGGTGCGGCCGCGCCCGTGGTGGTGGGTGATCACTGCGCTGCGAGGGACTTCACCGGCGCCGGCGCATGGCAGAAGCGCGCAACGCCGTTTGCTCCCATTCCGGAACGCGGCACGCGGCGGAAACCGGACAGGCGCGCGCGAAGGACGATGGTGCGTCGTTCAGTGCTCCGGATCACGTTGCCGGAGCCATCGTGCGATGAGGCGCTGAATCCGCGGCACGAGTCTAACGCTCTCGAGGCGATTCGTCACTATCGACCTTGCTCGGGAGTCTACTGGATACAATGTCCACTTCGACCAGCCACGCCATGACGGCGCGACGCGAGCTGACCATTCGCCACACCGAGCTGACCGTGCTCCCCGAATCCGTCTGGAGCGAGACGGCGCTCGAGGTACTCAACGTTTCGAACAACAAGCTCGTGTCGGTTCCGGATGCGATCACGCGGCTGCAGGCCGTCCGCTCGCTCGACTTGGGCCACAATGCGCTGCGAGCGATTCCGGGCGCGATCGGCGGCCTGTCCGGCCTGCGCGACTATCTCTACCTGAGCCACAACCAACTCGTCGAGCTGCCGCAGACGATCGGCGGCCTGGCCCGGCTTCGCTACCTCAACGCGAGCGACAACCAGCTCGTGCGCCTGCCCGAGTCGATCGGCGACCTGACGTCGCTGATCGAGCTGCGGCTCGACAACAACCGCCTGCTCTCGCTGCCGCCGTCGATCGGCCGGCTTGCCGCGCTTCGCGAGCTCAACGTCGCGCACAACGATCTCGTCGAGCTCCCCGATACGGTGACGCAGCTCGAGAGTTTGAGAATGTTGAATCTCGAATCGAACCGCCTGTCGCGCCTGCCGGACGCGATCGGCAACCTGGCCGATCTGGCCGAGCTGAACGTGCGCGGCAACGGCGTCGCCGAGCTGCCGGCGTCGATCGGACGGCTGACGTCGCTCACGATGCTCGACCTACGCGCCAACGGCATTCGGCTGCTCCCCGACACGCTGGCGGCGCTGCCGCTGCGCAAGCTCGACCTGCGCTGGAACCCGATCGGCCACTACCCGACCTGGCTCGACGAGCTGGAAGCCCGCGGCTGCACCGTGTACCGCTGAGCGGTCCGCGGTACCGCCGCGAGCCCCCCGTCGATCAGCGTGGAGCGGCGGCGAGCTTGGCGGTGATCGCGTCGGCCACGGCCTTCACGTCCGCGTTGTCGTCATCCGTGAGAATGATCACCGAGGCGCGCCGGTCGGGCAGTCGCACGAATGCGTCGCGCTTTCCGCCCTCGACACCATAGGCCGCGTATCGCGCTTCACCGTTGACGGCGTCGCGCTGCCAGCCGGCGTTGAGGTCAATGCCCGCCGCTGCGGCGGCCGCGGCTTGGGCGGGATCCCGATCGAGCGTCGCCAGGCTCTCGAGCCAGAGCTCGAGGCGATACAGCTCGTCGACGTCTGAATGCATGGTGCTGTCGGCGTCGGCCGTGGTCTTGTGCCAGCCGACGCTGCCGCCGATCTGACGGGTGACACAGGTCTGGAAGGGCGTCATCGGCGGCGCATTGCCGCGGCCGCGGCCGGCGCCGCCGCGCCCGGCGGGCGGCGGCGGCAGCTTCGAGCAGATCATCGCGATCGGATCGGCGAGGTGGCCGAGCGCGAACTGCGGCACGGTCGTCGTCGGCATGTACTTGGCCTGCGCCGGGATACCGAACGACGTATCGACGAACACCTTGCCGTTCTCAGCGACGAGCACGGTCGCCTGGGCGCCGGACTTTACGTGTTGTTTGATGAGCGAACCCAGAAACTCGGCGGACACCGGCGACTCGCTGGCCGCGCGATGCAGCACGTGCCGCGCGCCGAGGTCGTAGCGATCGCCCGGATGGAGCGTGAGGAACGGCTTGCTGGCGTCCGTCGCGTCCTTGCCGCCGTACACGAACGCCTTGTCACGGCCGATGATCGTCGCCGTGTCGCCCTGGACGACCCAGGCCGTGCCCTCGTCCTCCGACATGCCGAGCAGCGTTGGGTATTTCGGCATGATCGAGTCGGCGAGATCGGCGAGCCGCTCGCGCGCCACGACGTGCTGATCGATGCCCACGCCGCGGAGGAAGGCAAAGCCCTTCTCGTAGCCGGGCGAGTCCATGATCATGTTGTTGTTCGACGGGGCGCCGCGGACGAGAAAGTCACCGAGGATCGATGCGCCCGCCGAGGAACCGCCGACGACGCCGCCGCGCGCGAGCACGTCGTGGAACCCCTGTTCGGTCTTCGTGCCGGCGTACGAGTCGACGAGGTGAAACTGACGGCCGCCTTCGAACCAGACGCCGCCGGCCTGCTTGAGAATAGCCGCGAACGAATCGCTGTCGGCGAGCTTGCGGTCGGTCGTGTGCAACACGACGACGTGCTTCGCGCCGGCCGCCTTCCAACCGCGCGTGCCCGGCGCATTCTGGCCGTAGACCGAGTCGCCGCCCGCCGTCGGGACGTCGACGATCAGCGCGTCCGGGCCGCCCGCCGCGGCGATGAACCGCGAGTAGATCTCCGGACCCATCGCGCCGCCGCCGACGACGATGACCGTGCCGTGCGCCGGACCGACTCTGGGGGCCGACGAGCCGGGCCGCGACGATGTTTGTGCGGGGAGAGGAAGCGAGATCAGGGCGGCGAGAGCCGCGGCGACCGACATACGCTGCGGGAGCGGCATGGATGGCCTCGAGTAGGGGAACCGGACTGCTGTGTACCTAATGTACGAATCGGAGCGGTCAACCGCTCGGCCGCGGTCGCTTGCCGGCCTCAAGCGACTCAAATGGATGCCGCCGTCTGGATTTCGTGATCCAACGCACGCCAAGAGATCTTTGCGCCCGAGCGAGCCCACCCGGCGCCACGTGCACGCACATGAGTTGCACAATGCGCCGTCGGCATCCACAGGAGCTCGAGGAATGTTCGCACAATGGAAACAATGGAAATGGGTCGCGGCGGTTTCGTTCGCCGTACTTGCCGCATGCTCGTCGCACAGCGCCAACTACGACTCGGCGAGCAGCGCCGGCGCGGTGGCCCCCGATTCGATGGCGCGTGACACCACGGCGGCGACGCCGGCCATGACGCCGACACCAGTCGACACGACCGGCGCGATGCCGGTCGACACCACGCTCAAGGACACCACCAAGGTCGACTCGACCAAGAAGTCGACGAGACACTCGAGGCGGTCCTCGAAGAAGAAGTAGCGGCGCGGCGCACGGCAAGATTGGCGCATCCTGACGTCGAGTCGGTGATGCGCTAATCTTGTCGTATGCGCAATCTCGACCCGCTCGTCAACTCGATCCGCCGCCGGTGCACCAGCGCGGCGGTCGCGCTCGCGCTCGTCGCCGCGGCGTGCGACGCCCGCCAGCACGCCATCGACGGGTTGCGCGGCGTCAAGCTGTCCCCGGTGCGCCCCAAGCCGGAGTTCACGCTCGATGACACACACGGGCGGCCCTTCCACTTCGCGGCCGACACGCGCGGCACCGCGACGCTGCTTTATTTTGGCTACGCCAACTGTCCGGATGTCTGCCCCACCCACCTCTCGAACATCGCTGCCGCGCTCAAGAAAATGCCGGCCGACGAGCAGGCCCGCGTGCGCGTCGTGTTCGTGACCACCGATCCGGCGCGCGACACTGCGCAGACGCTCCGCGCCTGGCTCGACAACTTCGACAAACGGTTCATCGGCCTTCGCGGACCGATCGATTCGGTCAATGCGATCCAGGCGCGTCTGGGGCTTCCGCCCGCCGCGATGGAAGCGATGGACGAGCACGCCGCCGGTCCGCGCAACTACGGCGTCGGCCACGCCGCGCAGGTGCTGGCCTTTTCACCTGACGACAGCCTTCGCGCCGAATATCCCAATGGCTTCTCAGCTGCCGATTGGGCAAACGATCTCCCCAAGTTGCTGAAGATCGATCGGTAGCGGTCAGGCGGTCAGGCCGTCAGGGCGAGCAGCGCGAACGTCGCCAGCCAGTGCTCGCCGGCATAGTCGCCGGCAACGTGCGGGAGGCTCGCGTCGAGATGCCGGGTCGCCGCCTCGAACGCGACCGATCGTCTCGCGTCGCTCGCGTCGAGTCCTGAGGCGATGCGCCGCCAGCACCAGGCGCGGCTCAGGTTCAAGCCGTCGAGGTGGGCGATCTTTCCGTCCGACCGGTCGCTGACGCGTGCGGGCGCGAACAGCGTCGCCGGCTCGCGGGCCGCGATGCGCGGAAGAAATCGGGCGAACCAAGCGGGCCATTCGTCTTTGGGAAGCACGCGCCGCATGCACTCCGCTTCGATGAGCGCCGACGACAGGAAGTCGTCACCCCCCGGCTCCCACGCCTGACAGTCTGCATCGTCGCCGAACCAGCGCACGGCCGCGGCGCGGAGCACGGCGTCGAGCACATCGTCGTGCACCCGCTCGGCGTACTCCAGCGCCAACGCGATCGCGAACGCGGAGTTGAAGTGCGTCCCGACGCGAATTGGGTACGTCGCCTTGACCAGAAAGGCGCGGAATCGATCGACGAATGCCCCGGCGAGCGGCTCGAGCGCCGCCGACCAACGGCGGCCGTCGGCATCGGCGTGCCGCGCCAACTCGGCGGCCAGCATGAGCAGCCACGCCCACCCGTACGGCCGCTCAAACGTCCCCCGCAACGGTTGCGCGAGGTACGACACCTCGGCCGCGACCTTTGCCGGTGTCAACTGCTCGTCGAACAGCTCGGCGATGCGCGCCGACGAGTCGAGCTCGGGCATCGTGCGGCGCAGCGTGGCCAGCAGCCAGTAGCCGTGCACGTTGGAGTGCCAATCGAAGCTGCCGTAGAACACCGGATGCAGCTCGCGCGGGCCGCGCACGTCGTCCGGCCCGTTGATCACGTGGTC
>DATNAT010000082.1:0-11274 GCA_035572355.1 Gemmatimonadaceae bacterium
CCTGTCACATCGAAAGCCCTCGACTCCGCCATCATGCTCCAAGACCTGCGGTTCGCGTTCCGCACGCTCGTCAAGAATCCGGCCTTCACGATCGCCGCCGTGCTCTGCCTCGCGCTCGGCATCGGAGTCAACGCCACGATCTTCAGCTGCGTGCGCGCGCTGCTATTGCGCCCGTTCCCGTATCGCAGTCCGGACGAGCTCGTGGCGATCGGCGAGGCGAGCATCAAGCGCGGCTGGCACATGAACTCCGTCTCCTATCCGAACTTTCGGAGCTGGCAGGCACAGAACCACACGCTCTCCGACATCGGGATCTATACCGGCGCGTCGTACAACCTGGCGAATGGCGACGGCGCCGCCTACGTGCCGGGCGGCGTGGTGTCGTGGACCATGTTCCGCACGCTCGGTGTGGCGCCCCAAATTGGACGCGACTTTCGCGAGGAGGAAGATCGCGTCGGCGCGCCGCAGGTGATCATCATCGGCGATCGCGTCTGGCATGACCGGTTCAACGCCAATCGCGGAATCCTCGGCACGCAGATCATGGTCGACGGCGTGCCGCACACGATCATCGGCGTCATGCCACCGGGTTTCGAGTTCCCCTCGAACGCGGACGCGTGGACCACGATGCAGACCGATCCACTCAAGAACCGCGGCAACCACTCCTGGAACGTGATGGGCCGTCTCAGGCCCGGTGTGACGATCCAGCAGGTGTACACCGATCTCAATCGCATCGCGTCCACGCTCGAGACGCAATATCCGTCGTCGAACACCGGGTGGGGCGTCGACGTGCAATCGCTGCGCGACTATCAGGTCGGAAACTTCCGGCCGGTGTTGATGATCATGATGGCTTCGGTCGCGTTCGTGCTGCTCATCGCTTGCGCGAACGTCGCCAATCTGCTGTTGGCGCGTGCCGCGGCGCGATCCAAGGAGATGGCGGTGCGTGTTGCGCTCGGCGCTGATGGCTGGCGCATCGTGAGGCAGCTGCTCACGGAAAGCGTGCTCGTCGCCATCACCGGCGCCGTGCTCGGAATCGCCTTCGCCTATGCGTTCTTGCAGTGGATCAAGGCGAACATCCTCGGCGGCATCCCATTCTGGATGAAGTTCACGATCGACGGGCAGGTGTTGCTCTTCACCACGGCCGTCGCCGTGGCGACGGGCCTGCTGTTCGGTCTGGCGCCGGCAATCCAGGCGGCCAAACCCAATTTGAACGAGACGCTGCGCGACGCCGGCGCGCGTGGAAGCAGCGCCGGACGCGCCAGGCAACGACTGCGCAGCGGCCTCGTCGTCGGCGAGGTGGCGCTCTCGCTCGTGCTGCTCGTCGGCGCGACGTTGCTCATTCGGAGCTTCATCGGGATGCAGAGCATCGCGCCCGGATTCGCCACCGACCACCTGCTGACGATGCGGGTCACGCTCAGCGGCCCGGCGTACGACTCGACCTACAAGCGCTTCGCCTTCTGGGACCGGTTTCTCGCGCAGATCAACGCGCGCCCGGGCGTCGTATCGGCGGCGATCATCAACAATATTCCGCTGAGCGGGAACAACAACAACAGCTTCATGCTGATCGAGAACCAGCCGGTGCGGCTGGGCGAGGAGCCGCTGCTCGAGATCCGTTGGGTTTCGCCGCGCTATCTGGAAACGATGAAGATCCCGCTCGTGCGCGGACGCATGTTCACGCAGCAGGAGTGGGCGGACTCCGGGGTCGCCGGCCGCGTCGCGGTGGTCAACCAGAACATGGCGCAGCATTTCTGGCCGAACCAAGAGGCGCTCGGCAAGCGGTTCAAGTTCGGCGCGGCGAACGACACGAGCCAGCGTTGGATCACGGTCATCGGCGTTGCGGCCGACATCAAGGACAGACAGCTCACGTCGCCGGTCGACTATCAGGGCTACATGCCGTTTCGCCAAGGCGGATGGAGCAGCGCCCTGATCGTGGTTCGCACGCGCGCCGAACCGGCGCTGGCGACGCAGACGGTGCTGTCGGCGCTCAAGCAGACCGACCCGCTCCTGCCGGCGTACCGGATCATGAGCATGGACGAGAACATCCAGCGGTCGTACTGGCAGCAGGCGTTGTACGGAAAAATGTTCGGCGCCTTCGCGGCGATCGCGCTCGTGCTGGCGGCGGTGGGCGTCTACGGTGTGATCTCGTACGCCGTGTCGCAGCGGACGCAGGAGATCGGCGTGCGCGTAGCGCTCGGCGCGCAGCGGGCCGATGTCCTGCGACTCATCGTCGGTCACGGCGCCGTGTTGGGGGGCGTCGGGGTGGCGATCGGGCTGGGCGGAGCCTTGCTCGTTACGCGCTTTCTCCGCACACTGTTGTTCGGCGTCTCTCCGTTCGATGCGGCAAGCTTCATTGGCGTGGCCGCGGCGCTTTCCGTGATCGCGCTGGCGGCGAGCTATCTGCCGGCGCGGCGCGCGGCAAAGGTCGACCCCGTGGAAGCGCTTCGCTACGAGTAGTCTTCTCAGATACCAATTGTCAGAGGTCTGATGATCGATGGCTTTCATTCGGATGGGTGAAGTCCGGAACGCGGCGCGGAGCCTCTGGCGTACGCCGACCGTGGCGCTGTCGGCGGTCCTCTGTCTCGCGCTCGGCATCGGCGCCACCACGGCGATCTCGAGCGCGATCGACCGCGCGCTGCTGCAGTCGTTGCCCTTCCGCGCTCCCGACCGGCTGGTTGCCGTGTTCCGCACGACGCCACAGACGGGACCACAGGGCACCTGGCCGGAGTCGGCGCCGAATTATCTGGATCTCACCCGGCAGACGCACCAGCTCAGCGGGCTCGCCGCCATCACCTGGGGTACGGCGCTCGTCAGCCACGGTGACGAGGCGATTCAGGCGAGCGAAGGGCTGGTTACCGGCAATCTCTTTCCGTTGCTCGGCGTGACGCCGCAGCAAGGGCGGCTCGTGTCGCCGAGCGACGACCGGCTGGACCAGCCGGCGGTCGCTGTGATGAGCGACGCCTTCTGGCGGAAGACTTTCGGCGGTGATCCGTCGATCGTCGGCAAGCAGATCAGCGTCAATGGCAGCCCGACGACGGTGATCGGCATCGCGCGCCCCGATTTCGCGGTGCCGCTCGGAGCGAATGTCATTCGCACCGACCTCTGGCTGCCCGTCCGCTTCACCGATGCGAATCGAAACAGCCGCCGGAGCAACTATCTGTTGATGTTCGGCCGCCTCGCCGACGGCGCCACGCCGCAATCGGCGCAAACGGAGCTGCGTGGACTATTCGCCGGCCTCATCGCGACGTATCCGGATCTGCGCGGAGAGAACCTTCGCGCGGCCGCGATGCAGCCGGAGAGCGTCCAGTCGATCCGCACGCCGCTGCTGCTCGTGTTCGGCGCCGTCTGCATGGTGCTGCTGATCGCGGCGACGAACGTCGCGGCCCTGCTCCTGGCGCGCGGCGTTCAGCGCGGCCGCGAGATGGCGGTGCGCACCGCGCTTGGTGCCTCGCGTTGGGACGCCATGCGGCTGCCGATCGCCGAGAGCGTCCTGATCACGATCGTCGGCGGAATAGTGGGGCTGGGGCTCGCGGCGGGTGGCGTGCGCACCGTCGGCAAGCTGGCCGCCGCGCGCATGCCGCAGCTCGACGGGCTCGGCCTCGATTGGAGAGTGCTCATATTCGCTTTCGTATTGGCGGCGGTCGTCGCGCTGCTCTGCGGCATCGTACCGGCCTGGCGCGCGTCGACCGTCGATCCGCAGGACGCGTTGCGCGGCGGCCGGGGCGGCGGGCAGGGGCGCGACACGCACCGGGCGTTGCGGTCGCTCGTCACCATCGAGATCGGCCTGTCGGTGACGCTGCTCATCGGCGCCGGGCTGGTGCTCAAAGCGTTCGCCGGGTTGATGCACGAGGATCCCGGCTTCGACCCGTCGCACATCCTCACCGTGCAGACCACGGTGTCGGACGCGCGTTATCCCGACGGCACGTCGGAACGCCAGTTCCTCGAGCGGTCGCTCCAGGCGATCCAGGCCATCCCCGGCGTCGAGGCGGCGGGCTACATCAATCTGATTCCATACGACAACTGGGGTTGGAACGGCAACATCCGGTACGAGGGTCATACGTCGGACGATCCGACGCGTCTGCCGCTCGTCGAGTATCGCGTCGCCACGCCGAGCCTGTTCGCGGTGACCAAGCAGCGCCTCGTCGCCGGGCGGCTGCTCTCGTCATCAGATGACGATCGCCCGAACGCGCCGCCTGTCGTCGTCGTGAACGAGGCGCTGGTCAGACGCGACCTCAAAGGCGAAAATCCGGTCGCCAAGCGATTCTACATCTCTGATACGTCGTTTGCGACGATCGTCGGCGTCGTGAGCGACATCAAGAACTCCGGCCCGGTGGCGGCCCCGCAGCCCGAGATGTATTGGCCGGCGGCGAGCAATGCGAAGGGAAGCAGCGGCTTCCCGCTCATGATCCGCGTGAAGCAGGGCGATCCGACGGCCGTGACGAGCGCGGTGCGCGACGCGATCCGCGGCGTCGATCGCACGGCCGCCGTGTCGAACGTGCGGCCGATGACCGAGGTGATCGCGACCAGCCTCGGCCGCCCGCGGTTCTATTTCAGTTTGCTCGGCACCTTCGCCGGCGTGGCGATCGTGCTCGCCGCGGCCGGTCTGTACGGGGTGTTGAGCTATGCCGTGGCACAGCGCACGCGCGAGCTGGGCATCCGTGCCGCGCTCGGCTCACCGACGCGGTCGTTGATGCGCCTGATCACCTTCGACGGCATGCGGCTGGTGGCGGGCGGGCTGGTGCTCGGCCTCGCCGGCGGCGCGGCGGCGACGCGGTTGATGACATTCATGCTGTACGGCGTGAACCCGCTCGACAAGGTGACCTGGTCGCTGGCGGCGCTCGTGATGGTGGTCGTTGGATTGGCGGCAACGCTGGTGCCGGCGGCGCGAGCGATGCGAGTCGATCCGATCATCGCCATTCGGGCGGAGTGAGATGCGAGATGTCAGATTGACGGATCGGGCGTTGTGCACCGGGCGGCGATCTCGACGTCGCGGGGCGAGACCAGCGTCGAGATGCCAGATGTAGAGATGGAGATGGAGATGAATTGCTACCGATGGCGCGGGAGTGGTGCCGGTGAGGCGCGCCGCACCGCCACAATTGTGCATGCAGGATTTCAAGCACATTCAGGCTTGGCAGCGGGCGCACGCGTTGGCGATCGCGCTGCATGGCATTGCGCGGGAGTTCAACAGAGCGGGACATGCGCACCTGCGGTCGCAACTTACACGCGCCGCCGACAGCATTGCGACCAATATCGTCGAAGGCTGTGGGTCGTCCTCGCGCAAGGAATTCGCGCGCTACCTAGATATCGCGATCAAGTCCGCCAGCGAGACGGAGCATCATCTTTTCGCCGCTCGAGACTTGCGCCTCATCTCACCTGCCGACTCGCAACGACTCGTCGGTGAAGCCGTGGAAATCCGAAAGATGATCCACGGCTACAGGAAGCGGGTACTGCACACGATCTCGCTGTCCTTATAGAAAAACAATCCACCCGATCTCCATCTCCATCTCTACATCTGGCATCTCGACGCTGGACTCGGCCAGCGACGTCGCGATCGCAGCGCGGAGGCGCGAGCCTCGACGCGTCATTCCCACGCCTCGCATCTCACATCCTCCGTCTCGCATCTCAGCGCCAACGCCCGAGCGCCGTACTGCCAGCGATCGACACCTGGCCGGAGCTGGCTGAGGCGGCGGGCGCATCGCCCATTGACTATCTCTAATCTCAACTCCCACTTGCGCCCTTTGCCAACCGTCGTATTCTAGCCCCCGGCCGCATCACCCACCGGGAGCCCTGCCGTGCTCAATTCGACTGTGCTCGACGTCACGATCGGCCTCGTGCTGATCTACCTCGTCCTGAGCCTGTTCTGCAGCGCCGTCAAGGAATGGATCGCCCGCTTCCTCGCGCTCCGCGCCACCGCGCTCCGCCAGGGGATTAACGAGCTCCTCGCCGGCGGCACGCCGACGGGACTCGCCGCCGCGATCCACGACCACCCGCTGATCGATGCGCTCAAGCCGAACAAAGCGCCGATCATCCAGCGGCTCCTCAACAAGGCGGACGAAGCCCGCTACCCGTCGTACATCTCGTCGCAGACCTTCGCACTCGCCGTGATGGATCTCACGACCACTGTCTCCGCCGCCGGCTCGCTCGGCGGCGCGAAAGCGACGCTGCTCTCGAACCTTCGTCCGTCGGCCGACGCGGCTGCGAACGCCGCGCCGACTCCTGTGCCCGCCGTGATCAAGAAGATCCTCGCCGACGTCAACGGCGATTCCGATCTGATGCGGCAGCGACTCGAGCAGTGGTTCGACGATTCGATGCAGCGCGTGTCCGGTTGGTACAAGCGGCGCACGCAGGCCTGGCTGTTCGGCATTGGCATCGTCGTCGCTTTCCTGCTCAACGCCGACACGCTCACGATCGTCCGCCAACTTCAGCACGACCCGTCCGTCCGTGAAGGGCTCGTGAAGCAGGCGGACGCGATCGTCGCCGGCTCGCAGGGGCTGCCGCTCGATAGCATACAGTCGCGAATCAAGATCAGCGTCGACAGTCTCACGCAGGCCGGCATCGGCATCGGATGGGACATGCCCTGCGCGCCGCACCGGCGGCTTTTCGGCACGACCCGCGGCACCGCGTCGGCCGGTTGTGGCTCCGTGGGCGCGAGTCTCCTCGGACTCCTGCTCACGGCCATCGCCCTCTCGCTCGGCGCGCCCTTCTGGTTCGACCTGCTCAACAAGGTCACGAACGTGCGACAGGCCGGCTCGCCGCCACCGCGGCCGCCGGCGCGCTGACCGCGGCCGGGCAATGGGGCGGCGACCATGACACGACGGTTGATCGTCTGCGCAGACGGAACGTGGAACACGCCCGATGAACAGAGCGACGGCGTCGCCACGCCAACCAACGTCTGCAAGATGAAAGAAGCACTCGCTGCCGCGAGCCCCGACGGGAGCGCGCAGCTCGTCTACTATCACGACGGCGTCGGCTCGGGCGGCGGGCTCAATCATCTGCTCGGCGGCATCAGCGGCATCGGGATCGACGACAACATCAAGGCCTGCTACGACTGGCTCAATCGCACCTACCAGGACGGCGATCAGATCTTTCTGTTCGGCTTCAGCCGCGGTGCGTACACCGTACGGAGCCTCGCCGGGTTGATTCGCAAGTGCGGACTGCTCACCCCGCCGAACTTCGGCCGGCTAGGCGACGCCTACGACTTCTATCGTAACGACATCGTGCCGACCGATCCGCGCGCCGTGCAGTACCGCGCCCAGTTCGCGCGCGAGCGGTTCGTCTATTTCATCGGCGTCTGGGACACGGTCGGCGCGCTCGGCATTCCGGTTCCGGCATTGAAGTTTCTGGATGGTCGGAAATACCAGTTCCACGATGTGACGCTGAGCAGCACCGTCACCTACGCGTATCAGGCCCTGGCGATCGACGAGGAGCGCGTGCCGTTCGAGCCGTGCGTGTGGGAGCAGCAGGCAGCGCCCGGACAGACGCTCGAGCAGACCTGGTTCGTCGGCGCGCACTCGAACGTCGGCGGCGGCTGCCCCGATGCGGGCCTGTCGGATCTCACATTCGACTGGATGCGTACGCGTGCCGCGGCGGCGGGACTCGGATTCAACGCCGAGTATCTCACGTCGCACATCAAGGCCAACGGCGAAGCTCCCCTCAGCGACTCGATGACCCAGATGTACCTCGTCCTTGGCCGGCTCATACGCATGATCCGGACGCCGCGGCTCGACGCGAATAAGGCGCCAATCAATACACGCGAATCGCTGCACCGGAGCGCCTATCTCCGCTTTCAGACTCCGGGATACTCGCCCAAGAACATCACCGACTTCTTCACCCGAGTGCCGTCGGACGAGCCGGGAGCCGTGACGGACTGACGAGTTGCGGTTCGGACCCTGAGCCTCATATTCGGCCCATGCCTATAGGCCGTCGTTCGGTTCGCACGGCGCGACGCGGCGCGTTTCTCCTCGCTGCGCTCGCCCCGCTCGCTGCCTGCCGCGTCGAGAAATCCGCATCCAGCTCCTCCGATACCACCTACCACGGCGTCGCCGTCAGCGATCCGTATCGCTGGCTCGAGGATGGGTCCTCGCCCCACGTGAAGGCCTGGATCGATTCGCAGAACGTACACACCGACAGCGTCATCAACCGGTTTCCGCAGGGCGCGGCGCTTTCCAGGCGAGTCGCCGAGCTGGCGACGACGTCCCCGGTGCGCTACGCACCGGTCGTCGCCGGCCATTCGCTCTACTATTTCCGTGAAGCGCCGCCCCAGCCGCAGCCGGTCCTCGTACGCACGCCGTGGCCGTCCGGCGCCGAGCAGCTCCTGGTCGACGTCAACAAACTTCCGGGAAGCGCGAACATCGTGGCTTATTGGCCGTCGCCCACCGGCCGGCTCGTCGCCTACGCCGTAGCGCTCGGTGGCAGCGAGCAGCCGACCATTCACTTCTTGAATGCGGAAACTGGCAAGCCGCTCAGTGACACGTTGGCATACGCGGCCGGCGGCATTGCGCCGCCGGCGCTCGCCTGGGACGCCGACGAGCGCGGCGTGACTTTCGAACGATTCCCGGTTCCCGCCGCCGGCGAGGCGGTCCGCCAGTTCGACGTCTCGCTCTATCATCACGTGCTCGGTTCGACGGGTCCCGACAGCGCGGCGTTCGGCCAGGGCTATTCGCACATCGCCGAGTTTCGCCTGTTCACCTCCGACGACGGCAAGCAGGCCGCCGCCCTCGCCAACAAAGGCGACGGCGGGCCCGCCGAGGTGTATCAGCGCTCGTCGAGCGGCTGGCGACGCGTGCTCGGCGACACGGCGGGTGTGATCGCGGCGGCGTATTCCGATGAGAATTTGCTCGTCGTCGCCACCACCGGAACGCCGCGCGGTCGCATCGTCTCCATCGCTCCGAATGGCGAGGCGACCAAGATGCTTGGTGAGCGGACGTGGCCAATCCAGTCCATCTCTCCGATCGCCGGCGGTGTGCTGGTCGTCGAAGACTCGGGGACTCGATGGCGCGTCGAGCACTACGCCACCTCGGGCGCGCTCGTCCGCGTCGTCGGATTGCCCGCGAGCGACATTGGCGTCGACGAAGTGGCATCATCGAGCTCGGCGAACGATGCGATCGTCGAATGGTCGGGCTGGAAGATCACCCCGCGGTGGCAGCGGTACGACGGCGTGTCCGGTCGGCTGACGACCGTCCAGGACGTGAAGAGCCCCGCGGACTTTTCTCGCGTCGCCATTCACACGGTGGACGCCATTTCCAAAGACGGCACGCACGTGCCCGTCACCGTCTTGGCAATGCAGGGCACGCCGCAGAACGGTACCGCGCCGGCCTTGCTCACGGGGTATGGAGGATTCGACATCCCGACCGGGCCGCACTTCGCCGGGCCGAACATCGCCTGGCTCGAGCGCGGCGGCATCATCGCGTATGCCAACATTCGCGGTGGGAACGAGTTCGGCGAAACGTGGCATCAGGGCGGAATGGGCATTCACAAGCAGAACGTCTTCGACGACTTCTATGCCGCCGCGCACGCCCTCGTGCAACAGAAGTGGACATCGACCGATCGCCTGGGCATTCAGGGCGCGAGCAACGGCGGTTTGCTGATGGGCGCCGAGCTCACGCAACATCCCGAGGCGTTCCGCGCCGTCGTCAGCTCGGTCGGGATCTACGACATGATCCGCCACGCGACGTTCCCGAATGGCGCATACAACGTCACGGAGTACGGCGACGTCGGCGACAGCACGCAGTTCGCGGCGATCTATGCGTACTCGCCGCTCCAGCACATCAGGACCGGAACTGCCTATCCCGCCGTGCTGCTGCAGACCGCGGTGAACGACGCGCGCGTGGCGCCTTGGCAGTCGCGCAAGTTCGCGGCGTCACTCGAGGGCGCCACCACGTCGGGGCATCCGGTGCTCCTTCTCACCCGCACGAATGCCGGGCACGGCGTGGACGCGCCGTTCGCCCAGCGTGTCGATCAAACGTCGCTCGCCTTCACCTTCTTCGCACACGAGCTCGGACTCAAGGAGCGCGACTCGACACGAGACGCGCGAAAGAAGGTCGATCTCAAACGCCCGTAAGGCGCGTCCGCTCACTCCGCCCGCATCACCTCGGTCGGATCGACGCGCATCGCGCGGCGCACCGGAACCAACGTCGCAAGCAGTGCGGGAATGATGAGCACGACGGGCGCGGCGACAAACGTCGCGACGTCGTGCGCCCCCACGCCGTAGAGCAGCGACGCGAGCACGCGCGACAGCGCCCACGCGCCCAGCATGCCGAGCGCCAGCCCGGTGGCCACGACCGGCGCCATCTCGCCCACCACGAGCGCCGCGATGTCGCGGCCCGTCGCGCCGAGTGCGGCACGAATGCCGAACTCGCGCGCGCGCCGCGTGACGCCGTACGACACGACGGCGTAGACGCCGAACGCCGCCAGCGCGAGCGCGAGCGCGCCGAAGATCGCGATCAACACCGTGTTCGTGCGGCGCGGCGCCACCGACGTGGCAATGACGTCGTCCATCATGCGCGCCTCATAGACGGCTTGCGTCGGATCGATGGCGCGAACGGCATCACGCAATCGCGCCAACAAGACCGATGGCGGCAGCGTGCTCCGCGCCACGATCGCCAGATTGCTCGGTGTCTGCTGCCCGATCGGGAAGTACATCTGCGACCCGCCGCTCTTCTCGAGCGACCGCTCGTGTACGTCGGCCACGAGCCCGACCACGGTAATTGGATCCGGGCCCATCATGTGAAAAGTCTTCCCGATTGGATCGGTATTCGGCCAGAAAGTGGTGGCCATCGCCATGTTGATCACGGCCACTTTCGGCGCCAGCGAGTCGTCGCTCGCCGTGAAGACGCGCCCGCGCAGGAGCGGGATAGCCAACGCCTTGAAATAGCCGGCGGTCGCCATGAGGTAGCTGGAGTACTTCATGTCATCCATCGACGTTGGCTCTGGCGCGCCGTCCACTTTGATCGAGATGCCGATTCCGCTGACGCCTCGTAGCGGGAGATTGTTGACCGCGCCTGCCGCGCTGATCCCCGGGTCGGCGCCGAGCCGCTCGAGGACCGCGTTAACCTCGGCGACTTCGGCCGCACTTCGTCGGCCGGCGATCGTGAGCTCGAGCGTGCCCACATGCTCGGGGTTCATCCCCATCTGCTCCGACAACAGCCGGTCGAGGCTGCGCAGCATGAGCCCTGAGCCGACGAGCAGCATTACCGTCAGCGCGAGCTCGGCGGTGATCAACACGCGCCGCGGCCCGCCGATGCCTCCCGCCGTCGCGCCGACCCCGCCGCCGGACTTGATCGT
>DATNAT010000083.1:0-20266 GCA_035572355.1 Gemmatimonadaceae bacterium
GTGCGTCCGAGCTCGTCGCTCGTGCCCGCCGACGATCCGACGCTGCTCTTCACCAACGCCGGGATGGTGCAGTTCAAGAAGGTGTTCCTCGGCATGGAAGAGCCGCCGGGCGGCTCGCGCCGAGCCACGACGTCGCAGAAATGCGTGCGGGCCGGTGGCAAGCACAACGACCTCGAGCAGGTCGGCCACACGGCGCGGCACTGCACGTTCTTCGAGATGCTCGGCAATTTCTCGTTTGGCGACTACTTCAAGCGTGAGGCGATCACCTTCGCCTGGGAGTTCGTCACCGAGGAGCTGAAGCTCGATCCGAAACACCTGCGGGTGAGCGTGCACCACAGCGACGACGAGGCGCGGCGGCTCTGGCGCGAGATCGCCGGCCTGCCGGATTCGCGCATTTACGGGCTCGGCGACAAGGACAACTTCTGGCAGATGGCCGACACCGGGCCCTGCGGCCCGTGCTCGGAGATCTTCGTCGACGTCGCCCACCTCGCTCGCGACTGGCGCTTTCCCGACGGCGCGACCGGCGAATGGACGGAGCTCGACCGCGAGGAGTTCTCGCTCGACGCGTTCATCGAGGGTTCGGACCGCGACCGTTTCATCGAGTTCTGGAATCTCGTATTCATGCAGTATGATCGGCAACCGGACGGCACACTCGTTCCGCTGCCGAAACCGTCGGTCGACACGGGGGCCGGCCTCGAGCGCATCTCCGGGATCTCGCAGGGCGTGACGATGGTGTATCACACCGACCTCTTTGCGCCGATGATCACCGCGGTGGAGCAGGCGGTGGGCATCCAGTACTGGGGACGCGAGAGTGGCGCGCCGCGCACGGGCGTGCGGTACACGCGCGGCGGTGAGACCGGGGTCGTGCCGAATGCCGTCGACCCGGCGTCGTTCCGCGTGCTGGCCGATCACGCACGCGCCGTGGCGTTCCTGCTCGCCGACGGGGTCTTCCCCTCCAACGAGGGGCGCGGCTACGTGCTCCGCCGCATCCTGCGTCGTGCCGTTCGGCACGCCTGGCTCCTTGGCCGCAAGGAGCCGACGCTCGTGCACGTCGTGCAAGCCGTGATCGACTCGATGGGCGACGCGTACCCGGAGCTCCGGACGCGTGCACAGCATCTTCTCGCGACCACGCGCATCGAAGAGCAGAGCTTCCTCGACACGATCGAAGGCGGACTGGCGCGCTTCGAGCAGCTCGCGCCGTTGCGCACCGCCGAAGGCGGCGCCGACGTTCGCGGCACGATCAGCGGCGAGGACGCGTTTCGGCTCTACGACACGTACGGCTTTCCGATCGATCTCACGGAGCTCATGGCCCGCGAGCGCGGGTACGTGGTCGACATCGCCGGGTTCGAAGCGTCACTCGACGCGCAGCGCAAGCTCTCGCAGGAGGAACGCCGGTCCAAACGGCTCGGCGTCAGCGGAGATGCGCTGGACGACCTGGCGAGCTGGGAGACCGCGCCGGGCCATGCGGGCCCGACGGCGGCCTTCGTCGGCTACGACGTCGTCGAGATCGACACGCAGGTGACGGCGGTGCGCCACCTGCCCGACGGCCGCGTGGCCGTCATGTTGCGCGAATCGCCTTTCTACGCCGAGTCAGGCGGGCAGATCTCGGATCGCGGAGAGATCGTCGGCGACGGGTGGCGCCTCGACGTCGACGACGTGCGGAAGATCGACGGCCGTCCGGCGGCGATCGGGCGCGTCGTTGGCAATTTCGCGTTCGGCGGCGTCGCGGCTCGGGTGCCGAGCGATCGCCGGCGCGACACGGAGCGCAACCATACCGCGACGCACCTGTTGCACGCGGCGCTGCGCCGGGTGCTCGGCGAGGCGGTGCACCAGGCGGGCTCGCTCGTCGCCCCCGATCGGCTGCGATTCGACTTCACTCATCACGGCCCCGTGGCGCCCGATCGGCTGCGTGAGATCGAGGCGATCGTCAATCGGGAAATCTGGCGCGCGGCGCCGGTGAATCTCCGCGAGATGGCGTACGCCGACGCGCGCGCCGCCGGCGCGATGGCGCTGTTCGGCGAGAAGTACGGCGACGTCGTGCGGGTGGTCACGGTCCCGGGTTTCTCGATGGAGCTCTGCGGCGGCACGCACGTGCGCAATACGGCGGAGATCGGCGTGTTCAAGATCGTCGCCGAAACCGGCGTCGCCGCCGGTGTGCGCCGCATCGAGGCCGTCACGGCGAGCGGCGCCTACGAGTTGATGAACGCCGAGCAACGCACGCTCACGCATGTCGCCGAGCTGCTCAAGACGTCGATCGACGGGGTGGAGAAGCGCGTCGCGGCGCTGCTCGAGGAACGGCGCGCCCTCGAGCGCCGCATCGACGAGGCGATGCGCGGCGGAGGCGATCAGTTGCAAGCGCTGCTGCAGCGTGCAGAGGCGATCGGCGGCAACGGCACACGACTCGTCACGAGCGTCGTTCGCGCCGGGGACGTCAAAGAGCTCCAGGCGCTGGGCGACGCGGTGCGTGAGAAGCTCGGCAGCGGCGTGGGCGTCCTGGGCGCGAGCTTCGAGGATGGCAAGAACACGCTCCTCGTCGTCGTGACCGACGATCTGCGCGCGCGCGGTGTGAGCGCGGGCGACCTGATCAAGGAGATGGCCACCGCGGCGGGCGGGCGGGGCGGTGGCAAGCCGCACATGGCGCAGGCGGGCATTCCCGACGCGGCGCGGTTCAGCGATGCCTTTGCGCGAGCGCCCGAGTTGGTGCGCGGCGCGATCGGCAGTGGAGGGACCGCGACGTGAACGCGCCGCGGACGGAGCAGAGCGTTGGCGATTGGATAACGGGCGCACGCCCCGCACCACCGGGAAAGTTGGCGGAGCGAGTCGCGGAGAAACTCGCCGTTTCCGGCCGCCGCGCGGCCGCCGATACACCAGACGCGTGCATCGACGCCGCGGTCTCGCTGCTCGGCGACCTCCTGGCCCGCGAGTCGGCGGGTCGCGAGTCGGCGCTCGACCTGCTGACGGTCGACGCACTCGTGACTTACGCCTTCGAGGCGGCGAGCGCCGACATCGACCGGTTGCGTCCGCGCGCGCTGGACGCGATGGCTCGTTTGGCCACCACTGCCGCGACGAGCACGTGACCGACGACGCGCGTTCGCACTTTACCGGCGGCTTGCGCGAGCTCGCCGCGCTGGCGACGCGGGTCGCCGACCAGCTCGGCCCCGAGCTGGACCGCGCGCTGGAAATGGTGCGGGACACCGTGAGCCGCGGTGGCACGCTCTATTTCTGCGGCAATGGCGGCAGCGCGGCAGACGCGCAGCACATCGCCACCGAATACGTCGTGCGGTACATGCGCAACCGCCGCGCCTATCCGGCCGTGGCCCTCACCACCGACACGTCGCTGCTCACCGCCGCGGGGAACGACTTCGGCTTCGATCGGATCTTCGCGCGTCAAGTCGAAGCGCTCGCCAGACCGGGAGATCTTCTCATCATCCATTCGACGAGCGGCAATTCGCCGAACGTGCTCGAGGCGGCAAAGGCAGCGCGCGCCAAGCAGGTTTGGGTCCTCGCCTTCAGCGCGCGCGACGGGGGGCCGCTCAAACAGCTGGCCGACCATTCCGTGATCATTCCCACGGCGCGCACCGACCGTGCGCAAGAGCTGCATCTCTGCATCGAGCATCTGATCTGCGAGCTCGTGGAGCAGGCCCTGTGATCGGGCTCCGCGGCAAGCGAGCGCTCGTCACCGGCGGGTCGCGCGGCATCGGCGCCGCGGCAGCCGAGTTGTTCGCCGAGCATGGCGTGCACGTCGCAATCGGCTACCGCAGCCGACGCGCCGACGCCGAAGCACTCGTCGAGCGGCTCCAGTCAACGCACGGAATCACCGCGCTGGCACACGCATCGGACATCTCCACGCGGGCCGGCGCCGAGGATCTCGTCGACCGCGCCGCGTCACGGCTCGGCGGGCTCGATTTCTTCGTCGGCAGCGCCGGCATCTGGCCGTGCGACGACGTCCCGTTGACCGACATGACCGACGAGCAGTGGCGGCGTACGATGGCCGAGAACGTCGACTCGGTGTTCTTCACGACACGCGCCGCGGTGGCGCGATTGTCCGATCACGGCCGCATCGTGCTCGTGTCGAGCACGGCCGGTCAGCGCGGCGAAGCGTACCACGCAGATTATGCGGCCTCCAAAGGTGCGATGATCTCGCTCGTCAAATCGCTCGCCCCGGAGTTGGGCAAGCGCGACATCACCATCAACAGCGTCGCGCCCGGCTGGGTGGACACGGAGATGTGTGCGCAGCCGTTCGCCAACGGTGGACGCGAGCGGATCGCGGCGGGCATTCCGATCGGCCGGATCGCCGCGCCGCGCGACATTGCCGGTCCGATCGTGTTTCTCTGTTCCGATCTCGCGCGGCACGTCACCGGTGAGATCGTGAACGTCAATGGCGGGAGCGTGCTCTGCGGATGATCGTTCTCCTCTTCACCGGCGGAACGATCTCGATGCGGCACGATCCGAGCGCGGGCGGCGCCGTCCCGACGCTGCGCGGCCGCGACATTCTGGCGCTCGCGCCGGAAATCGGTGAGCTGGCCCAGCTCGAGATCGATGATTGGGGCGCATTCCCCGGACCGCACATGACGGTCGAACGCATGTGGGCGCTCCGCGGCAGAATTCTCGAGCACCTCATGCGGCCGGAGGTAGACGGCGTGGTCGTCACCCACGGTACGGATTCGCTCGAGGAGTCGGCCTATCTCGTCGCCCGTTCGGTCGCGACGCAGAAGCCCGTGGTGTTCACCGGCGCGATGCGTACGTCGAGCGATCTGGGATGGGATGGTCCGGGCAATCTTGGCGCGGCAGTGCGTGCGGCGGCCGATCCGGAGTCTGGAGAGTTCGGCGTGCTCGTGGCGATGTCCGATCGGCTCTATTCCGCGCTCGACGTGACGAAGTTACACACGCATCAGCTCGAGGCGTTCGACAGTCCCGGTCTTGGCCCGGTGGGCGTGATCGACGACGGACGCGTGATCTATCGTCGCGCGCTTCCCGCGCCGGCCACGGTGTTGTCGCCAGAGTCGCTCGCGACGCCGGTCGACATCGTCTATGCGTACGCCGGCGCGGACTCGCGCCTCGTCGATGCCGCGCGCGTGTCCGGCGCCGGCATCGTGATCGCGGCGATGGGCCGGGGAAACGTGCCACCGGCAATGGTCGATGGCATCGAGCGATGGATCGTCGATGAGTTGCCGGTCGTGATCACGTCGCGCGCGCACCGCGGTCGCGTCGGCTGCACGTACGGCTATCCGGGCGGAGGCCGGCGGCTCGCCGAGCTCGGCGCCATTTTCGCCGGCCCACGCCGTCCGCAACAGGCGCGGATCGACCTCATGCTCGCACTCGGCGCCGGCATGAACGTGGGCGAGATTCGCGAACTGCTTGAGCGGGTTTGAGCTGTTCGGCCCGTCAATCCGAGTCAGCCGCGCGCGACTACTGCTCGATCGGCGCCCAGTGCTGGAAACAGCGCCAATCGTACTCGCGCGCCGCGCGGATCTGATCGGGGAAGCCGAAACAGTCGAGCCAGCCTTCCTGTTCCGCGCGCCAGCGACAGTCCCAGATGAATTCGTAGCTCGACGTTCCTGCGGGAGTGTGAACCTGGACGGTGCCGCTGAAGTCGGAGCAGCCGGACCGCCCGCGGAGCCACACGCGCTCGATGGGCAGATGGGGCTCAGATGACAGAATGTGCGCGAGCAGGCGCCGCACCTTCACAGCCGGCGCGTAGCCATCGATGTGGATCAAGTCTGCCGCGCCGTTCGTGCAGTAACTGCGAACGGCATGTTTGAACGGTTCGAGTGCCCCCGACCGTTCGAGAATCTGCTCCAAGTCCGACAACGCCGAACCCCCTGAGGTCGAAAGAAACATCTGGCCGATCCGACAGAGAATATCGGCCGCGACCGGCGGAAGTTGTAGTGGCTGGCGATCTTCACCTGCATGATTGGCGTGACTATTCTCCACGCGCACGCCGCTGCCACCCCTTTCGCTCGCCATGAATCGCCTGCACCCTCCGCCGCGCGTGCTCGAGATCGCTGAACGGCTAGAACGAGCCGGCCACGAGGCGTGGTGTGTGGGCGGCGCGATTCGCGATGCGCTCCTCGGCCACCCCCATCTGGACTGGGACCTGGCCACATCGGCAACGCCGACGGAGGTCCGGGCGTTGTTCGGTGACCGCCGAACAATTCCGATTGGTGTCGAGTTCGGCACGGTCGGCGTGCTCGACCGCGACGGCGCGATGCACGAAGTCACGACCTTCCGCCGCGATGTGCGGACAGACGGCCGCCATGCCGAGGTGGAGTTCGGCGCGTCGCTCGACGACGACCTCGCACGCCGCGACTTCACGATCAACGCCATCGCGTACTCGCCGAGGCTGGGCGAGATCCGCGATCCGTTCGGTGGTCGCGCCGATCTTGTGCGCCGTGTCGTGCGAGCCGTCGGGGACCCCGAGGCACGGATGCGCGAGGATCGCCTCCGCGCGATCCGCGCGATCCGGTTCGCCGCGCGTTTCGGGTTCGCGATCGACGAGCCCACGATGCGCGCGATCGCCGGCAGCGCGCCCTATCTCGGCCGGCTCTCGCCCGAGCGGGTGAAGCAGGAGTTGGACAAGACGATGGAGCAGGTGCGCCGGCCGAGCGCGGCCTTCGCGCTCTGGCAATCGTCGGGGGCATTTGCGACGCTCGTGCCTCCGCTGGCGAACGCGACGCCGCGCGACTTGAGCGTTCCCGATCATCTCGCGATGCCGTCGGGCAGCGCGCGCCCGGCTCGTCGCGCGTTACGGTTTGCCGGATTGCTTGCCGGACTGGGAGCGTCGGGCGCCGAGCGCGTGATGACGGCGCTGCGGAGCTCGAAGCACGAGTTGCAGCTCGTCGGCGCCGTGATCGGCCGCTGGGAACGGCTCGGCGAGGAGATGACGCGGACACTGGCTGCGGCGAGCGCGCCGACGGATGTCGACGTTCGCCGGTGGGTCGCCGCGGTCGGCCGGCTGCAGGTCGGCGCGGTGATGCGGCTCGCCGCCGCAGAATGGGCGGTCGCTCGACACCACGGCGCCGCCGCGCCAAACGAGGCGGCCGTGCGCGCCGTGTATCGAAGGATGCTCCGTTCCGCCTTTCGGGATCCGGTCGATCTGGGCGCGCTGGCCGTCGATGGAGATGATCTTCGGCGGGTCGGCATCCCGCCCGGTCCGGGCCTCGGTAAGATTCTCCAGGCGTTGCTGGCCGTGGTGATCGACGATCCCTCGAAGAACACGACGGACTGGCTGTTGCAAGAGGCGATGCGAACGAACGCGGCGCTGCCGCCGGATGGGCGCGGCGGGAGCAAGGCGGGTGGGGGATCGGACGTTCGTACACCGGACTAGACGGAGCGCGGCCGCATGTTCTTTCGAGGGCGACAACCCGAGGCATCGATCTGGCGGCGATTTCGCGTCAGCGCCGACGGCTTCACCTTCCAGACCGAGGGTGACGTCTACACGGCGCACGTCGTGGCCAACGCCGAGCGGGTGGTCGACCTGTTCTACGCCTTGAGCGAGGAGCTGCCGCCGGCGGTGGACGTCGTGCTCGACGACCTGCGAAGCGGGCGGTCGTGGAAGGGCGACTCGGTGGCGCTGCCCGACGTCCGCGAAACGATCGCCCGCCTCAAGATCCTGCTCGCCCGCTACGGCGGCGTCGAACTTTCTGTATACACGAACGATGATCAACTGACGCTCAATCCGTACCTCGAGCTGTTCATCTACGCCCGGACCGACCGCTGGCTCTATCTCCTCGAGGGCAAGGGACTGGAGGAGCAGCCGCACGTGCACACCAAGAGCTGGAAGACGAACCGGCAGCATTTTCCGGCGGCGCCCGATCTCGTCAACGCCGTCACGGCGGGCGCCGAGCGGTTGGGACTCAAGCCGGCGTGACGCGCTCGGCGCTGCTGTACGGCCTGGCGGCCGCGGCGGCGAACGTGCTCGGAGCCGTCGCCGTGACTGTGCGCGCGACGTGGAGTCTCCGCGCCCTGGACGCGCTCCTCTCGTTCGCCGCCGGTTTTCTCATCTCGGTGTCGTTGCTCGACCTGCTGCCTGACTCGATCGCCTACGCCGGCTCCGTCGCGCCGTTGATCGCGCTGGGTGCGTTCGTGCTCGTCCACCTCACCCAGCACACGCTCGGCCGGCACTTCCACTTCGGCGAAGAGACGCACGATGTCTCGGAGCTGGTGAGCAACTCCGCACTCGTCGGATTGCTGATGCACACCTTCGTCGACGGAGTGGCGGTGGCCAGCGGGTTGCGGATCGGAATGGGGCTCGGCGCGCTCGTCTTCATCGCGGTGCTGCTGCATAAATTTCCCGAAGGTCTGTCCATCTCGAGTCTGTTCCTCGCCGCCGGCGCGCGCCGGTCGCGAGCGATCCTCGCCGCCGGCGCGCTCGGCGCCTCCACACTCCTCGGCGTCGTGCTGACCGACCAGCTTCCGCTCTTGCGGCAGTACGGCTTGGCGGTGTCGGCGGGCGTCACGCTTTACGTCGCCGCGTCCAATCTCGTACCCGAGCTGCAGGATCGGCCGGGGGCGCGCATTCCGCTCAGCTTCGTCGCCGGGTGCGGCTTGTATCTCGCCGCGCGCTCGGTCGCGCTGGCGTAGCGGGCGGGCACCGGAGCCGTCGATGGATCAACGCAAACGGCGCGGCGAGGAGCCTGGCACACCGCGCGGGACCGGCTCCTTGTTCGAGCCGACCATGCCGCAGCCGCTCGCGGCGCGCATACGCCCGCGGACGTTGGATGAGATCGTGGGCCAGCAGCATCTCCTCGCTCCTGGCAAACCGCTGCGCGAGGCGATCGAGAAGGGTACGGTTGCGTCGATGATCTTCTGGGGACCGCCGGGCACGGGCAAGACCACGCTCGCCCGCGTGATCGCGCAGTACACCGACCGCGAATTCGTTCCGTTTTCCGCCGTCACGGAGGGTGTGCCGCGCGTGCGCGAGATCGTCGGCGAAGCGGAAGGCCGGCGTCGGCTTGGGCGCGGAACGATCCTGTTTGCCGACGAGATCCATCGCTTCAACAGGGCGCAGCAGGATGCGTTTCTGCCGCATGTCGAAGCGGGAACGATCACGCTCATCGGAGCCACGACGGAGAATCCATCGTTCGAGATCAATGGGGCGCTCCTCTCGCGCGTGCGGGTGTTCGTGCTGCAGTCGCTGACGCCGGCGGACATTCGCGGCGTGTTGACGCGCGCGCTTTCCGATACCGAGCGAGGACTCGGCGATTGGGGCCTCGGCGTCGACGACGATGCGCTCGATCTGATTGCCGGCGAGGCCGACGGCGACGCGCGGCGGGCGCTCACGGCGCTCGAGGCAGCAGCCGAGCATGTGGGGCGAAGCGGCCACGTGACGGTCGGCGTCGCACGCGACGCGCTGCAGCTCCGGTTCGCGCGGTACGACAAGCGCGGCGAAGAGACGTACAACATGCTCAGCGCCTTTCACAAGAGCCTGCGCGGGAGCGATCCACAGGGCGCGTTGTACTGGATGGGGCGAATGCTGGAAGGCGGCGCCGACCCGATGATCATGTTTCGTCGAGCGATTGCCATGGCGGCGGAGGATATCGGGCTGGCCGACCCGGAGGCGCTCAAGCTGGCCGTCGCCGCGCGGGAAGCCTTTCACATGCTCGGCCCGCCGGAGGGCTATCTGCCGCTCACGCAGATGATCGTCTACCTGGCGACGGCGCCCAAGTCCAACGCCGTCGTGCGCGCGCTCGGGGCGGCGCGTGATGCCGCAGTGCAGTATCCGGCCGAACCGGTCCCGCTGCACATCCGGAATGCCCCCACCGGCCTGATGAAGGAACTGGGGTATGGGGCGGGGTATCAGTACGCGCACGACGCACCGGAGGCATACATCCCGCAGGAGTATCTTCCGGAGCCGCTGCGCGGTACTCGATTCTACGAGCCTGGCCCGTTCGGGTTCGAGAAAGAGATCGCCAAGCGGCTGGCGTGGTGGGAGGAGCTTCGACGCCGGGAGCAGTCGGAATGACCGGCGGTTTGGAGCGATCGGCGGGGGTTCGACTTCGGCAGCAGCGTCATCGGGGTTTCACCGGGGAGATCAGGGAGGGGAGATGAGGAAACTCGCATTGGCCGCCGTCGGGGCGGCGCTCGCGGCGACGGCGGGCTGCTCGGTGCTCGGCCGCGCGGCGTTCCAGAATCCGATCGTTCATCTGCGCGACGTGCGCGTCCGCGGACTCGGGATCACGGGCGGGAGCTTGGATGTTCTGCTCAGCGTCTACAATCCGAACCATTTCCGGCTCGACGCGACGCAGCTCACCTACAAGGTGAACCTGGCCGGTGACAGCGTCACGGTGGCGAGCGGCGCGCTGAGCGACCGATTCACCGTGCAGGACAACGACTCGACGGTGGTGACCATCCCCGTGAGCTTCACCTACGCCGGCATCGGCGCGGCGGGACGGAGCATCCTGAGCACCGGCGCGGTGGACTACCACGTCCTTGGCGACGTGACGGTCGGGTCGCCCGTCGGGTCCGTGCGAGTGCCCTACTCGTCGACGGGCCGGTTCACGACGACCGGCATCGCCCGCTGACGGCCACTTCGAGGATTTTCAAATAAGCCGAGAACTCATCGCCGTCGCGCCACCGATCGAGCGGGTCCTGCTCGTCGGTGCGCCGCTCAAGCGGCCGGGCGCCCGCCGCGCCGTGGACGAGCATCTGCGCGAGCTCTCGGAGCTCGCCGACACGGCGGGCGCGGTCGTCGTGGGCGAGATGATGCAGCAGATCGACCGCCCCCACCCCGGCACCTACCTCGGCTCCGGCAAGATCGACGAGCTGCGCGATCGCGTACAGGAAGACAGCGCGTCGCTCGTCATCTTCGACGACGAGTTATCGCCGACGCAGGGCAAGAACATCGAGGACGCGATCGGCCGCCGCGTGATGGACCGCGCCGAGCTCATCCTCGATATCTTCGCGACGCGCGCGCGAACGAGCGAGGCCAAGATGCAGGTGGAGCTCGCGCAGCTCGAGTACATGCTGCCGCGCCTCACTCGAATGTGGACCCACCTCGAGAAATTTCGCGGCGGCATCGGCATGCGGGGACCCGGCGAGACGCAGCTCGAGACCGACCGCCGATTGATCAACGGCCGAATCAAAGTGTTGCGCGAGCGGCTGCGCGACGTACAGCGCGGCCGGGCGATTCAACGCCAATCGCGCCAGAATGAATTCAAAGCTTCGCTCGTCGGCTACACCAATGCGGGCAAGTCCTCGATCTTGCGAGCGCTGACCGGATCCGCGGACGTGTTCGTCGAAGACCGGCTCTTCGCCACGCTCGACCCGCTGACCCGCGACGTGGAAGTGGCCGACCATGCGCACGTCCTCGTCACCGACACGGTCGGCTTCATTCGCAAGCTGCCCCACCACCTCGTGGCCTCGTTCCGCGCCACGCTGGAGGAGACGCGCGAAGCGGACTTGCTGCTCCACGTGATCGACGCCAGCGCGCCGGGATGGGAGGAGCAACGGCTCGTCGTCGAACAGGTGCTCGAGGAGCTCGGCGTGACCGATCGGCCAAAGCTGCTCGTCTTCAACAAGATCGATCTGCTGGGCCACGACGAGCTCCTGGCGCTGGAGGAGCGCATACTCGCCCTCGTGCCGTCGGCGGTATTCGTGTCGACCGTGAGCGAGGGGGGTCTGGAACCGCTCCGGCGCGCGCTGACGTCGGCGATTCGTGTGCGCCGACCACTATCCGAGATCCGGATGTCTCCGTCCGACGGCAAACTGCTGGCGGAAATTCATCGCGACGGCGACGTGGTGGGGCAGCGCATGGAAGGTGAGCGGTTGCTCGTCGAAGCACGCGTCGACGAGGCGCTGGCCGGCCGGTTGCGCCGCGCCGGCGCCGACGTGACCGTGAACGGAAAGGCCCCGCGTTAGAGGCGGGGCCAGGACCTGATCCATCGAATGGTCGCGACAGGACTTGAACCTGTGACCTCCGGTATGTGAGACCGGCGCTCTAACCAGCTGAGCTACGCGACCGTGGTGAGAAAACCTAACCGGCGGCCGCGCGGGATTGTAGACTCGAGGACGTCGCTGGAACGAAGGTGCGTCTGGCGGCGTTCATCCACATTGATGCTGCGGCAGTGGTCCCGGTGGGACTTGAACCCACGACCTGGCGATTATGAGTCGCTTGCTCTAACCAACTGAGCTACGGGACCGGTCGAACGGTCGAAATATGCGCCGAAACGTGAAGCGCGGGAAATAGCGACTCGGGGGCTGCCATGCGTGCGGTGAACTGGTTGGTCACGGCCGTTGCGTGCACACTCGTCACGATCGTCACGATCCCCGCGGCGGCGCAGCAGCCTGCGCACCAGTCGGCGCCGGCCAGGTCGGCCGGTGTGCCCGTGTACCGGCTGCGGGTGCTCGGTGTGTTCGACGCCGAGTCCGGCGAGCCGCTCGAGGGCGTGGAGGTGACCGATGCGCTGAGCGGGATGAAGGCGCTGACCACGAACACGGGCACGGTAAGCTTGCTCTTTCTCCCCGAAGGAGGAAGCCTCGTCCGGCTGCGGAAGATCGGCTACGAGATCCAGACCATGCCCGTGTCGATCTCGCCCGCCGACACGCAGCCGATCACCGCCGTCCTCAAGCGCACGGTCATCTTGCCCACCGTGCAGGTCAAGGATGTGGCACCCGAGCGGCATCTGCCGCCGCTCCTCCAGCGCTTCGAAGATCATCGGAAGATGGCGATGGGCGAGTTCATCACCGAAGCTGAATTCAAGAAGAATGACAACACGACGCTCGCCGCCTTCCTCGGCAGCCGTCTGAGCGGCCTCGAGATCATCAACCTCAGCTCGCGGTCGTTCCTGGTCTCGAGCCGAACGCCGTGCAAGGGCGGAGCGGGCGGCGGATGCAAGAGTCCAGACTGCTTCGTCGCCGTGTACATCGACGGCGTACGCGTCTTCGCCCCGACCATGCCCGCGGCGACGGTGCCGGACCTCTCGCGCATGGGGACGATCGATTACACGGCCGCCGAGTTCTACCCCTCGGGCGCGCCAACGCCAGGAGACATCGCGTCGTTGAATTCCCAGTGCGGCACGCTGCTGTTGTACACACGCTGGCGCTGACGGCTGGCCCCGCCTCCGTCCTCACCCCGCAGTCGGCCCGGCCATGTAGCTGTCATAGGCGTCGATCGCTTCATCGGCGCTGACCGTGGCGGCGCCCAGCTTTCCAACCTCCACCCCGGCCGCGAAATTCGCGACGATCGCGGCCTCGCGCGCCGAGCCACCCGCCGCGAGCACGAGTGCGAGGTACGCCGTGACCGTGTCGCCCGCCCCGACCACGTCGTAGACCTCGCGCGCCGCCGTCGGCACGCGCTCGATCTCGCCCCCGGCCGAGATCAGCGCCATGCCATGTTCGCCGAGCGTGAGCAGCAGATGCTCGACGCCGAGCCGAGCGAACGTCGCCGGCAACGCCTCGGGATGCTCGAGATCCACCTCGGCGCCGAGTGCGGCCTCGAGCTCGCGGCGATTGGGTTTGAAGATCGTCGCGCCGCGGTAGTGGAAGAAATTCCGATACTTGGGATCGACGACGATCGGCACACCCTTGTCGCGCGCCGCATGCATCGCGGCGTCGATCACCCGCGCCACGAGCACGCCTTTGTTGTAATCCTCGAGCACGACCGCGTCCGAGGCCGCGATCGCAGCGCGTACGGCGACGAGCAGCCGCTCCACTTCGTCGCCGTCGAGATCCTCGTCGTCTTCCTCGTCGACGCGCACCACCTGCTGCGAGCGCGCGACGACGCGCGTCTTGGTGGTCGTTGGACGGTCGACGGTGACGAGCGAGTCGAGCTCGGCGCCGATCGCGCCGAGCATGGCGCAGAGCTGTCGGCCGCCGCCGTCGTCGCCGATGGCCGCCACAAGATCGCACCGGGCGCCGACGGCTCGGACATTCTGCGCGACATTCCCGGCGCCGCCGAGGGCGTAGCGCCGGTCGCGGACGCGCACTACCGGGACCGGCGCCTCGGGTGAGATGCGCTCGACGTCGCCGCGCAGGTAGACGTCGAGCATCGCATCGCCGATCACGGCGATGCGCCGATTCGCGGCGGTGTCGAGGAGCGAACGCAGGCGTTCGCGAGGAAGCGAGGCGGGGGGGGCCATCGGCGCTCAAAGTAGTCGAACGGCTGTCTTCGGCACAGGCCTTGCCCCTTCCGGGCTCGACCGTCCAATCACGCCGCACCAACTCGCACGGCCGATCGCACTCGCTTGCCCGCGTTCCTCGCGCACCTCAATGACGCCGCGAAGTCGAAAGTCCTGACCGTTCAGGAGTACTTCGTCCTCGCCGCGAAATCGCTGCGGTTCATCGCTGCGCGGCCGTTCTACACGCAGGACGTCGTGCAGCAGATGGACGAGATCGGGGTCAAGTCGCTCGGCATCGTGATGCTGACTGGCCTGTTCACCGGGATGGTGCTCGCGCTGCAGTCGTCGGTGCAGCTCAAGACCTTCGGCGCGACGATGTACATCGGCAACCTCGTCTCGGCGTCGATGGTGCGCGAGCTCGGGCCGGTGCTCGCCGGTCTGATGGTCGCCGGCCGCGTCGGGTCGGGAATCGCCGCCCAGCTCGGCTCGATGCGTGTCACCGAGCAGATCGACGCGCTCAACACGCTCGGCACCGACCCGATCAAGAAGCTCGTCACGCCGCGCGTCGTCGCGGCGCTGATCATGGTGCCGGTGCTCACGATCATCAACGATTTCATCGGCATCATCGGCGGCAACATCATCGCCTCGTTCGTGGTTGGGCTGCCCAGCGGACAATACTGGCGAACGGTGTGGAACCAGATGGCCTCTGACGGCTTCACGCTCCGCTACATCCCCAACGACTTCGTACAAGGCTTGACCAAACCGTTCGTGTTCGGCGGACTGATCGCCATCACCGCTTGCTATTTCGGGCTCGGCACGACCGGCGGTACTGAAGGCGTTGGACAGAGCACCACGCGCACCGTCGTGACATCGAGCATCCTAATCCTGATCGTCGACTACTTCATCACGCAGTTGCTGCTGTCGGTGCTCAGCTATGGCTGACGAACAGCGGCGATCGACCGACAAACCGGCAGCGGTGCGCCGTGCGATCCGCTCGGAGCTGGCGACCGACGCGCGCGAGACGGACGAGAGCGCGACTGCCGAGCGTGAGAGCGCCGCCGCGGCGCGCGCCGCCGCGGCCCGCACGGCGGGACCTGCAGCGGGACCGGCGGCGGCGCCCGCGGCGCAGTCTCTCGTCGTCGAGATCGATCACGTGTCGCTGGCATTCGACCGCCCGATTCTCGACGACGTCTCGTTCTGCGCCGCCGAGCACGAGACCGTGGCGATCGTCGGCGAGTCGGGCACCGGGAAGTCGACCATCCTCAAGCTGATGCTTCGACTGCTCGTTCCGGATCGCGGCTGCGTGCTCATCGACGGGCAGGACATCACGACGCTCACCTTCGAGGAAGCGCTCGAGGTTCGGCAGAAGATGGGCATGGTGTTCCAGGGCGCGGCGCTGTTCGACTCGATGTCCGTGTTCGAGAACGTGGCCTACCCGCTTCGCGAGCACACCGACATGAACGAGGAGCAGATCGAAGCGCGTGTGCGCGAGAAGCTCGAGTTCGTGGATCTCGATGCCGATCGCGTGATGGAGCAGTTCCCGTCGGAGCTCTCGGGAGGCATGCGCAAGCGCGTCGGCGTTGCCCGCGGCATGGCAAACAACGCCAAGATCATGCTCTACGACGAGCCCACGTCGGGCCTCGATCCACTCACGACCGGTACGATCACGAGGCTGATCATGAAACTTCAGCGCGAGCTCGGCGTGACGAGCATCGTCGTGTCGCACGACATCCGCTCGGTGTTCCGCATGGCGAGCAAGGTCGCGCTGCTCAACGACCGCCGGATCGCGTTCTTTGGCACGCCCGAGGAGATGACGGCGAGCGAAGATCACTACATCCGCGACTTTCTGGGTGAGGCGTAGCTCATGAAGCGGTCGTCGTTCATCACGTGGGACCAGCTCAAGGTCGGCGCGCTCATTCTCGCGGCGCTCCTCGTGCTCGGCGTCGCGATCTACAAGCTCGGTCAGTCGGCGAACCTGTTTCACAAGCGATACGAGCTGATCGCGTACCTCCCAAACGCGAGCGGGCTGCAGGCCGGCGGCGCGGTTTTCGTGGCAGGCCAGTTCGCGGGGAGCATCAAGTCGATCGATTTCTTGCCCGTCGACAACGACACGACGCGCAACCTCGAGCTGCGGCTGGCGATCGATCACGACCTCAAGAGCCAGATTCGCGCCGACTCCAAAGCGCGCGTCCGCACGCTCGGGCTTCTCGGCGACAAGGTGATCGACATCTCGATCGGCACGCCGCGGTACGGTGTGCTCCAGGAGGGTGACACGATCGCGATCGCGCCGTCCCTCGATTACGAAGCGGTCCTGGCGCAAGCAGCGGGCGCCGTCAACGACATGGTCGGGTTGACACACGATCTGCGGCAGATCACGGGCGGCCTGCTGCGAGGCGAAGGCACCGTTGGACAGCTCATGACGAACCGCTCGCTGTACGACCATTTCGTCGCCACGATGTCGCGGGCCGACGCGATGCTCGGGCGATTCGAGAACCCGAACGGCACGTTCGCGAAGCTGCTCGACGACCCGACGCTCTACAATCGCTTCGTGAGCGTCACCGCCTCGGCGGACTCGCTCGTCACGGCGCTCAACGACAAGAACGGGACGCTCGGAAAGCTGCTGCGCGACGACACGCTCTACACGCATCTGGTGAACATGGCGGCAGCCGGTGATTCGCTGGCCCACGCACTCTCGAGCGGGCAGGGGATCGTTCCGCGGCTGCTCAACGATCCCGCGCTCTACGACCGGTTGAACAAGCTGACGACGGATCTCGGCGCGCTCCTCGACGACGTACGCAAGGATCCGCATCGGTACATGCGTGGGCTGATCTGCGTCCTGAACTGCAAGTGAGGCACGCACGGCCCGTCGCGTGATGATTGACGGCTCGCGCGCGCGCCGATACACTCCCGCGCGATGCCCACCACCCTGGTGCTCGTACTGGCGCTCGTCGGCGTGTCCTTCGCCGGCCCGCTCGTCCGCCTGTCGCACGCCCATCCGCTCGCGATTGCGATCTGGCGCGTCGGCCTCTCGCTGATCATCATCGCCGCGGCGCTGGTCACGACCGGCTCCTGGCGCCAATGGCGGCGCCTCAGCGGGCGCGCGCTGCTCCTCGCTGTCGGCGCCGGCGCCATGCTCGCGCTGCACTTCTGGGCCTGGAACTCTTCGGTCGCGATGACGTCGGTCGCGGCGTCGGTCGTCCTGGTGAACATGCAGCCGGCGCTCGTCGCACTGTTGTCGGCGGCCTGGCTTCGTGAGCCGCCGACGCAACGGCAGTGGATCGGCATCGCCATCGCCATGGGCGGGGCGTTCGTGGTCGCGCTTCCCGACGTCGTCGCGTCGACCGACGCGTCGGCGGCACGCGCGCTGTTCGGCGACGGCCTCGCCCTCGCCGGCGCGGCGACCGCGTCGCTCTACTTCGTGACCGGGCGGCGGCTGCGCGCCACGCTCGACATCTGGCCCTACGTCGGTCTCGTGTATGGCAGCTGCTTCGTCGTGTTGCTGATTCTTGCGGCGGCCGTGCGCGCGCCGATCATGCCGCAGCCGCCGCGCGAGATCGGCATCTTCGCCGCGTTGGCTATCGGACCGATGCTGCTCGGCCACACGGGGCTCAACTGGGCGCTCAAATATCTGCCGGCGTACGTGGTCAATCTCACGCTGCTCGGCGAGCCGATCGGCGCGACGCTCCTCGCCGCGACGCTTCCGGGAATCAGGGAGCTGCCGGGAGCCGCGACCCTCGTGGGGGGCGCGCTGGTGCTGCTCGGGATCTACGTCACCGCCCGCGCCGCGCGAACCACGAGCGCGTCCGCTCAGACGGTCTAGTCGTCTCGCTCGGAGTCCGGTTCGCGACGGTGAGACTACCCTTTCGTGGACGGAGCCCGATTAGTTTTCCTGACATCGGCCGGAGCACGCCGCCGCAGTAGGCGGGCGGCTCGCGGCCCACGCGGAAGGCACTCTCCTGATGAAATCGCTCGAGTTGGACGTCGTCGCTACTCGAGGCACGGACATCGAATCGCGGCACCGGGTGCACGCGGCCGTCGTGGGAGATGATGACACGCTCATCGCCGGCGCGCACGACGCTCACATTCTGAGCTCGTGGCGCTCCTGCGCCAAGCCCTTCCAGGTGCTGCCGCTCCTCGAGTCTGGAGCGTTCGATGATCTGCACTGGGGCGACGATCAGCTCGCGCTCGCCTGCGCGTCGCATGGCGGCGAACCGGAGCACGTCGCGCTCGCCCAGGGGATGTTGAGCGACATCGGGCTCGAGGAGGGCGACCTGGCCTGCGGCCCGCACGATCCGCTGTCGTCGCGCGGCATGAAGCTGCTCCGCGAATCGGGCGCTCGGCTCACGCGTCTCCACAACAACTGCTCTGGCAAGCACGCCTCGATGCTGGCGCGCGCGCACAGCGCGAATTGGCCCACCTATGGCTACGAGCGGCGCGATCACCCCGTGCAGCGCTGCTGTCTGCAGGCGGTCGCCAAGTGGACGGGGCTCGACGAACGCGATGTTGGCCAGGCGGTCGACGGGTGCGGCGTGGTGGCATTCGCCGTTCCGCTCGATCGAATGGCACGCGCGTGGGCGGCGCTTGCCCGCGCCGCGCGCGAGGGCGACGGCGCGCTGCACCGTGTGGCGCACGCGATGCAAACACGGCCGTTCCTCATCGGCGGCACCGACCGCTTCGACTCGGTGTTGATCGAGGAAACCGACGGCCGCGTCGTCGCCAAGATCGGCGCCGAGGGCGTGCACTGCGTCGCCGTGCCGGAGCTCGGCGTCGGCTTCGCGATCAAAGTCGACGATGGCGCGCAGCGGGCGCAGTTTCCGATCGTGCTGCGCGTGCTGCAGCTGCTCGACGTGCTGCCGGCCGAGCTGCCGGCGCGCCTCGAAGAGTTCTACCGCCGGCCCATCCGCAACACGCGCGGGGAAGTGGTCGGCGAGATCCGGCCCGTCGCCTGAATCGGCCGCTCGCGCAATCGTTCGACGCCGCCCGCGCACAATCGATGACGCCCCAACCGCCGATTCGGGCCACGTTGCACGAGCTCGATGCGCCGACGAGAGCACTCGTGCGGCTCTCCGCCATCGTTACCGCCGGCACAGAGGCCGACATTCGCGCCATCATGCAGACCATCCCTGACGTCATCCCGGCCGCATGGGTCGAAGAGCTGTTGTTACAGAGTCATCTGTTCGCCGGCTTTCCGCGCGCGCTGAACGCGATGCGTGAATGGCGGCGCGTCCAGCCCGACATCGCGGTCGCCGCGCCGGCGAACGATGCGAGTGGGTCGAGTGCTGCCGACCTGGCGACGTGGCGCGCCGATGGCGAGGCGACCTGCGCTGCCGTCTATGGCGGAATGTACGACCGGCTGCGCCACAACATTCGCCTGCTGCATCCGCTGCTCGACGACTGGATGATCACCGACGGTTATGGGAAAGTGCTGTCTCGTCCGGGGCTCGATCTGGCGCGCCGCGAGCTCTGCATCGTCGCGGCCTGCGCCGCGGCCGGGCAGGATCGCCAGCTCCACTCGCATCTGCACGGCGCGCGGAACGTCGGCGTGGAGCCCGACGTCGTCGACGACGTGATCGAAGCGGTGGCCGACGACATCGGCGCCGATCGGGCCCAGGCGGCGCGCCTGCTCTGGGCGCGCGTGCGAGGGAAGTAGCCATGTTCATCGATCGCGTCACGGTCAATGTGAAAGCGGGCGACGGCGGCTCGGGGATCATCTCTTTCCGCCGCGAGAAGTTCGTACCGATGGGCGGCCCCGATGGCGGTGACGGGGGCCGCGGCGGCGATGTCGAGGTCGTCGGCGACAGCAACCTCGCGACGCTTCTCGACTACACCTACCGCGATTCGTGGACGGCAGAGAAGGGCGACCATGGCTCCGGCGCGAACAAGAGCGGCCGGTCCGGCGCGTCGGTGGCGCTCCCCGTTCCCGTGGGAACGATAATTCGAGATCTCACAACGTCGGAGCTCCTCGGCGAGGTGCTCGAGCACGGCCAGCGAATCGTCGTCGCGCGCGGCGGCCGCGGCGGAAAAGGCAACGCCCACTTCGCCACCGCCACGCATCAGTCGCCGCGCGAATACCAGCCGGGCGAAGACGGCGAAGCCCGCTCGCTCGAGCTCGAGCTCAAGCTCATCGCCGACGTCGGCCTCGTCGGCCAGCCGAACGCGGGCAAGTCCACGCTCCTTTCCGTGGTTTCGGCCGCCCGCCCGAAGATCGC
>DATNAT010000084.1:0-2311 GCA_035572355.1 Gemmatimonadaceae bacterium
CGAGTAGTGGTCGCGACAGGCTTGCGCGAGATCGCGACCGGTGACGATGCCGAGCTTGGAGGCGAGCCCCTGGAGCAGGACCGCCATCATGTTCGACAGCAGCACGACGCTGAGCAGCGCGTAGCCGAAGCGCGATCCGCCAGCGAGATCGGTGGCCCAGTTGCCCGGATCCATGTAGCCGACGGCGACGAGATAACCCGGGCCGGCGAAGGCGAGGAGCTTTCGGAAGAAGCTCCCGCCGCCGATCGGCACGCTCCGATAGACCTCTTGGAGGCTTGGCGCGACGCGCGCACGGCGCCAGCCGGCGTCCGAGGCGGCCTCGGGCGCGGCGTCGCGCGAACCTTCGGCGCGATCGGACGCTGGAGTGTCCGGCGCGCGCTCTCGGAACGGATTCGCCAATTAGGCCGTCAGCAATAGAAAGTTAGCCATACCTAAATCTTGCTGAAATATTCTGCTGTCGTCGCCAACGTCGCAACCCCCGGGCGACGATCTCGCGGGAGCGGCAGACTGGCCGGCCGGGATGCACAGCGTAATCTTTTGAGACGCCGTAGGTTGTATGGGGTCGTCGGCAACCTGTCAGGCGCTGCTATTTCCGTCCGACTGCCTCTGCCGGTCGACACATCCGTCGGCCGGGCCACCTTTTGGTTCGCGCTTCATGACCGTCGTATTTCGCCCGCGCTGTCGGTTCGGCGCTTGGCTCGCCACGCTTGCCCTCGGCGCCGCGTCCGTTGCCGCCGCGCAGACCGGCGACATTCGCGGCACCGTCACCAACGCCGAAACGCACGCGCCGATCGCCGGTGCGCGCGTCGCGGTCGCCACGCCGGAGCGTATCGCCATCACCGGTGCGGACGGCGAGTATGTGCTGCGCGCGCTGCCCGTCGGCCGCTACACCGTCCTCGCCACGGCCATTGGGCGAAAGCCGGACACGAGCTCCGTGTCCGTCTCTGCCGCGAGCTCGGCCACCCACGATGTCGCGCTCGGCGAAGGCTCGTTGCTCCTCTCCAGCGTGGTCGTTTCGGCGACGCGCACCGCCGTCGACGCGAGCAAGGTCGCCTCGACCGTCAACGTGCTCACGCCGGAGCAGGTGAAGCAGAGTCCGGTGCGCGAGGCGCAGGATCTCCTGCGCGAGATTCCGGCCGTCGAGCTGCCCCGCACGAGCAGTCTCGTCGGCGGCACGGCGCAGATCGTCTCGATCCGCGGCGTCGACGAAGGCCGCACCGCCGTGTTGTTCGACGGCATTCCGGTCAACGACGCGTGGGGCGAGTGGATCGACTGGGGCCGCGTGCCGAAGTCGATGCTCGACCATGTCGAAGTTGTCGAGGGCGGCACGTCGAGCCTGTACGGCAACGGCGCGATGGGCGGGCTGATCTCATTCTTCTCGCGCCCGATGGCCCCCGGGTCGGCTGATCTCCAGATCGACGGCGGCAGCCGCGACGCGCGCCATTTCTATGGTGCCGCGGGCGTGCCGCTCTTCGGAGCGTTGAGCGCGAACGTGAACGGCGACTACCAGGAAAAGGGCGGCTACAACGTGATCGCGCCGGACGATCGCGGTCCGGTCGACATCGCGTCGAACGTCATTCAACGGAACGCATACGGCCGGCTCAACTTCGCGCCGTCGGCCGACCTTTCGGCGTTCGTCACGGGCCACCTGTTCGGCGACTCGCGCGGCCTCGGCACGCCGCTCACCTTCGACAACCGGGATCAGCGCAACCTCGATCTCGGAGTCGACTATCAGGGCTTCGGAAGCGGCGTGCTGAACGTGCGCGCCTGGGACGGCCGACAGCTCGAGGATCAGCGATCGAGCGCCATTCGTTCGGCGACGCTTCGCAACGCGGAAGACTCGAGCCTCACTGCCGAGATTCCGAGCCACGACTGGGGCGGTTCGGCGATGTGGTCGCGCAACGGCCTCCTGTCGGGGAAGCTCAGCACTGTGTCGTTCGGCGGAGACTTCCGCCATGTCCAGGGCGACTTCAACGAAGTTGATTTCAATACCGCTGGTTGCCCCGCCGCGCCGACGTGCGGCGGTGTCGCGCGAGTCGTGCAGTCGGGGGGCAACCAGGTGCTGAGCGGCGCGTTCGCGCAGACGATTCTCGCGCCGGTCACGCCGCTCAGCGTCGAGCTCAGCGCGCGCGTCGACCAATGGAGCAACGACGACGGCCATTCGTTCGACGCGGCGGCGGGCAACGTCAGCTATCCCGACCGCAACAAGACCGCGTTCTCGCCGCGGCTCGGCGTGCGGTACCAGGTGTCGTCGAACTTCTCGTTGCACGGCGCCGTGTACAGAGCGTTCCGCGCGCCCAACCTCGCCGAG
>DATNAT010000085.1:0-3740 GCA_035572355.1 Gemmatimonadaceae bacterium
GTGATGTCGTCGAAGCCGACGTCGCGCGCCAAGGCGCAGGCGTATTCGGCGACCCGCTCGCAGTGGCCGCGGGTGTAGACGTCCTTCGACTCGATCGTCTGGGCCCAGCGGGTGACCACGTCGTAGAAGCGCGTCTCGAGCGCACCGATGCGCTTCTTGAGATCGGCCAGATTGCGCTGCGCGCGGAGCTTCGTGAAGAGGTTGTGCGAGAGCGACAGCGCCTGCAGCGTCTCGCGGTTCTTGCCCATGCGCTCGAAGAGCTGCGCCTGCTCGCTCACCGTCTCGGCGGCGAGCAGCAGATCTTCGCGGCGCATGGCGTTGTCGTATGCTGTCGCGAGCTGCTGCTTGGACTCGTCCAGGTCGCCGCGCATGCGTGCGATCACGCCGAGCTGCTTATGCGTTTCGGCCAACGCGCGCTGATCGCCCGCCGCCGACGCCTCGGAGAGCACGGTCTGGCAGAGCGCGGCGGCGCGATCGACTTCGCCGCGCGCGATCCAGAGGTCGGTCGAGTTGACGAGCGCCAGCAGCCGGTGCGGCGCGTCGCCGGCGGCATTGCAATAGACCACCGCTTCGTCATATGCCGCCTGCGCCTCATCGAGTCGCTCGAGCTGGGTGTAGGCCATACCCATGTTGTTGAGGACCGGACCGAGGTACCCGGTCAAGCCGGCGGTGCGATACGTGACGAGGCTCGACGCATAGTGATCGAGCGCTGCGACGAGATCCCCGCGCATGCTGGCGATGATGCCGAGGTTCTGCGCGATCATTGCCATCAACTGCTCGTCGCGCGCCGCCGTGGCGTCGGCGAGGGCCGCGGCGTAGAGCCGCTCCGCCTCCTCCAGGCCGCCGCGCAACACGTGCGAGATCGCCATCAGGTTGAGCGCATGCGCGCGACCGCTCGTTTCATCGAGACATTCGGACATGCCAAGCGCGGCGGCCAGGCAGTCGAGCGCCGCGTCGGACTGCCCGTCGTCGATGTAGGCGCGCGCGATTCGGCGAACGATCGCCGTCGCCGTCGCGCCATCGCCCGGTCGCAGCAGGTAGAGCGCCGTCTCGTACTTGCGGCGCGCGATCTCGCGCTGGCCAGCGCGCTCCGACCGCTGCGCTTCTTCGACGAGCGCGGCGACGGCGGGGGCGAGCGCGGACGGCTCGAGTGGAGACGGCGCGGTCATTGACCCGGCTCGCCGGCGAGCGATGCATCGCGCGGCCCCATCTTCTTGGCGAGCGTTGGCCGCGAGATGCCGAGCAGACGCGCCGCGGCCGCCTGATTGCCGCCGGTGATCTTGAGCGTGAGCGCGACGGCTTCGCGCTCGATGTCCTCGAGCAGCTTGCCTTCGCGCGGCATGCGGATCTCTCCCACGGAATCGTCGGGATCGACCACGCGCGCCGTGCGGCGCTGGATCATGAGATGCTCGGAACGCACCACCGGCGAGTCCGCGCTGAGGATCGCGGCACGCTCGACGACGTTCTTCAGCTCGCGGACGTTGCCCGGCCAGTGGTGCACGAGCAGCGCGGCGATCGCGTCGTCGGCAAAACGCTTCGGCTTCTGGTACTCACGCGTCTCTTCGGCGAGGAAATGCGCCGCGATCGATTCGACGTCCTCGAGCCGCTCGCGCAGCGGCGGCAGGGTGATCGCGAAGACGTTCAATCGGTAGTAGAGATCTTCGCGGAACTCGCCGCTTGCCACGACCTGATCGAGGATCGGGCTGCTCGCCGCGATGATGCGGCAGGTGATCGGAATCTCCTCGAAGCCGCCCAAGCGGCGAACCTGCCGCGACTCGAGCGCGCGCAGCAGCTTCGGTTGGAGCTGACGCGGAAGTTGGTGCACCTCGTCGAGAAAGAGCGTGCCCGACCCGGCCAGCTCGAGCAAGCCCTGCTTGCGGGCGTGGGCTCCGGTGAAGGCGCCCTTCTCGTGGCCGAACAGCTCCGACTCGAGCAGCGATTCGGGGATCGCCGCGCAGTTGATCGCGACGAACGGCTCGTTGGCGGCGGCGCTGGCGTAGTGAATGCCGCGCGAGAACAACTCCTTGCCGGTCCCAGTCTCGCCGATGAGCAACACCGTGGTGCGTCGCGTGGTCGCGACGCGCGCGGCGAGTGCCGTCGCTTCGCGCAGCGCGGCGCTCTCACCAATGATGTTCTGGAACCCGAAAGTGGCGCCGGAGGGAGACGATTCCGGAGCGCCGACGACGGCGGTAGCCAAACCCGACCTCGGCCATGTGGGGGGACATAACAGCCTCACCCACCGGGCAAGACCGTTACGGTTACAAGTATCGGCCGGCCGTCTCTCCGCTCAATCGCCGCTGGATTCGGCTCACCCATTGCCTGGCCGAAATGCGCTCGAAGCTGTCCAGGGCCGATTGCCAGGCGGACCGCGCATGCTCCACGTCCCCTTCGTCGAACAGTGCAAGTCCATACTGATAAAGGATTTCCGCGCCCAAAAGCGCGTCTTCTCCTACCGCGCTCAAGGTCAAGGCCTGCCGGAGCGTGTCGCCGGCCGCCCCTGGCCGGCCCGAAAGGCGCTCGTAGGCCCCCCGAAGCTTGAGCGCCGCGGCCCGGCGCACGTCGTCGGATCGCTGTTCCGCCACCTCGAGGGCCCGTGCGATCGACGGATACGCTTCTTCGATCGCGTCCCGAATCAGACCAAGCTCCGCGCGGTTCTGCTCGAGAATTCCTTCCGACATCAGGTCGCCGCGCGCTCGGGCAATCCCCAACGCCCGCTCGAACGTCGACGCCGCATCCTCGTACCGCTCCTCCTTCATGTACAGGTAGCCCAGGTTGTTCAGCACCCAGCACAGCGGTTGCAGATCGTTCGTCTCCTCGAACGTGCGCAAGCTGACGCGATAGTACGCACAGGCCGCAGCGGGATTGCCCCGAATGTCGGCGATGATGCCGAGGTTCTGCTGGATCATCCCCACGAGGCGCGTCTCCTCGGCGCCGCCGGCGATCGCCAACGCGTCGGTCAGAAGGCCGGCCGCGGCGACCAGCTCACCACGGCGCTGTGCGAGCGACGCCAGGCAATTGAGCGCATGTGCGCGTCCAGCGTCGTACTCGAGATCCGTAGCGATCGCGAGGCTGCGCCGATACAGCGGCTCTGCTTCGGATGTCCGGCCTCGGTCGCGCAGCACCGAGCCCTGCCAACGCAGCACATCGGCGAGCAATGGGGTTTGCCTCTCGCTGTTGAGCAGGAAGAGCGCTTCGCGATTGAGCAGAAGCGCGTCGTCAGGTGAATCGCCAAGGCCGGCAGCCCTCGCCAGCTCGGCGAGACGACGAGCCTCAGCGGTGCCCGGACGCCGTGTTCCGCGTGTGTCGGTTCCGAGCATGGAGCGTCCGCTGAGGCGTCGATTCGTGGCGTCGTCCCTTCGCCCCTACCCGCGGCGCGCCGCCGCGCCGCGTGGTGGGGATCGAGCGTCGAGCGTGTTCGATGTTACTCGCCGCTGCGGCCGCTCGCGAAGATGTATCCCGAGAAATGCCAGACGGTCAAGATCGCCGTCGAGTTGAGCAAATTCACATTCAGGTTCAACAACTCGGTCACACTCGTGATGTTCTTGCTGTCCGGGTAGTAGCCGGCGAAGAGCGAGTTCAGGCTCACGAGACCGGTCTGGGCGTCGGTCTTGGCGAGGCTCTGCGTGACGACGAGCGGCACCGCGAACTTGATTCCGTGCGGCGCGAAGTCGTAGGCGACGGCCGAGCCGGCGCGCGCCGTGACCGAGATCGTCGTCGTCGAGAGCACCGCGAGCGGCGGC
>DATNAT010000086.1:0-4945 GCA_035572355.1 Gemmatimonadaceae bacterium
GCAGCGACTGCAGAGGAGTTGAGCGTTCAGTCCAGCCTGAGCGTGATCACCGGGTCGAGGAGCGCCGCGCGGCGGGCCGGAATGCACGCCGCCGCCACCGCGACGATCGCGAGCAGCGCCACGGCGAGGACCAAGAAACGCGGATCGCCGGTCGAGGTGTCGTAGAGCATGGCCGTCAGGGTGCGGCGCAGCATCCAGAAGACGAGCAGGCCGATGAGGGAACCGGCGCTCACCGAGACCAGACAGCGTCGCACCACCGCCAGCGCGACCGAGGCGCGAGGCGCGCCGAGGGAGAGGCGGATCCCGATCTCGCGCGTGCGCTGCTGGACCACAGCGGCGATCACGCCGTAGATGCCGACGGCGGCGAGCAGCAGCGCGGACAGCGCGAACGTGCCGATGAGCAATGTTCGAAAGCGCGGGCCGGCGACGCTGCGGCTCAGCACCGCCGACAGCGGCTCGATCTCCGGCGTGAGCTGCGGATCTTCGGACGCGACTTGGGCGCGCAGCGCGCTTGCGATCTTGGACGGATCGCCGCGGACGAGCAGCAGCGACGTTCCAAACGCCATCTGCGTCCGGGGCACGAGGACTGTGGGCTTGGCCGGTCGATCGAGCCCCAGCTCGTGCATGTTGCGAGAGACGCCGATCACCGCGGCCTCGACCCGGAACTTTGGGGGCATCAACCACCGATCCTTGTGGTGGCCGACGCGGATGGTGCGGCCGATCGGCGACTCGGTCCTCCAGAAGCGCTTGGCGAACGCTTCGTTGACGATCGCCACCGGTTCGCTGCCGTCGACGTCGGCCGCTCCAAAGTCGCGGCCGGCGAGGAGTGGCACACCGAGCGTGGCGAGGTAAGCCGGCGAAACGAAGCGGAGCTCCACAGCGCCGGTTCCGCGCTCTGGATGCTCGCGGGTGTCGACGGGAATGTTCATGCCGCGCTCGAGCGGAAGGCTTGGCGCCAGTGCTGCCCGATCGACGCCCGGGATGGTGCGAACGCGCTCGAGCAGATCAGCGAGGAGCTGGTCCGTCCTCGCCGAGTCATAGCCGGCTGGAAGGCGGCCCAATTTGATCGCGGTCACGCGGGCCGCGTCGAAGCCTGGGTCGACGTGGGTCAGGCGCGCAAAGCTCGCCGTGAGCAGTGTGGCGCCGGCGAGCAGCACGACAGCCGACGCGGTCTCGACGAAGACGAGCGTCTCGCGCGTGCGCGTGCCGCCGCCGGTCGAACTCCGGGCGCCGCTGAGGATTCCAGAATGGAGCCGCAAGCGGAACGACGGGACGGCCGCGGCGAGGCCAAATACGAGTCCTGTGATGACGGAGATCGCGACGGCGTAGGCGAGCACGCGGCCGTCGAGCGCGGGAGACATGCCGACGGGGAGCATCGACGGCGCGGTTGCCAGAAAGCTCCGGACCGCGAGCATGCCGAGCGCGACGCCGAGCGCCGCCGAGACGGCGGCGAGGACCGTACCTTCCGTCAGCAATTGCTGAAGAATGCGCCCCGGGCTCGCGCCGATCGACGCCCGCACGGCGATCTCGCGCTGCCGCGCCGAGGCACGCACGAGCAACAGGGCGGCAGTGTTTGCGCAGGCGATGAGGAGGAGCAGCGACACCGCGCCGAAGAGCACGATCAGGATACGCTGGGTGTCGCCGACCTGGACCTCGCGATTGCTGAACAGCTTGAACCCTTCGCGCGGCGCAGCGAGGTTCGGATACGTCGCCCGGAACGACTGGCTCGAGGCCGCGACGTCGGCGTCGCGCGCCGCGGCGGTGAGCCCGTGACGCACGCGAGCGATCGCCTCGGTATTGTGCCCCTCGTCGGACGGATCGGCCTTCACCGGCTCCGGAACGAGGTAGCCGATGTCGGCCGGCGACGGAGGAAACTGAAAGTTCGACGGCATCACCCCGACGACTGTTTTCGGCTCGCCGTCGAGCAGGATGCGGCGCCCGATGATCTTCGGGTCGGCGCCGAAGCGGATGCGCCAGGTAGCGTCGCCGAGGATCACGATCGGCGCGACGCCGAGCGCGAGCTCGGTCGAATCGAACGCCCGCCCGAGCGATGGGCTGAAACCCATCGTCCGGAAGAAGTCGCCGTTGACGGCCAGCCCGCGCACCGGAGTCGCCGCGTTGCCGTCGCCCAGCTGCGCCTCCTGCGGCGAGTACTCGGCGACCGCGGCGAAGGCGCGGTTGTGTTGACGCACGAACTCGTATTGAAAGGCGCTCAAGGCCGGGATGTCGTCGCCCGATTTCCACTGCCACCCGAGGTAGGTGAAGTCCGATGGCTGGGGAATCGGCAACGGGCGAAGCAGAACCGCGTCGACGACGCTGAAGATCGCCGTGCTGGCGCCGATGCCGAGGGCCATCGTGAGAATGGTGGCGACGGCGAAGGACGGAGCGCGACGCAGCCCGCGAAACGCGAAGCGCACGTCGGACGCGACGCTTTCGGCGAGCCGCGCGCGGTGCGCTTCGCGCCCCTCTTCGCGCGCCGCTTCCAGGCTGCCGAATTGCAGGCGGGCCTGGCGCGCGGCGACGTCCGGTGCCATGCCGCGATTGATGTTCCGCTTCGCCGCCATGTCGAGATGAAAGTCCATCTCGCGCTTCATCTCGCGTTCGAGCGCATCGTCGCGCCGAAGCGTTCCGCGAATTCGCGACCACCAGGTTCGGAGACTCATGCTTCCACTCCGCCGAGGATGAGATTGACGCCGCGCGAGAGCTTCTCCCACTGGGCACGCTCGGCGGCGAGCTCCTTCCGTCCGAGGCGCGTGAGGCTGTAGTAGCGGGCGGTCCGGTTGTTCTCGGTCGTCCGCCATTCCGACGAGACCCATCCGCGGGCGACGAGGCGGTAGAGGGCAGGGTAGAGCGAGCCCTGGTTGATGCTCAGGAGCCCGTTCGACCGGCGCTCGATGCGCTCGGTGATGCCCCACCCGTGCATGGGCTCGTGCTGGAGCACCTCGAGCACGACCATCTCGAGTGTGCCTTTGATGACTTCGCCGCCGCGAGTTTCGGGCATGGCTGCCTCCAGGATACAGGAATGCGGTGCTCCTTTCGTTTTGTCAAGGGAAGGAGGAAGGACGGCCCCGGCCTCGTCCTTGCGTCCAGTCGAGCCCGTACGCGTAAAAAGGAGCAACGCACCGATGGCCGAGGTTCGCCCAGACGTCCGCGGGATGCTGTCGCTCGACGAACTCCGCAAACGCATCGCGCAAGGTGAGCTCGACACCGTCGTCGTCGGCTTCACCGACCACTACGGCCGGCTGATGGGCAAGCGCTACGTCGCCGAGATGTTCGCCGATGACATCGCGAAACACGGGGCGCACGGCTGCAACTATCTCCTCACGACCGACATGGAGATGGAGCCGGTCCGCGGCTATCGGTTCGCCAACTGGGAGCTTGGCTACGGCGATTTCCACCTCGTGCCCGACCTGGCCACGCTGCGCGTTGCCACATGGCTGCCACGCACGGCGATCGTGTTGTGCGACATTCATGACACGAAGACGCATGCGCCGGTCGACATTGCGCCGCGAGCCGTATTACGCAAGCAGACGGAGGCCGCCCGCGCGCTCGGCTTCGACACCTTCGCCGCCTCCGAACTGGAGCACTACCTCTTCCGGACGAGCTATGCCGACGTGGCTCGTGGCGCGCTTCGTGATCTCAAGCCCGCCGGCTGGTATCTCGAGGACTATCATCTGATGCAGGGCGCGCGCACCGAGGACTTTCATGGCGCGGTCCGCCGGCACCTCAACGATTCGGGCGTTCCGGTGGAGAACTCCAAGGGTGAATGGGGCCGCGGGCAGCACGAGGTGAACGTGCGCTACGCCGAGACGCTCACCATGGCCGACCGGCATGTAGTGTTCAAACAGTGCTTGAAAGAGCTAGCCGATTCGATGGACGTCGCGGTCACGTTCATGGCGAAGATCGCGCCGAATCAGGCGGGCTCGGGGTGTCACATTCACTTCAGTCTGTGGCGCGATGGCAAGAACGCCTTCGTCGGCGACAGTGCGTGCGGCCCGATCATGGCGTGCTCGAACGAGTTCCGCTGGTTCTTGGGCGGGTGGATCGCCCACGTGCCCGACGTGATGGTGTTCTACGCGCCGACGGTCAACTCGTACAAGCGGTACGTCGATGCCTCGTGGGCGCCGACGCGATTGGCGTGGAGCAGCGACAATCGCACGGCGGGCTTTCGCGTGGTCGGGGAAGGTCAGAGCCTCCGCATCGAGTGCCGCATACCCGGCGCCGATTGCAACCCGTACCTGGCGTTCGCCGCGTCGCTGGCGTCGGGGCTCGACGGCATTGCCAACCACACGGAGCCGCCGGAGCATTTCGCCGGCGACATCTACGCCGCGCAGGATCTGCCGCGCGTACCGTATACCTTGGCGGACGCCACGAACCGTTTCGCGACGAGCGAGCTCGCCAAGCGCACGTTTGGCGGCGACGTGGTCGAGCATTATTTCCACTTCTTCCGGGCGGAGCAGCGTGCCTACGACATGGCCGTGACCGATTGGGAGATTCAACGCTACTTCGAGCGTATCTAAATAACCAAATTATGAGACTGGAAACGAAGGTTGCGCTGATCACTGGTGGCGGGAGCGGCATCGGCCGCGAGGCATCGCTGCTCTTTGCGCGGGAGGGGGCCGCGGTGGTCGTGGTGGACGTCGTCGACGACGCCGGCCGCCATACCGTCGACGAGATCAAGGCGGCCGGCGGCCGCGCGTCGTACGTCCACGCCGATGTCTCATCGGCCAACGACTCGGAAGCAATGGTGGCGCACGCCGAGCGGGAGTTCGGCGGACTGCACGTGCTGTTCAACAACGCCGGCATCATGCACTCGTCGGACGACGACGCGATCTCGACGAGCGAGGAAACCTGGGACCTGACGATGCGGATCAACGCGCGCGGCGTGTTCCTGGGCTGCAAGTACGGGATACCCGCACTGCGACGAGCCGGCGGCGGGTCGATC
>DATNAT010000087.1:0-2312 GCA_035572355.1 Gemmatimonadaceae bacterium
GGCGAAGAGTGAATTCCTCGCCGCGATGTCGCACGAGCTTCGTACTCCGCTCAACGCCATCGGCGGGTACACCCAGTTGCTCCAGATGCAGATACCGGGTCCGCTCACGCCCGACCAGACCGAGCACCTCAGCCGCATTCAGCGCAGCCAGCAGCATCTGCTCGGCATCATCAACGACATACTGAACTTCAGCCGCGTGGAAGCGGGGCAGGTCGCGTACGACATCGAGACCTTCCGGGTCGTCGACGTCGTGGAAGGCGTGCTTCCGATGATCGAGCCGCAGCTGCAACAGCGGGAGCTCACATTTCGGCGCAGCACCGATGGCGGCGATCTGGCCGTGCGCGCCGACCGGTCGAAGGTCGAGCAGATTCTCATCAACCTGCTATCGAACGCCGTCAAGTTCACTCCCGCCGGCGGACGGGTCGAGGTGACGTGGGAGGATTGCGGCGAGACGGTTGCCGTGCATGTCGCCGATACCGGCATCGGCATCCAGCCCGGCCACCTCGAATCGATCTTCGCGCCGTTCGTGCAGGTGGGCCGCAGTCTCGCGAATCCCAAAGAGGGAACGGGCCTCGGTCTATCGATCAGCCGCGATCTCGCCAAGGCGATGGATGGCGATCTGAGTGTCCAGAGCGCGGAAGGCGAGGGCTCGACCTTCACGCTGACGCTGCCGCACGGCTGAACCGCGGCTGGCCGGCACGTACGGCCGCCTGCGACCGTGTCATGTTCGAGACGGCTTCCTCATATTGACGGAAGCAAACTGAAGTGTATAACTAATTCCTATTATGAGCGATCAATGCACATTCGCGGAGGCGTAGGCTGCCGTCCGCAGTGTTGTTCGCGCTGATCTTCGTCGCCGGGGCCGGCGTGGCGCTGCTGACCCTGCGCCTCCGGGTTCGTCTTCGGGCGAGGGAACAGCCTGCTATTCGCGATCGACTCGCCGCGTCGGAACGCCGATTCGCCGCCATCCTCTCGATCGCCGCCGAAGCCATCATCACGGTCGATCACTCGCAGCGCGTCCTCCACTTCAACCGCGGTGCCGAGGAGATCTTCGGGTACTCCGAACCGGACATCGTTGGCCGGCACCTCTCGGTTCTCATTCCGCCGCGCTTTCGTGACGCGCACTCGGTCCACGTCGAGAACTTCGCGCGTTCGGCAGTGGTGGCGCGGCGCATGGGAGAGCGCCAGGAGATCTTCGGCCTCCGCGCCGACGGCAGCGAGTTCCCGGCCGAGGCGTCCATCTCGAAGCTGGTCGGGCCGGACGGCATTCTGTTCACGGTCGTCCTGCGCGATACGACGCGCCAGCATCGTGCGGCCGCGGAGCAGCGATTTCTTGCCGCCGCATCGAGCGCGCTCTCCCGAACGCTCGCCGTCGACGAGACGGTGCGCACGATCGTCGATCTGCCGGTGCCGCTGCTCGCCGACGCGAGTCTGGCCGTGGTACGCGACCCGAATGGTATGCTCCGGCGGGTGGCAAGCCGGAATCACGCCGCCGAGCTTTCCCCGGGCATCGAGGCCGTGATCGCCGAACGCCTCACCGAGGACTCGCCCTGGCCGAGTATCGACGTGATGCGGCGCAATCGCCGCCTCCTCGTCGAGGAGGTCGACGACGAATGGCTCGAGCGTTTTGCCGAGGGCTCGGAATTGGCAGCCTGGCGCGCCGTTCGCGCCCGCTCGCTGCTCATCGTGCCGATTCATTCCTCGGGCGAGACGCTCGGTGCGCTCACGCTCATTCGGACGCGCGTCGATCCGTTCGATGAGGACGCGCGCGGCCTGGCCGCCACCTTTAGTGCGACCGCGGCAACCGCACTGGCCAATGCGCGGTTGTACGAATCGGCGCGCGATGCCAATCGCGCGCGCGACGAGATGCTCAGCGTCGTATCGCACGATCTGCGGAACCCGCTCACCGCGATTGGCATGTGCGTGCACGCGCTGGAGTTCGAGCACGATGAGAATCCCGAAGAGCGGCGCGAGTTGCTCGGCACGATCCGCGCGTCGTCCGGCCTGATGAACCGCATGATCGAAGACCTCCTCGACGTCGCGAGCATCGAGCGCGGACAGCTGTCGATCTCGCTGAGCCTCCACGAGTCGTCAGATTTGGCCCGTCGCGCGCTCCAGATGTTCGAGGTCGAGGCGGCCGAAAGCGGCGTGCGACTGCGCGCGCAGCTCGACACGAACCTTCCGCTGATCAACGCCGACGCAGGCCGGATCGTGCAGGTGCTTGGCAATCTCATTCGGAACGCGATCACGTTCACGCCGCGTGGGGGGTCGATCGAGGTCGGCGTTCACGCCCGAGGGACGGACGTCGTCTT
>DATNAT010000088.1:0-5925 GCA_035572355.1 Gemmatimonadaceae bacterium
CATTTGAGGAGGGCGCGGAGGGCGATCGGCGGTGCGGAAGACCTTGCGGAGCGCTGCGCGCCGAACGCATCTATCGGTCGCTCATGCCAGTTCGATGATACCAGCCCGGCTCTCCGGCCCGGCTCGCCATTCCATGCTCGCTCTCGCCGCGTGCGCCGTCGTGCACGCCGGCGTGCCTCGGCGCGCCCTCGCGCAAACGGGAGCTCTCGCCGGCCAAGTGCTCGACCGCGAAGCGAGCGCACCGCTGGCGTTCGCCGGCGTCTCGATCATCGGGCCGAACACGCAGCGCCTGACCAACGACGAGGGTCGCTTTCAGATGTCCGGCATCGCGCCGGGCACGATTCATCTGCGCATTCGCCGCGTCGGCTACGCGCCAGTCGATACCGTCGTGGTCATCCAACGAGATTCGACAACCGATCTGACGGTTCGTTTGACGCACATCGCCGTCCGCCTGGCTGCCATGCGCGTGACCGACGAAGCGTGCACGCATCCTGGCGCGCCGAGCCTTGCCAACGCCAATCTGGCCGCGGTCTTCGAGCAATTGACGCTGAACGCCGAGCAGTTCCGCTTGGTGAGCACCCAGTACCCGTTCACGTCGGTGTTCGATCGATACTACGGCCGATTGACCGAGAGCCCGGACGCGCGAGCTGGCTCACTCGGCGCCAAGTTCGATACGACCGAGGTGTTCACGCGATCCGACACAGTCGCCATTCGCAGCGACCGGCCGTGGAAATACAGGCCGGGCGGGGTCGTCGTTTCCGCAGGGCTCAGTGCGCTCGGCGTGCGCTACGGCGTGGAGATTCCGACGCTCGCCGTGTTCGCCGATCCGGTCTTCATCAAGAACCATTGCTTCGACGACGCCGGCGAGGTCACGCTCGATGGCCAGACGCTCCGGCAAATCGATTTTCACGCATCGGCCAGAATTATCGACCCCGACCTCAACGGTACGATCTACCTCGATCCAACGACCTTCGTGATCCGCCGATCGGAGATCTCGCTGTCGCGTCCGTCCGAGCACGCCAAAGCGTTCGCCTCGATCAGCGTCGAAACGTTCTTCGACGAGCTCGTGCCGGGCGTGCCGATCATCACCCGCACGAACGGGCAGAACACGCGCACCAGCGAAGCGTCGCTCGACGCATCGCAGGATATGGAGCGGGGCCGGCTCGTACTGGCGGACCTCGAGCAGCAGCGCGCGCGTTCGCTCAGCTTTCAACACACGGCGCCGAGCGGCATTCCGCAGTCGATCCACCTGAGCCGTCTCCTCGGCGTGTTCGACGGCGAGAGCGGCGACGCGATGGCGGGCGTGGCAGTGCGCGATTCGGCGACGGGAAAGACCGTATTGACGAGCGTGACTGGCACGGTGGGCCTCACGTTCATCCCTCGCCAGAGCGCGGTCGTGATCATCGAGCACCAGGGGTACGAGCGGCAGGTCATGCCGGTATCGCTCACGCTGCGCGACTCGATACCGATCACCGTCGTGTTGCAGCCGATCAAGGCCGTGCGACCGCCTTCGTCGAAGCCTCGCTGATCGCAAGTCTAGAATGAGACCCCGGTGGCGCGTAGCTTTTCTCGCCTATGACCATGCGAGACAAGCTGGAGCTGCTCGAACGCCGAATCGCCGAATCGGAACAGGGTGGTGGCGAGCGCCGCGTCAAAGCGCAGCACGCCAAGGGCAAACTCTCGGCACGTGAGCGGCTCGACCTGCTACTCGATGAAACCAGCTTCGTCGAGCTCGACCGTTTCGTGGTTCATCGCTCCAACGACTTCGGTCTGGAAAACGAGCGCTATTACGGCGACGGTGTGGTCACGGGCTACGGGCGGATCGATGGGCGATTGGTCTATGTGTTCTCGCAGGACTTCACCGTGTTCGGTGGTTCGTTGTCCGAGGCGTTCGCCGAGAAGATCTGCAAGGTGATGGATCTCGCGATGCGGAACGGCGCGCCGGTGATCGGACTCAATGATTCCGGCGGCGCGCGCATTCAGGAGGGCGTCGTCTCGCTCGGCGGCTACGCCGAGATCTTTCTGCGCAACACACTGGCGTCGGGGGTGGTGCCGCAGATCTCGGCGATTCTGGGACCGTGTGCCGGCGGCGCCGTGTATTCGCCGGCGATCACCGATTTCATCTACATGACGCGCGGTACGTCGTACATGTTCGTCACCGGCCCTAATGTGGTGAAGACGGTGACGCACGAGGACGTGACGATGGACCATCTTGGCGGCGCCGACACCCACGGAGGCACGTCCGGAGTGGCGCATTTCGTCCACGACTCGGAACCGGCGGCGATTGCGGCGATCCGCGACCTGTTCCGCTACATCCCGCAGAACAACGTCGACGATCCGCCGCGCGGACGCGGCACCGACCCCTCCGACCGCCGCGATGAGGCGTTGCTCGACGTCGTGCCCGACAATCCGAACAAGCCGTACGACATGCACGACGTGATCCGGCGTGTCGTCGACGACGCGACGTTTTATGAAGTGCAGCGCGACTATGCCGGCAACATTCTCTGCGGCTTCGCGCATCTGGGCGGCACGAGCGTCGGCATCGTCGCCAACCAGCCAGCCGTGCTCGCCGGCGTGCTCGACATCAGTGCGTCGCTCAAGGCGGCGCGGTTCATTCGCTTCTGCGATGCGTTCAACATCCCCATCGTGACCTTCGAGGACGTGCCCGGTTTCTTGCCCGGCGTGACGCAGGAGCACGGCGGCATCATCAAGCACGGTGCCAAGCTGCTCTTTGCGTATTGCGAGGCGACCGTCCCAAAGCTCACGGTCATCACGCGCAAGGCGTACGGCGGCGCGTACGACGTGATGTCGTCGAAGCACATTCGCGGCGACTACAACGTCGCCTGGCCGACCGCCGAGATCGCGGTGATGGGGCCGAAAGGCGCCGTCGAGATTCTCTTTCGCAAGGACATCAACGACTCGAGCGATCCGCAGCGCGCCACCGACGCCAAGATCGAGGAGTACCGCGGCAAGTTCGCGCACCCGTACATCGCCGCCGGCCGCGGCTATCTCGACGACATCATCGATCCGCGCGACACGCGGCCGCGCCTGATCGACGCCCTGGCGACGCTCCGCACGAAGCGGGACCGCAATCCGCCGAAGAAGCATGGCAACATCCCGCTCTGACGCGATCGTGACCGGCCGGCGCCGCCGCTGATGTTTTCGAAGATTCTCATCGCAAACCGCGGCGAGATCGCGCTGCGCGTCATTCGCGCCTGCCGCGAGATGGGCATTGCCAGCGTTGCGGTCTACAGCGAGGCGGACGCGCGAGCGCCGCACGTACGCGAGGCCGACGAAGCGGTGTGCATCGGTCCGCCGCCATCCGCCGAGAGCTACCTGCTCGGCGATCGAATCATCGCCGCCGCCAAGGAGACGGGCGCCGAGGCGATCCATCCAGGCTACGGCTTCCTCTCCGAGCGCGAGTGGTTCGCGCGCGCCGTGCGCGACGCGGGCCTCGTGTTCATTGGCCCGCCCGCCGAAGCGATCGCCGCGATGGGCAGCAAGACCGCGGCGCGACAGCTCGCGATCCGCTCCAACGTCCCAGTCGTTCCCGGCACCACGGAGGCGCTCCGCGACGCCGACGAAGCGCGCGCGATCGCCGTGCGATTCGGCTATCCGGTGCTCCTCAAGGCGGCAGCCGGCGGCGGCGGCAAGGGGATGCGCGTCGTGCGCGACGACCGCGAGATGCAGACGTCGCTCGACTCCGCGCGCCGCGAGGCGAAGAATGCGTTCGGCGACGACGCCGTCTACGTCGAGAAGTACATCGCCGGTCCGCGCCACGTCGAGATCCAAGTGCTCGGCGACCAGCACGGCACGATGTTGTCGCTCAACGAGCGCGAATGCTCCGTCCAGCGCCGGCATCAGAAGATGATCGAGGAGGCGCCGAGCGTTGCGGTGTCGCCGGCGCTGCGCAAAGCGATGGGAGAGACGGCGGTGCGTGCGGCGCGCGGCGCCGGGTACGTGAACGCCGGCACCTGCGAGTTTCTGCTCGATCGCGACGGGGCGTTCTATTTCCTCGAGATGAATACGCGCCTGCAGGTCGAGCACCCGGTCACCGAGCTCGTCACCGGCATCGACATCGTGCAGTGGCAGATTCGAATCGCGGCCGGCGAAGCACTGCCGTTCAAACAGGAAGAGATCGTTCCGCGCGGCTGGGCGATCGAATGCCGCATCACGAGCGAGGATCCGGCGAACGGCTTCTTGCCGTCGACCGGGCGCATCGGGTACCTGCACGTTCCCGGCGGGCCGGGCGTGCGATGGGACGGCGGCATCGAAGTCGGGAGCGAAGTCGGTCTCTATTACGATCCGATGCTCGCCAAGCTGATCGTGCACGCCCCGACCCGCGAAGCGGCGGTAGACCGCATGCATCGCGCACTCCTCGAGCTCACGATCGACGGCGTCGAATCGTCGCGCGACTTTCACCTCCGTGTGATGGAAGACGCGGAGTTCCGCGCCGGCGCGATCGAGATTCAGTGGCTCGAACGGCGGCTCGACACGCTCGTCCGTTCGCGCCCCCCATCCGAATTGACGCGCACCGCGGCGCTCGTTGCGGCGTTGATCGCCGACCGCGACCGCCACTCTCCGCGCCGCTCCGGCGCGGTAAAGTCGATCAGCGATTCTTCGTCCGCCGACGCTGGGGCAATGAGTAGCCAAGAGGGCTGGCTGCGCGCGGCGCGGCAGGAAGCGCTCCGATGAGCGATGCCGAGCTCGTGATCGACAGCATCGCGGCGGGAGGCGACGGCGTTGCGCGATCGAACGGCGTCGTCGTGTTCGTCCCGCGAACGGCGCCCGGCGACCGCGTCCGCGTGTCGCTCGACGCTCGGAAACGGTTCGCGCGCGGCACGCTCACCGACCTGCTCGTGCCGTCGACCGAACGGGTCGAGCCGCTCTGTTACCACTATCGGGTCGATCGCTGCGGCGGATGTCAGCTTCAACACATGCGGTATGACGGCCAGGTCGAGGCCAAGCGCTCGATCATTCGCGATTCGCTGTCGCGGATCGGCAAGCGCGCCGTCGCTCCGCCCGAGCTCGTGAACAGCCCGCAGCAATGGCGATACCGTCGCAAGTTGACGCTCGCCATGCGGCGGCGTGCCGGTTCGCGCGCCGATTGGGTGATCGGTTTGCATCCGCACGACGACCCCGGTGCAATCTTCCAACTCGCCGACTGTCCGATCACCGACGAGCGCGTCGTCAACATCTGGCGCGACGTGATGGAAGCGCGGTCGCTCTTTCCGGACGCCGACGAGCTGCGGGCCTCGGTGCGCCTGCTCGACGACGGCGCGGCGATCGTGATGGAGGGCGGAAATGCCTGGCCGGAGCGATCGGCATTCTTCGCGGCCGTCGATTCGGCTCGCGCGCTCTGGTGGCGGCCCGCGCATCGACCGCGGATGCTGGTCGCCGAGCGATACGGCGACGAGCGGCGCGGCCACGGCGCGGTCGCGAGCGCGTCCTTTGTGCAGGTGAATCCGGAGGTCGCGCGCTTGTTGCACGACTACGTCATCGGCCTCGTGCACCGCCGGCGGCCGCAAACCGTGATCGACGCGTACGCCGGCGCGGGCGCCACGGCGGTACCGATCGCCGAGCAGGGTGTGCGCGTGGTCGCGATCGAGGCGGACGCCGATGCCGCGGCGCGCTGCGCTTCGATGCTCCCGTCCGGCTCGCGCGCGGTCGCCGATCGCGTCGAGCACGTGCTCGGCGAAGTGCTGCCGGCGGACGTCGTGATCGTGAACCCGCCGCGCGTCGGGCTCCACGAGCGCGTGAGCGCGCTGCTCGACGCGGCGTCGTCCGCCCCGGCCGCGCTCGTCTACGTGAGCTGCGACCCGGCCACGCTCGGCCGCGATCTGGCGCGGCTGCCGCGGTATCGCATCGAGTCGCTCCGCGCCTTCGACATGTTTCCGCAGACGGCCCACGTCGAGACGGTGTGCG